>JBELLC010000053.1:0-17627 GCA_042088965.1 Nisaea sp. | reverse complement strand
TAAGAGATCGGATCGCTGAAGCCTTAAATGTGAAGGTAAAAGACGTTGAGGGCATGGAAACCCGGCTCACTCAAGCTGATCAGTCGTTAAATTTAACGATTGGCGATGAGGGCGGCGATGAATTCCAGAGTTTGTTACCAGATGACGGTCCGCGTCCAGATGAGATCGTTGGCGACCGGATCGACAGCGAGTCTCGCCGTCAATGGCTGACCGAGGCACTTGACACATTAAGCGATCGTGAACGGACAATTATTCAACAGCGTCGGCTTATTGATGACAGCCTTACGCTGGAAGAACTTGGCAAACAGCTCGGGGTCAGCAAAGAACGTGTTCGTCAGCTTGAACAGCGGGCGATGAATAAGCTCCGCACCGTCCTGGTTGACCGTGTCGATATGGTCGCAGATCTGCTGTAACCCCCCTAATCAACGGACAATTTTTATCAGGTCGCCAGGTTTAATTTGGCGGCCTGTTTTTATACCGTTTAACACATCAAAGCGCTGTTTGGGAAAATCTACGACCTGCATCCGGCGCCAGAGCTGGTCTAAATCAGCACTTGTTGCGACCTTTTCGACCCGGACCCGTGGCGGTTTCAGGCGTCTCTTCTGAGCCGCCGACAAGGAACGGAAACTATAGGTCATCCGGCGGATCTCTGTGCTGGCCGCTTTAAGACGCTCGCTGGTATCCAGAATTAAGAAACGCACCAGCCGATCGGCCGCAAAACGTACAACAATGAACCGCATATCGGTCACCTGGCCCCTGATCAGAGCACGGCTGGCAGCGGTAACCGCTTGCAGGCCATTGATGGTAATAGCCTCAGGTTTTGTTAAGCGTAGTTGCTTGCCCCACTCAAACAATAAATAATTTTTCAACGATTGGCCGTTGTTGGCAATTGTATCAAAGACAATCGTTGGCTTGCCCGCTTTACCAAGGATGATCCGCTGCGGGTGGTTTTCGAGATGGTATCCCGGCGGAATATCAAAGGCAAAACCGAGCTCTGGATGAATAAAGCGACCCGCTCGGACAAAGCCGTGGCGAGCGCTACCGCCATAGGCCAAACCATCCAGCGCGTTCATAAATCGTCGCCGGCCAACCGTCGGCGCGAATTTATCCGTAACCTTTGCTTCTTGACGTGCTTGGCGCACACGCGCCACCGTTCGGGGATGTGTTGCCATCATATCAAAGCGATTATGGCTGTTTTTGACGCCCCGCAGCTGTGCCTGAAAACGTCCATGAGCTGCCATCCGACCAAGAAACCCTGCCATCGCGTGCATATCGTAGCCCGCCCGGCCCAGATAACGGATCCCCAGAATATCGGCTTGAAACTCTTGCTCACGGCTATAGCTGCGCAGGTATAAAGTGCCGCCAAGGCTGGCGATATCGGTCAATTCGCTGTCTTTGCTCAGTGCCCCCAACAAGCCAACCCCCAGGTCTGCAACAACTTGCTTGCTATACCGTTGGGCGGAATGCCGGGCGGTGATATGGGCGATTTCATGGGCGACGACACTGGCAAGTTCTGCTTCGTTTTCCGCCAGGGCGATGAGGCCGCGGGTGACATAGACATAGCCACCCGGCAACGCGAATGCGTTAACAATATCAGAATCCAAAATCGTAAAGGTAAAGGTTTCCGCTGGTAATTCGGAAAACGCTGCCAGTTTCCGGCCGATTCTGGTTACATAATCGCAGAGTCCGTGGTCGCAGTAGTCGCCGCCAAACTGGGCGATGATTTTTGAATGTTCGCGCGCGCCAAGCCGCTGCTCATCCGCTTGTGTGAGCAACATAAAATCACGCTCGCCCGTTGCGGGATTGAGCGCACAGCCTGCTAAGACAACCAATAGGCTGGTATACAGGGCGGGCCATTTACAAAGCATCATCATGGCGTATCAGTAAAATTATTCGCTGAGGATTTCAATTTGTTCTGGATGACTGAGCGTTATCGACGGGCCATTGTGGGATTTTACCCAGCCGCGTAACCGTAATCGCCGACCAATTAAATGATCTGGGAAAACGCCCGCATCTTCAAATAATGCCCTGCGATTGCGTTCAATCACGGCGGTAAAGTCATCCCGCCAATCCGCCCCAAAGTTGATATAAGTCCGCCGCTTGATTGTTGCGACATCGACCACCCGCCCTTCGACAAGCTGAAAACTATCAATGTCTGCGACTGTTTCTGCGGGGTTGCGGATCCGGTAATAGGGTAAGGCCCAGATGCCCCGCCGGGCGGCCCGCGCCTCGGCTTCAAGCATTAGCATTTCTGCTAATAAAGCCCGATTATCCGCAAAACTATAAACCCGTGCCAATCCTAAACGCAGCATTTCCCCTTGAATCCAGACCCCATCCGCGCGCACCAGATGGGCCAGCTTACGGCGATAGCGATCGCTTTGGCGGCCGCCATAATAGAGGCTTAAGCGCTGGCCATCAGCGAGACCTTGCAAGGCCTCACGGGCCTGATCTGCCAAGGGCCAGGCTTTAAAGTTAGGCCGCCCGAGCGGCAATTTTGGCGCTTGCAAGCCCACCAAACGCACCTGCTGACCCGTTGCCAAAACCAAGGTATCCCCGTCGACTGTCGCCAATCCTATCGCCTGTTCGCCAATCTGCACCTGCCCCACAGGAAGATGTGGCATGTCATCGCCGCCATCCCGTGCGATCACACACGGCACAGCAACCATCAGCAAAGCACAGGCAAGAGCCAAAATTGAAAGTCGACGCATAACAAAAGCCTGCACTGTCCGCATGGCTTTTGACAACCCCTCCATTTCGCGCCATAAGCGAGGAAACGTAAATATCTTGAGCTCTGAAATGGACCTTTTTCCTGCCCTTGCGTGCCGCCAATCGGGCTTTTTAAACCGTGACCATGGCCATCGACTTTACTGGGAAGAATCTGGTAATCCAAACGGTCCCGCCGTGATCTTTTTGCATGGCGGACCTGGCTCGGGAACGGCACCTATTCAGCGGCGCTTTTTTGACCCCCAACACTATCGTATCATCCTGTTTGATCAACGTGGCTGCGGGCAGTCAATACCGCTTGGTGAAACCACAGCCAATAGCACCGCTGCGTTGGTCGCCGATATCGATGCCTTGCGCTGTCTTTTAGAGATAACCGATTGGTTGGTTTTTGGCGGCAGTTGGGGAAGTACCCTGGCACTGGCTTATGGCCAAGCGTATCCTGCGCATTGCCGTGGCTTTATCCTGCGGGGGGTATTTCTGGGGCGTGACGCAGATGTGCAGTGGTTTTTGCACAATATGGGGATCTTCTTTCCCGATGCCGGCAAAGCGTTTAAAGAATTCCTGCCCGCAGATGAACAAGATGATCCGCTGACCCATTACCACCGGCGGCTTTCTGATCCTGATCCAGCGGTTCATATGCCCGCTGCCCATGCTTGGAATGATTATGAACTTGCTTGCTCATTGCTGCGACCCAGAGCCAATCAGGCTGGCGATCATTTACATGATCAACGCGCCCTCAGCACAGCCCGGTTAGAAGCACATTATTTCGTCAACAAGCTGTTTTTAGAACCTAATCAACTGCTTGAAAATATGCCCAAAATTGCGCATCTACCGGCAATCATTGTGCAGGGCCGATACGATATCATTTGCCCGCCAAACGCCGCATATGATCTGGCCGCCACCTGGCCACAGGCACGCTTGATGATGGTTAATGATGCAGGCCATTCAGCATTAGAGCCTGGCATCCGTGCAAACTTAGTCTCAGCAACCGAAGCTTTCAAAAACCCCGACCATAAAAAAGTCCTGGATTAAAGGGCGCCGCTGCGAACCCGGTGCGTGCTTTTGGCCGTTGCCACCAAATTACCGGCCGCATCACGGACCTCACCGCGAGCAAAGAATATTGACCGGCCGCCACCCTCACGCCATGCCTCACATGTGAGTCGCCCACTGGTGGGCGCTTTGCCAATGAAATTTGTTGTCAGTGATAACGTGACACAGCGTTTACGCGGCTGATCGCGCGGTGCCCAATAACCGGTATAAATTGAGGTAACATCCAACAGCGTCAGCGATAGCCCGCCATGCACAAGACCGCTGTGGTTATGATGCTTGTCAACAACATCCACCGCGATTCGCGCATACCCATCACGCCACTCGATCAACTCCATGCCTAAAAGCGCGTTCATGCCGCGAATCTCTTCTGTATCGGCGATATTCTCGGTTTCGGGGAGGGCAGTCTGATCCGTCATGAAGGTGTTTCCTCAACAGGCGGGGTCCAAGTGGTGCGGATACGATGGGTACTTTGGCCGGTTGCTAAAAGCTGACCTTGATCGTCACGCACTTCGCCTTCGGCATAGAAAATTGAGCGGCCACCGCCAATACAGCGCGATGTACAGATCACTTTGCCCGCATCTGTTTTACCAAGGTAATTGGTTGTGAGGCTTAACGTGATGGCACGTTTAGGGTCAACCCCCGGCGGTGTCCAAACCCCGGTATAGCCTGCTGCCGCGTCAAGCAAGGTGGCGTAAAGCCCGCCGTGGACAATGCCGCTTCGGTTAAGATGAAAATCACGCACATTGACTTCCATACGGGCAAAATTTTCAGACCACGCGACCAGGTGCAGGTCAAGATGTGCGCTCAGGCCAACAAGGTCAGCAACATCAATAGGTTCATCAGATGAGGACATTATACAACTACATTAATCGCGACATCAGCGTGATATCAAATTGACTCAAGGGTGATCTTGAAATAGAACAAAGCAAGAACATATGAAAGCTTCTCAATCCTAACCGGCGTCTGCACAGAATGCAAAACCTGTCATCATGGCCCACATCTAAAACCGCTCAGGAAGCGATCCTGGACGACTTGCGCCAGCGTGTACGCCAGATCGAGCGCGGCAGCAGTCAACAGCGATCAACAGCGCATCATCAGGCTGACCTTGATCTTGGCTATGCGCCAATTGACCGCCGACTTGGGCCACATGGATTGGCCCGTGGCCGCGTCCATGAAATTATCGGTGAAGGCTGGAGCACGGTCCGTGATGGTGCCACCTTTGGCTTTACCGCGGCCCTTATCGCCCGCCTACAAAGCCGCTTTCCACAAGGCCAGGTGCTCTGGTGTGGTCGCGCAACGGGCCTTTATGGTGGCCGCCCCTATGGCCGTGGCCTTGCCCAGCTTGGTGTTGATCCAGGACGATTACTTTGGCTTGATGGCGGCAGTCAAGATGATCGCCTCTGGGCCTTTGAAGAAGGCTTACGCACCCCAGGCTTGCTGGCCGCTGTACTTGAAGCGCCACCAAGCAAGCGCCGTGCCGGCGGTGTCGACACGACCATCGCCCGCCGCCTACAACTCGCTGCCGAAGCGGGGGCAAGCCATGGCTTTGTCATTCGCCCCGAAGATAGCGGTGTCAGTTTAAACGGCTTGGTTGAAAGCCGCTGGCGGGTCCGGGCCGCAGCCGGGGCCCGTCATAATTGGTGGCCAAGTTGGCAGCTTGAGCTATTGCGCGCCCGCAGCCAGCAATTGGGGCAGTGGCAGGTTACCTGGAACCCGCAAGCGCGCTGCCTCAACAGCACCGCCACCCTGACAGCAGAAACGCCCCATCATATCCCCCAGGCAAACACTCGGAGCAGCGCAGGCAATGGCCGCGTCGCTGCCTAAGCTTAGCCGACATATCGCGCGGCGAATCCTATCGCTCTGGCTACCAAGCTTTGCAACTGATAGCCTTGTCCAGCGCCGCCCTAAAGGGTCAGCTGACGCCCGCACAAGGCCGTTGGCAACCCTGATTGAGCAACATGGACGACAGGTCTTGCTGGGCCTCTCACAAAGTGCCCGCAGCAGCGGCCTAACCCCGTTAATGCCTGCGGCCGACGCCCGGGCCATGGTCCCTGATTTAGAATTACAGCCTGCCGCCCCCCGCGCTGAAGCTGCCAGCCGTGACCAATTGGTTGAGTGGTGTCGGCGATACACTCCCTGGGTTGCCCTTGACCCGACTCATAGCAGCAGTCAGAGCGCCACCGGCCCAGCGTTTGGTGAGCTGGGATTATGGCTTGATATCAGTGGCTGCGCGCATTTGTTTGGCGGGGAAGCAGCCTTACTGGCTGATTTACATCACAGGCTGACCAAGCTGGGGTTTGAAAACTGTTTGGCGATTGCAGATAGTGCCGGTGCGGCATGGGCGATGGCGCGTTTTGCGCCGCCAACCGCCAACCGCACCCAGATTATTGCCAGCGGCCAACAAGCAGCCCTGCTCTCTGCCCTGCCGATCGCAGCCTTACGCCTGCCCGCAGCGGTGATGAATGGCTTGGGATTAAGTGGGTTGCGCAGGATTGGGCAGTTATATGATCTGCCAAAAGCCCCCTTGCGGGCGCGTTTTGGCCCACAAGTCACCCAACGTCTTGCACAAGCGCTGGGTGACGCCGATGAACCGCTCACTCCCTGTCAGCCCCTTGCGCCGCATCGGGTACGGTTAAGTTTCCCCGAACCGATTGCCCGACACGATGATATTAAACTTGCCAGCCAGCGCCTATTGTGTCGCCTGACAGAACGGCTTGAACGTGAACAAAGTGGTGTTCGCCGCCTACAGCTATTGTTTTTTGGAGTCGACAATACGCTGCACAAGATTGCCATTGGCGTTGGTCGACCACGCCGCGACAGCGACGGTCTTTTAAAGCTGTTTATGCCACATTTTGACCGCCTTGATACGGCCTTTGGTTTTGACATGATGATTGTTGAAGCGCTTGAAGTTGAAGCCCTTACAGCCAAGAACACCACCTTAGCGATCAATTCCAGCAGTCAAGCGGCAACAGCCTGCCATGATCCAGCACAAACAGTAGATGACTTGATTGATCGGCTACGCAACCGCTTGGGCCATGGGGCGGTGCACCAGCTCGCTCCCGTTGCCAGCCATCTGCCCGAACGTGCCGAGCAGCCCAGAGCGCATAGTACCGACATAGATTGGACAGCCCCTGAAACACAATTGCCGGATACCGCAGGTAACCGGCCGCTGCGACTGCTTGTCCACCCAGAAGCCATTGAGGCAACAGCCTTGCTGCCTGACCATCCCCCTGTTCGATTTCGCTGGCGCGGGGTCAGCTACCCCATCCAGCGGGCCATTGGCCCAGAACGGATCGCCCCTGAATGGTGGCAGCAAAATAACCTGGCAACCGCTCCAGACAGCATCCTCACGCGTGATTATTTTCAGGTCGAAGATGAGACTGGACGGCGTTACTGGCTTTATCGATTGGGGTTAACCGAACGCGGTGAAGCCCCACGCTGGTATATGCATGGTTTATTCGCATGACCCACGCAAGCGCGCCCATCCCCTATGCAGAATTATGCGCCACGAGCAATTTTAGCTTCCTGCAAGGCGCATCGCACCCTGAAGAATTGGTCATCACAGCGGCCACCCTTGGCCATCAGGCGTTGGCCATCACGGATCATAATACCTTATCAGGTGTGGTGCGCGGTCATGTTGCCGCCCGTGATCTGGCACTGAAATATATCGTCGCCAGCCGAATCAACCTTGAAGATGGCCCTAGCATACTGGCCTATCCCCATGACCGGGCTGCCTATGGGCGATTGTCACGCGTGCTCAGTATGGGCAAACGACGGACCACAAAAGGTGCCTGCCAGATCTCTTTAAATGATCTTGTCGGCCTTGGCGGTCAGCAGCATATCTTGGTATTACCGCCAACAACGCCTTTAAGCCCCCTATTTGGACGACAGCTAGATGAAATAAAAGGACTGTTTGCGGGCAATTGTCACCTGGCCGGGCAGTTACTTTATGACGGCAATGAACGTGATCGCCTGGATCAGTTGGCACGTTTTGCAAAATCCCATAAAACCCCTTTGGTTGCGACCGGCGGGGTTCATTATCACGTCCCTGAGCGACGGCCCTTACAAGATGTGCTGACCTGCATCCGGCAGCACTGTAGCATTGATAATGCAGGCTTTCATCTGGCCGCCAATGCCGAGCGTCATTTAAAACCACCTGCCGAAATGGCGCGATTATTTCGCGACCATCCCGACGCCATCGCCCGCACTGTTGAAATTGCTGAGGCGTGTACATTTTCGCTTGATGAGCTGCGTTATGAATACCCCGATGAATTAACAACAGCAGGCCGCGATGTGCAGGCTGAATTGACACACCGCACCTGGATTGGGGCAAAACGGCGATATCCAGACGGCGTCCCTGCAAAAGTCACCCGCTTGATCAACCATGAGCTGGCATTGATCGCCAAGCTTAAGTACGCCCCCTATTTTTTGACGGTTGATGACATCGTTTGTTTTGCCCGCGACCGTCACATCCTGTGCCAAGGGCGTGGGTCGGCGGCCAATTCAGCTGTCTGTTATTGCTTAGGAATTACGGCTGTTGACCCTGAACGATCAGACCCCTTGTTTGAACGCTTTGTCAGCGAAGCCCGTGACGAGCCCCCTGATATTGATGTTGATTTTGAACACGAGCGGCGCGAAGAAGTTATTCAATATATTTATCAAAAATATGGCCGCGAACGCGCGGGACTGGCCGCCACGGTGACCACCTATCGGGCACGCAGTGCGGTCCGCGACGTTGGCAAAGCCATGGGCCTGTCCAATGATGTGGTTGGCCTGCTCGCGGATCAAGTTTGGGGGCGCTCAAGCAGCGCTTTGGCCGATGACCGTATTCGCGAAACAGGTCTTGATCCAGAAGATTGGCGGCTGCGGTTGACCATGAATTTGACCCGCCAGCTTATTGGCTTTCCACGGCATTTATCCCAGCATGTTGGCGGCTTTGTAATGACGCGTGGTCGCCTTGATGAATTGGTGCCGATTGAAAACGCCGCGATGGCTGAACGTACCGTTGTCGAATGGGATAAGGATGACCTTGATGCCCTTGGGATTTTAAAGGTCGATATTCTGGCCCTTGGCATGCTTAGCTGTATTCACAAAGCCTTTGACCTGTTACGCCAGCATTACCGTCGCCCCCTTGATCTAGCAACCGTGCCTGCCGAAGACCCAGCTGTCTATGACATGCTGTGTAAGGGCGATTCCCTAGGCGTTTTCCAGGTTGAAAGCCGGGCGCAAATGGCGATGCTACCACGCCTGAAACCACGGGCATTTTATGACTTGGTTATCGAAGTGGCGATTGTCCGGCCTGGTCCCATTCAAGGGGACATGGTGCATCCCTATTTGCGCCGACGCGCCGGCTTGGAAGCGGTTGATTACCCGTCAGCAGATTTGCGTAACGTGCTGGAAAAAACCCTTGGAGTGCCCTTGTTCCAAGAACAAGCGATGAAAATTGCCATTGTCGCGGCCGGTTTCACACCTGCTGAAGCCGATCAATTACGGCGGGCCATGGCAACCTTTAAAAAGACCGGTAGCGTTGGGCCGTTTCGCGACAAAATGATCAACGGCATGGTCGATAATGGCTATGACCAAAGCTTTGCTGAACGTTGTTTTCAACAAATTGAAGGCTTTGGTAATTATGGTTTTCCAGAATCCCATGCCGCGAGTTTTGCGCTGCTCGTTTATGTCTCCAGCTGGCTGAAATGCCATTATCCCGCGACCTTTGCCTGTGCGCTGTTAAATGCCCAACCCATGGGGTTTTACGCGCCGGCGCAAATTGTCCGCGATGCCCGCGACCATGGTGTCACTGTGCTGCCGCCAGATATTAACGCCAGTGACTGGGATTGCACTTTAGAGGCGGAACAAAATGGTCGCTTTGCGTTGCGCCTTGGCTTGCGTCAAATCAAAGGCTTAAAACAAGCAGATGCAGAAATTCTGGTCGCCTGCCGTGGCCAAGCATACCGCGATCCCCGGCATTTATGGCAGCGAACAGGGCTTGATTGGGCGGCCTTGGAAGCACTCGCGCGTGGGGATGCCTATCGCGGTCTTGGGTTGGACCGGCGGCGGGCGTTTTGGATGGTACGCGGCCTGGCAAAAGCCATCACCGGCCCCGCCGATAAGCACGCTGGTAACTTACCCTTATTTGCTGCCGCTGAGGCCCGCGATGGCCAGACCATCGCTCAACGTGAAGCCACTGTAAACTTGCCGGCAACCCCCTTGGGAGAAGATGTGGTTGATGACTATGCGGCCCTGCGTCTGTCGCTTAAGGCCCACCCTATGGCCCTCCTACGGACGCGGTTACAGGCCGCAGGACGGTTGCCAACCAGCGTTCTAACGCAAAGCCGCGATGGCAAGCGCGTCCATCTGGCAGGCCTGGTATTGGTTCGCCAGCGCCCTGGCACCGCCAATGGGGTGATTTTCATTACCTTAGAAGATGAAAGCGGCACAGCGAATTTAATTGTCTGGCCCGATGTATTTGAAAAATATCGCCCAATCGTATTGTCAGCCAAGCTTTTGGGCGTGACAGGACGCATTCAAAAAGCCGATCAAGTCACCCATGTGGTGGTTGAGAAACTTGAAAACCTGACGCCAGACTTGGCCTTTTTGACCGAAGGGCCCGTCGATGAAGCAGGCTTTAACGGTGCCATCGCCAATGCCGATGAGGTCAAAAGCGGGGGGGCTGAAAGCCGGCGTTCACCGCCCTCTAAAGTCAGCGTTTCAAAACCAGCATCCCCCCAGCCTGGGCCCGCACAGGGCGCTGGAAAATCCAGCCCGTCTGACAGTAACCCACCACGCCACCCCCGGCAGGTAAATACCAATCTGCGTGTTGTCAGCCGGGACTTTCATTAGCAGGCTTTCGCAAACAGACTTTCATGACTAATAATGACCATGGCATACTCCCCCGCAACCGCACGATTAGATGAGATACATGTGTCTAGCCTTGGTTTTGAACAGCAACGTTTTGACGCTGCATGCCAGCGCCAAGCCGACGGTGATTTGCGCGGCGCACGCCGGGAATTTGTCTCCCTTGCCGCCCATATGGCCTGCCACGGGCACAGCCATCGCAACCTGCCAAACGCCAGCCTGCTGCGCGAGGAAATAGATTTTGCCCTTGCTGTCCTTCAAGAACGCCTTGGCAATCTCGGCCTCGCCGCCAGATATGCGGCCAGCGCCAATAGACGCCGCCGCCAGCGCGCCATTGTCGCGGGTATCCGCCCTGCCCGTGATGTTCAAAACCTTGCTGCCATGGCCGCCACGCTGACACCGCGCGCGGTTGCTGCCTGGCAACACCTGCCAATGACTTTAGAGCAGCCGATTTTTCTGCTGGGCGTGCCAGAGGCCGGACACGCTGAAGTATACAACCATCTTCAACAGCACCGAGATGTCTGCTTGCTGGCGGGCCAAGATATGCTTGGCAATATCGTCGCCCGCCTGACGGCTGGCGGCGATGACCTGGCAAGTGCCCTTGGCACGCTCTGCCCTGAGATGGCGGAAAGCCTGCGTCACCATTATTTCACCACCCGCGCTGCCCACGCCAAAGCGCTTAATGACAACGCGGTTATCATCGATAGCGGCCCTTATAACCTGCCCTATTTAGGGGTTATCGCGCGCCTGTTTCCAAATGCCCGCCTGATCATTACGGTGCGCCATCCGTTTGATTTGTGCCTGTCGCAGTGGATGGCAGCAACACCACTCGATGATGTCAGCATCCATTTCACCAGCCTGTCAGCAACTGCCGCCTTGTATCATCGCTGGATGCTGATCTGGGCGGCCGCCGAAAAAGTATTGCCCCTTAATGTCCATAATTTTACACGCGAAGAAGCACTTAACGAACCCGCAGCGGCCTTTGCCAAGCTGTATCAATTCCTTGCATTGCGGGCCGACCCTGATCTGCCGCTGCGGCTAAATTCTGATCCGCTTGATCCACCTGGCCGCTGGCGACGACAACGCCGCGTGCTGGCCCCCTACCAGCATCACCTGGCGTCATGGGCCGAGGATCTGGGGTTTCCCATTTGACCATTGGGCGCTTACATCACGCCGCCATGATCCGCCATCGCCGCGCCATTGCGCAACATCACCCAGCCTTTGAGCACCCGATAAAGAAACCATAACCACGTCAGCCCCAAGATCGCAAAACCCACGAGGAACCATGTCAAAATGGTGCCAATGATTGTTGCCACAATCATGATCAGGAAAGTGCGGATTTGATAACGATAATGACTTAACAGCATGTCGTCATTGAGGTTCTGTCCAGCAATCAGGGTAAGGATCATCCCGATAATGGCGGGCAAGCCTGTGAATAGAGATAACGCAAACAAGGCGTAGACGATTTGCAGCACCAAACCTGGGTCCTCATTTGCCCGCAGTGACAGTGACAGGCGGCGATGGCTTACGTCTTTGGATGGAGTCAAGGGTTACCTCTTATCAAATGTTTCAGGACAGCCGCTGCTTTGTGCAGATATGGTCTGGCCGTCAATAATTCAATAAACTGTTCATGTTTCTTGACCGATATCTGTAATCTCCATACACCAAAACCCTGGCTTTAGGTTTGATGAAAAAGGTGCTTCATGGTTTCTAGCCCCCCAAATAATCTACACAATGACGCCCGCGCACCACGAATTGATTTGCACAGCGACACCTGCACCTTGCCATCTGCTCAGATGCGTGAGGCGATGGCCCACGCCGCTGTTGGAAATGAGCAAGCGCAAGAAGACCCAACGGTGAATAAACTTTGCCGGATGGTGGCTGACTTAATGGGCAAAGAGGCAGCGATTTTTCTGCCCTCGGGCACCATGTGTAATGAGATTGCTTATCGGGTTTGGGTTGACCATGGCGAGGAAATCATCCTCGATGAAAGCTCCCATGGCTTACATTTTGAAACGGGCGGCCCTGCTGCATTATCCGGGGCGATGACTCGCCCCATTGCCGGTGACCGTGGGCTATTTACAGCCGAACAAATGCTGGCAGCAATCCGCCCTGCCAGCCGCCATGCCCCCCGCACTGCCCTCGTCAGTGTTGAAAATACCGCCAATATGGGGGGCGGGACAATCTGGCCCTTAGCGCAGCTTGAAGCGGTCGCCGCCGCCGCTCATGATCATAACCTGCCTGTGCATATGGATGGCGCACGCTTGTTAAATGCTGTTGTTGCCTCTGGGGTGTCTGCAGCGGCATTTTCGCAGCCATGTGATAGCGTTTGGCTTGACCTATCAAAAGGCCTTGGCTGTCCTGTTGGCGGGGTACTGGCAGGCTCTGCTGATTTCATTGATCGTGCTTGGCGTTTCAAGCATCAATTTGGCGGTGCCATGCGGCAAGCGGGGATTATTGCCGCTGCCGGGGTTTTTGCGCTGGAACATAATGTGGCCCGGCTTGCCGAGGATCACCTGAATGCCCAGAAACTGGCACACGGTTTGGCCGCTATTGACGGCATTGACATTAATGTCAGCAGTGTTGAAACCAATATGGTCTATTTTGGCACCGCAAATACTGGCCACAGCGCCAGCGACTTTTCTGCCGCCCTGCGTGAGTATGATGTGCGCATCACCAATATGGGCCCTGATTTAATGCGCGCGGTCACCCATCTGGATATCGACGCTGCCATGATTGAGGAGACCATCACCGCCTGTGCCAAAGTTGCAGCATCACCAGCTTAAGACTTTCTCAGCGGTAAACTGGCCGCCAATATATCCGCCACGCCCTTCGCATCCTTGGCCAGGGCGCGGTTTTCAACGGTTTCCTTGCCAAGGGGAGAGCGTTCAACCATGCGGTAAATCTCTGCCACACCCTGAAAGGTGCGCGGTGTTAAACCCACCGACTGAAAAGTAGCGGCGATTTCTTCCATCTCCCCGATCCAGCGATAGGCCTTTGGACAGGATGCTGGCAACCAAGCATCTGCGCGAGATAATAGAGCTTCTTGGCTAAACGCCATCTCGGCTTGCAGATCTGTATCACAGCCCAAGGCACGGGCCGCTACCAAAGCTTCGATTTGTAGGGCTGTAATGCCTTTGGTCATGCTGGCGTAGCACATTTTTAATCCTGACGCCGCGCCAATGCCGCCAGATATCGGGCGCATATCCAGGCCAGCATCGTGCAAGCTGTCAAGCTGCGCCAGATCCGTGCCTGAAATATAAACACGCGGCCCCGCATCATCCGCCTTCGGCGGCCCGCCCACAATACCGCCGTCAATAAAGGGCAAATCAGCCACCGCCAGAATATCGGCAATCGTCGTTGCCGTTGCCGGCGCGATTGCGTTTAAATCCACCACCAAGGGGCGCGGCAGATGCGGATTTTGGCGCGCTGTTATGGCCAATCCTTCGGCAAAGCCAACCGCCGCTGACGGCGGCATAATGGATAAGATGACCGCTGCCTCGGATAATAAGGCATCATTGCCCGCAACCTCGTCCATGCCTGCTGAAGCCGCTAAATCATGGCTTCGCTGAGAGCGGCCCGTCAGGTCCGTAATGACTCGCAAGCCCCCTTTTATCAGACGCTTGCCAATGGCATGTCCCATATCTCCTGGTGCCACCACCGCAATTGTTAAACGCTGCATTCTCGCCCCCAGCCGCCAATTTATGCGCCATAATGGCAAGTCTTCGGCAGACTGAACAGAACCCAATCGCAAATGACAGCAGAAGTCATTTCCAAATATCGTCAGGATGCTTTAGTGTCGCGCGGTTTCCGACATGGAGGACAGTGGTGAAATATATCAGCACACGCGGCGCAGCCCCGACCTTAGATTTTGATGATGTTCTTGTCACCGGTTTGGCCCGTGATGGGGGGCTTTATGTGCCCCAGGAATGGCCACAATTTTCAGCCGCTGATTTACGGCGTTTTCGCACCCTGTCCTATTGTGATTTGGCGATCGAGATTATGCGCCCGTTTGTTGCCGGTAGCATTGATGAAGCCAGCTTGCAGCATATCGTCAACGGCGCCTATCGTGATTTTGGTCATCCTGCTGTTGCGCCGCTGAAACAACTGGATCAAGGACTGTGGTTGATGGAGTTATTCCATGGCCCGACCCTGGCTTTTAAAGATTACGCGATGCAGGTTCTTGGCCGCTTGTTTGACCATGTCTTGCAACAGCGCGGGGAGCGCATCACCATTGTCGGCGCAACCTCTGGCGATACTGGGTCTGCGGCGATCGAGGCATGCCGGGACCGTGATGCCATCGATATTTTTATCCTATTTCCGCACAATCGCGTATCCCCAGTGCAGCAGCGGCAGATGACGACGGTTAAAGCAGATAATGTCCATGCGATTGCCCTCGACGGGCATTTTGACGACTGCCAAGACATGGTTAAAGGGCTGTTTAACGATCTGGCATTCCGCGACAAGATGCATCTTTCCGCCGTTAATTCAATTAATTGGGCGCGGATTATGCCGCAAATCACCTATTATTTTGCCGCCGCCTTGGGCCTTGGTGCCCCAGAGCGCGACGTCGCTTTTTCAGTTCCATCTGGTAATTTTGGCAATGTTTTTGCCGCTTACGCCGCCAAGAAAATGGGGTTACCCATCTCACAACTGCTGGTTGGCTGTAACCGCAATGATATTTTGGCGCGCTTTTTGAATAGTGGGACGATGGAAATACGCGGTGTTGAGCCAAGCTTATCGCCCAGCATGGATATCCAGGTCTCAAGTAATTTTGAGCGACTGCTTTTTGATATGCTTGACCGTGACGGTGCCGCAGTTGCCCGCACCCTGACCGACTTTCGCCAAACCGGCAGCTTTAGCCTATCGCAAGGCCAGTTATCGGACACACAAAGCATGTTCCAAGGGCATTGCGTTGATGATCAAGCGATCTTGGCGCGAATTAAAGAGACGGCCGCTGCAACCGGCGAAATCATTGATCCGCATACCGCTGTTGGTGTGGAGACGGCCATCAAGCTTGGCCATAAAATTGCTGATCCGTTGGTGGCGCTCGCCTGCGCGCATCCAGCAAAATTCCCTGACGCCGTAACCCAAGCCAGCGGCCATTATCCAGCCTTACCGGCGCGGCTTGCTGACCTCATGGACCGTCCCGAACACCTCAGCGTCTTGGCCAATGACAGCGCTGTGGTGAAAGCCTTCATTGACGCAAATGTTCGCCTGGGAGGCCCAAAATGAGCGATTCCAAAATCGGCCCACAGTTGACCACACTGGATAATGGCTTGCGCATCCTCACCGACCCAATGAGCAGCGTTGACAGTGTCTCGCTGGGCATGTGGATTGGCGCTGGTGCCCGTCATGAAAATGTCGAAACAGGCGGCGTCGCCCATTTGCTTGAGCATATGGCGTTCAAAGGAACAGAGCGCCGCGACGCCCTTGCAATTGCCGAAGAGATCGAAGACGTGGGCGGCCATTTAAATGCCTATACCGCCCGTGAACAAACCGCTTATTACGCCAAAGTTTTAAAGCAAGACGCACCCCTGGCGGTCGATCTGTTAGGCGATATTCTGCAAAATTCCCGCTTTGATAGCGATGAATTGGCCCGTGAACGAACGGTGGTCCTTCAAGAAATTGGTCAGGCCGCTGACACCCCTGACGATATCATTTTTGATGACTTTCAAGAGACCGCCTATCCCGACCAGCCGATTGGCCGCCCTGTTCTGGGGCGCGCGGAGGTGGTCGCCAACATGGATCGCCAAGCGATTGTTGATTTCATTGCCCAAAATTACGGCGGCGACCGCATGGTCTTTGCCGCCGCGGGGAACATCGAACACCAAGCTGTTGTCGACATGGTCGCCATGGCGTTTGAAAACCTGCCGGCAACAAGCCATGCCAGCAGCCAGCCTGCGATCTATCAAGGCGGCGATCACCGGATCGAGAAAGATTTAGAGCAAGCGCATCTGATCATCGGCTTCGATGGGGTGGCGTTTGATGATCCTGATTTCTATGCCTTGCAGGTATTCTCAACCCTTTTTGGCGGCGGTATGTCCTCGCGTTTGTTTCAAGAAGTGCGGGAAAAACGCGGCTTGGTCTACTCGATCTATTCCTTTGCCTCGTCATTTCAAGATGGCGGTATTTTTGGTATTTATGCAGGTACGGGCGGCAATGAGGTCAGCGAGTTGGTCCCTGTTTTGACCGATGAAGTGACAAAGGCAGCAGGCTCAATCACAGCCGCTGAGCTGGCCCGCGCGAAGGCACAATTGAAATCTGGTTTGCTGATGAGCCGGGAATCAACCTCTAATCGGGCCGAACAATTGGCCCAGCACATGCTGGTCCGGGGCAAAATCCCCAACAGCGCCGACATGGTTGCCAAAGTCGATGCCGTTGATCTGGACGCGATTACAGCGGTTGCAAGCCGACTGCGCCAAAGCCAGCCAACGATTGCGGCAACAGGACCGTTATCAAAGCTGGAAGATTATAACAAGATTTGCGCCCGACTGTCATAAAGCGGCGAAAAATAACGGCGTGTGACTTGCCAAGACAAACGCGACGTTTAATGATGTCGCCGTTATGTCAATAAGGGTCCCCGATCGATGGTTCTGACGTTCTTTTCACCTGGTAAAAACGAACAACGGGTGACTCAAAGCCGGACCTATTTACGCCCCCCTGTGCGCGGCGATTGGGCAGAATGGGCGGAGCTGCGAGCCGTCAGCCGCGACTATTTACAGCCCTGGGAGCCGACCTGGGCCAATGACGTTTTGTCTAAACCGTCGTTTCGCTATCGCTTGATCCGTTATGCCGACGATTGGCAAAATGACCGCAGCTATAGCTTTTTTATCTTTCGACGCAGTGATGATGCCTTGATGGGGGGGCTGACGATGTCAAATGTCCGCCGCGGGGTGACCCAAACCTGCTCTTTTGGCTATTGGATTGGGCATCCCTTCACGGGCCAAGGCTTTATGACCGAAGCGGTGAATGGCGGCTGTTGTTTTGCTTTTGAC
>JBELLC010000208.1:0-2782 GCA_042088965.1 Nisaea sp. | reverse complement strand
TCCAAACAGGCGCGCGCCACACCGACACCACGGGCAGCAACGTTAATCCGGCCAAGCTCCAAACCACCAAGGATGTGTTGCAGGCCACGGCCTTCTTCACCGCCGATTAAATTATCAGCCGAGACATGGCAATCTTCCAGCAGCAGCTCACCGGAATCGATGCCCTTGTAACCTAATTTCTCGAGTTTACGGGTGACTCGGAATTGTTCATTTTTCTCGACCAGGAACAAGCTCATACCGCGATGCGCAGGCTCGGCACTTGGATCGGTCTTGGTCAAAACGGCGAGAATTTGACCTTGGATTGAATTGGAAATCCAGGTTTTCGAGCCGTTTAAAATATAGTCACCGTCGGCGGTTTTTTCGGCGCGGGTTCGGATGCCTTGTAAATCGGTGCCGGCGTCAGGCTCGGTCAAGGCAATACCGCCGCGCAGCTCGCCGGTTGCGAAGCGCGGTAAATAACGGCGTTTTTGGTCTTCGGTGCCAAATCGCTCCACGGCCGCCGCCATGATAAGGTGCGAGTTAAAGATGCCGGAAACCGACATCCATACCGCAGACACCCGCTCAACAATTTTTGAGTAGGTGCTGACATCAAGGCCAAGGCCACCCCATTCCTCGCCAATCGTCGCTCCGAAAAGGCCGAGTTTTTTCATCTGCTCGACAATCTCGAACGGATATTCGTCCCGCGCCTCCAGATCATGGGCATAGGGGACCACATCGCGTTCAAGAAATTTATCAACTGCGGCAAGGATTAATTCTTGCTGGGCCGGGTCCGTGGGCGGGCGCGTGGATAAATTGTCAGGCATCGGTCTTAACTCCAAAGATCATAACGAAAGAATATAACTAGGTCGGCACAATAGCTGATAAAGGCCCCTCATGGCCATAGATGTAAAAACAGCGCTTGTGTTGATCAAAAAATTAGAATAATTTTTTATCAGCGCTAATTTGAGGCTCAGCTTGCGGGGCGCTATATAAAATCCAGCTAAAGCGAGTGGGAGCGAGTCCCACGGTGAGTGACGTGGGGCTTTTTTTGTCCCCAGGATTGTGGGGCTTTTTGTCCCCAGGATTGTGGGGCTTTTTGTCCCAAGGACCACGGGGCTTATTATCCCGAGGACAATCGTCTCAGCGGCTTTTTTGGCGCTCGGGGCATGCGATCCCAGTCATCATCGTAGCTTCTCCTGTTCACTGAAAATCGAGCCTCTTATGGGGCGCTTTTTTGAGCGCCCGCAAGAGGAGATGACAAATGTTTACGATGAAAATCAAACCAACGGTTTGGGTGTCGGCGATTTTTGCCTGGGCGGCCCTGGCCTTCTACACGCCTGCCACCGCTGCCGATAAGCCAAGCACGATCACCGTCGATTGGGCTTATTACAACCCGGTCAGCATTTTGCTGAAGCAAAAAGGCTGGCTTGAAGAAGATTTGGCTGCGGAACGCATTAAAGTTCGCTGGGTCCTATCGTTGGGATCGAATAAGGCGCTGGAATTTTTGCGCGGCGGATCTGTCGACTTTGGGTCGACCGCAGGGGCGGCATCGGTGATTGGCCGTGCCGGCGGTTTGCCGATCAAGGCGGTCTATGTTTACTCGAAACCAGAATGGACGGCGTTGGTTACCCGCCGTGGTTCTGGGATCAAGCGGATTGCAGACCTGAAAGGCAAGCGTGTGGCGGTGACGCGAGGAACTGACCCGCATATTTTCCTGCTGCGGGCGTTAGATTCCGTTGGTCTGAGCGAGCGCGATATAACCCCCGTCCTGCTGCAACATCCTGATGGTTATACCGCTTTGATCAAGGATCAGGTGGATGCCTGGGCCGGGCTTGATCCGCATATGGCGAAAGGCCAGCTTGCCGGCGATACCGAGCTATTTTTTCGCAATCCCGATTTGAATACCTATGGGATTTTGAATGTTCGGGAAGCTTTTGCATCGCGCAACCCAAAACTGGTTGAGCGGGTGCTGCTGGTGTATGAGCGGGCGCGTCGATATGCCCTCACACACCCAGCCGAACTAGAAGCAGCCTTGGTCAAGGCGGCACGGGTTGAGCCAAAAGTAGCGGCGCTGCAGTTGGGAGAGCGGACAGATATTTCCAACCCCACCATCGGCAAGGCGCATCGCCAAACCTTTTTGGCCGCCGGTGATATTTTGCAAAAAATCGGGATAATTAAAGCGGATGTGGATATCGCCCAAACCGTCGATGAGCTGATTGATATCCGCTTCATTAATGCCGTGCGGGGCATTTTAAGCGATGAGCATCAATCTCACCGCAACACCAAGCGGTTGGGGACAGGCCGGGCGACGTCGTCGTCGCCCGGCCCTGTTGCGCCATACCCAGCGTTGGTTACGGGGGCTGTTACTGCCGGTCGCCGGGGTCATCATCTGGCATATCTTAACATTGGTTCAGCTGTTTCCAGCGCATTTGGTGCCGCCGCCGCTTTTGATCCTGACCGACATTCTTGAACTGGCCGCCGATGGGTCGCTGTTTACGCATATTGCGGTCACCGGGTGGCGGGTTGTTATCGGTTTTGCACTGGGTGCCGGTTGTGCTACTTTGCTTGCCGCAATCGCTGGTTACTCCCGCCACGCACGTGACTATCTCGATCCGAGTTTACAAGCTTTGAAGGCAGTGCCTTCGCTTGCTTGGGTGCCCATTTTCATTCTCTGGTTTGGCATTTTTGAAACCTCAAAGGTGACCCTGATTGCCGTTGGTGTGTTCATTCCCGTTTATCTTAACCTGTTGTCTGGCATCGACGGCACGGATCGTAAACTGGTTGAAGTTGGCCGCATCAATGG
>JBELLC010000207.1:0-2782 GCA_042088965.1 Nisaea sp. | reverse complement strand
GCACAACTTGGCCCAATAGGTTGAGAAAAAACCCGTCTCTGGCACCAGAACATGGTCGCCCACGGCACAAGTATTGGCCATCGCTGATTCCCAGGCCCCGTGGCCATTGGCAATATGAACAACCAGATGCTGCCTGGTCCGAAAAATATCTTTCAAGCGATCATGGCAGGCGCCCTGCAATTTGCGGAAACGGGGGCTGTTGAAATCCACGCTGGGCTGGTGCATGGCGGCTAAAACGCGCTCTGGGATATTGGTTGGGCCGGGCTGGAAGAAAAAATGGCGACCGGGAAGGTGATGCATGGTGACAACTCACATAATGTATGGAATGCGGCGACAGCCGCGCACAGAGGAAAAGGAAAATAGCTGATTTTTGGGGGCGCTGCGAGGAGAGATTGGGTTGTTCGTCTTGCGTCTTCGCCATTCCTCTGCTTCCCTATAGTCTCGCCGGGGTATGACGTCACCGCTCGGTGTCAAATAGGTGCGACCGCGCCGCTGCAATCATGGGGATTTGAGAGGAAGAGCAAATGATGAAAAATGCGCGTATATCGGGGCCGTCAGCATGGACAGCGCCGCAGATGGCAGCATCAGATTGCTGGCTCCATGAATTTCAAACTCACGAGATTGCCGAGATTGAGGCCGCCATTGCAGGCGTTCGCGCCCAAGGATTGGCGACAGAAGATGTCACGCGGAGTGATTTTCCCCTCCCAGGCCTGGCTGCTGTGATGTCGCGTATTTATCAAAAAGTCGTCCATGGACATGGCTTCATGGTGTTGCGGGGCCTGCCGGTTGAAAACTGGGGCTTGGCTGATTCTGCTTTGGCCTATTGGGGGCTTGGCATCCATCTTGGCTTACCTGTATCGCAAAATGCAAAAGGCCATCTTATTGGCCATGTGCGTGATTTAGGCCATGATCCAAATGATCCTAAAGTTCGAATTTATACGACCACACGGCGGCAACCCTATCATACGGATTCTTGCGATATCGTCGGGCTTTTATGTCTGCAAAAGGCGAAAGCGGGAGGGCTGAGTGCGCTCTCGAGTTCGGTGACAATCTATAATGAAATGCAGCGTAGCCGACCTGATTTGGTTGAAGTGCTGATGCAGCCCTTTGTTTATGGCCGCAAGGGTGAAGTGCCGCCAGGTAAGAGCGAAACCTATCAAATGGCGGCGTTTTTCAACCATGCGAACCATTTGACAACAATCCTAGCGCCTGACTTCATTTACGCAGCACAGCATTTAGACGATGTCCCGCGCCTGAGTGATGCGCAACGTGAAGCCTTGGATATGGTGCAAGATTTGGCAAATCATGATGATATCCGCCTGGATCTGACATTTGAGCCTGGCGATGTGCAATTGGTGCATAATCATCAAGTCCTGCATACGCGCACAGATTATGAGGATTTTGATGACCCGGCATTAAAGCGCCACCTGCTACGGTTATGGCTGGCAACGCCGGCGGGACGCCCCCTTCCAGACGCCATGGCAGAGCGCTATGGCTCTGTTGCCTTGGGCGGTCCGCGCGGTGGCATTCGCGTTGCCGGTGCCCGCCCACATGTGAACCTGCAACCGGTATGAGTGCGGGCCGTGATGATCGCGGCGGAGGTCGTAGCCGCGTGACAGATCGACGGACACCCGCGATATTCATGCGGGGTGGCACCTCAAATGCCGTCATTTTTCATGCGCATGACTTACCGCCTGCAGGTCCACAACGTGACGCTTTGTTTTGCCGGGTTATGGGCAGCCCTGATCCCTACGGCCGCCAGCTTGATGGCCTCGGGGGGGGGATTTCATCGCTGTCAAAAGTGATGGTGTTAGCGCCACCAAGCCGTCCTGATGTGGATTTTGATTACACATTTGGGCAGGTTGAGATTGCCGTTGGGCGTGTCGATTACGCTGCTAATTGTGGTAATATGACCTCGGCGATGGGGCCATTTGCCGTCAATGAAGGGCTGTTTAAATGCCAAGATGGCGACGTGTTGCTGCGGCTTTTTAATACCAATACACGCCAAGTGGTGCATGCTGCCTTTGAGGTTGCGGGCGGGTTTGCGGTGGAAATGGGGGATCTGGAAATTCCAGGTGTGGCAGGAACTGGATCGCCGATCCGCCTAGATTTTATGGCCCGTGATGACGGCGCGGGGCCCGCCTCGCCATTAATGTCGCAAGCCCTCACGGATGTGATCCAAGACCCTGTATGTGGGGCGGTGACCGTCAGCATTGTTGATGCCAGCAATGTGGTTGCCTTTGCGCGTGCCAGTGACCTTGGCCTACAGGCAACTGAAAGTATTGAGACCATCGAAGGCAACCCGCGTTTAATGGCCGCGTTAGAGCGCTTGCGCCGACAAGCGGCGGTTTTGGCGGGTATGGCGTCAACGCCTGAAGCGGCTGCTGAAGCAAGTCCAAAGATTGCTTTGATTGGCCCGCCAGCTGACTTTACCGCATTGGACAATCGGCAATATTCAGCCGTTGATGTGGATGTGAGCGCACGGGTATTGTCGATGGGCAATGTGCACCGTGCCATTCCGCTGACAGCGGCGATGTGCACAGCGGCGGCGGCAGGTATTGTTGGCACCTCCGTCCACCAAGCGACCAGCGCGCGGTCAAGGGACGGCGCTGACGCCCTGCGCATTGGGACATTATCAGGTGTTGTCAAAGCGGCCGCAGATGTGCGGGGCAGCGGCGTCCACTGGACAGTGCCACGCACCTCGACGTTCCGCACGGCCCGCCGATTGATGAGTGGCTGGGTGCATGGTTAGCCGCGCCTAAAAAAGCAGCGCCGGTCCAAT
>JBELLC010000206.1:0-2816 GCA_042088965.1 Nisaea sp. | reverse complement strand
CGGTTTTCAGGGCCACGATCCGTGACAATGCCGTCCAATCAGCAACCACATAGCCAAGGCGAAGTGACGGTGCGATAGATTTCGAAAATGACCCGCAATAGATGACTCGACGCCCCTCATCGAGACTGTAAATAGCAGGTGGGCGTGGGCCTTGCCATAATAAGTCCGCATAGCAATCATCCTCAAAGATCATCACCCCAAACCTGTCAGCAAGCTGCAACATTTGCTCTCGGCGTGCCTGCGGCATGACAGTGCCAGTGGGGTTTTGAGCGGTCGGTATCGTATATATCATTTTCGGCGTTATACCCTCGTCCGCAAGCCGCCTCAGGGTTTCTTCCAGGACATCCATGCGCATGCCATCTTCGTCCAGATCAACCCCCACGTAGCGCGCCCCACAGGCTGTTAGGCGTGTCAACGCACCGCCATAAGTCGCCGCTTCGGTGATCACAAGATCACCCGGATCAAGCATCAATTGATTGACCAAATCCATCGACTGCAAGGAGCCGGAGGTGATCAAGACCTCCTCAGAAGTAATCTCCATTGCGGCGCGTTTTTTCAGAGCCCCAACCAAAAACTCCCGCAGCGGCAAATAACCAAGCGGTCCCGTCGCTAAATTATACGTCGCGAGAGTCTGGCCTTCTTTTTCTAAGGTGTTTGTTAAGGCGCTGATTAAATCGACGACAGGCACATGATCTGGGTCCATGTGGCCACCAACAAAATTATAGGCTGGAAACCCCTGCCATGGCGGTGCCGCGGCTGGAAGTGAGGCGCGAAACCCCGCACGATAATCAAAACTCATCATATCCCCCAAATCTCATCCGCTTTATCACGAACAATTGTTTTATGAGCCGTCATGTTACGGTAGTAAGTCAGGAGTGCAAAGCATCTCCCCTGCACCAACCATTGCTGGTCCTTGACAGCGCGCAACACGCGATCACATAGGACAGGCGTTAACGTGTTCAAATTGGAGAAATTTATGGCTGGTCATGGCGGCACAGGCGATCCGCAAACTTTCGCCAAAGCCAGCGATCGTGGGAATTTGCAAACCCTCGCAACATTACTGCCGTATCTTTGGCCAAAACAGCGGCCAGATCTGCGCGCACGGGTGGTTGCCGCCATCAGCTGCTTGGCGATTGCCAAAATTGCCGCTGTATCGGTGCCCTATTTCTATAAGCAAGCTGTCGATATGCTGACCGATGGCAGCAATATTGTGATGAGTGCGCTTGTTTTCATTTTGCTGTTTTATGGTCTCGCCCGTCTCATCGATCGCAGCTTTTTGGAATTGCGCGAGTTCTTTTTTGCCAAGGTTGCCCAACGCGCCATTCGCCAAGTCGCCCTGAAAACCTTTCGTCATTTGCATCGCTTGTCACTGCGCTTCCATCTGGACCGACAGACAGGCGGGCTAACACGCGCCATTGAACGCGGGGTGAAAGGGATTGAATTCGTCCTCGCCTTCATGCTGTTCAATATCTTACCAACCATTATCGAGATTGCCTTGGTGGCCGTCATTCTGTGGACCGTATTTGATTTTTGGTATGCAGCTGTCACCTTAGTCACCATCGCGACTTATATTGCCCATACAATGATTGTGACCGAATGGCGGCTGAAGTTTCGGCGGGAAATGAATGCCTCCGATCAAGCCGCGAACACCAAAGCGATTGATAGTTTACTGAATTTTGAGACCGTAAAATATTTTGGCAACGAGACCCATGAAGCAGATCGCTTTGATGTGGCGCTGCGGCGGTTTGAGAAAGCCTCTATCCAAAATAAGGTTTCGCTGTCGCTGTTGAATACCGGCCAGGCGTTTATCATCGCCGCTGGTTTAACAGTCATCATGATCATGGCGGGGTTTGGTGTGCGCAATGGGACCATGACCGTTGGCGATTTCGTGATGGTAAACGCCTATTTGATTCAGCTTTATCTGCCGCTTAACTTCCTCGGGTTTGTCTACCGTGAGATCAAACAATCACTTATTGATATGGAGGCGATGTTTGGCCTGCTCGATGAAAATCAAGAGATTGAAGACCGCGCAGAAGCACAACAATTGGTGTCTGCTGGTGGCGAGATTGTGTTTAAGGATGTGCATTTCGGGTATCGCGAAGAGCGCTCTATTCTGCGGGGTGTCTCATTCACAGTCCCCGCTGGTAAAACAGTCGCCATCGTTGGTCCAAGCGGCGCTGGTAAATCAACAATCTCTCGGCTACTTTTCCGCTTTTACGATATCGCGGCAGGCCATATCGACATTGATGGCCAAGATATCCGCGCCATCAGTCAAGCAAGTCTGCGGCAAGCGATTGGCATTGTGCCGCAAGACACCGTGCTTTTTAATGACACGATTTACTATAACATTGCCTATGGGCAGCCATCGGCGACGCCGACAGAAGTTGAAGAAGCCGCCCGGCTCGCCAACATTCATGATTTTGTCATGGCGCAGCCTGATGGCTATCAAACAATGGTGGGAGAACGCGGCCTTAAACTGTCAGGCGGCGAGAAACAACGCGTTTCAATAGCCCGAACATTGTTAAAAAAGCCACTGATCTTTTTGTTTGATGAAGCGACCTCGGCCCTTGATAGCCAGACTGAAAAGGCGATCCAGGAGAGTTTGCGTGCAGTGTCGGCCAATCGAACCACATTGACCATTGCCCATCGGTTATCAACCGTTGTCGATGCTGACGAAATTTTGGTTTTGGAGTCCGGGGCAATTGTCGAACGCGGCAACCATCAAAGCTTGTTGGAGCGCGACGGCGTCTACCGCAAACTTTGGCAACGACAACAAGAAACCCGACGCGATGCGACCGATCAATTGCTGAAAGAGG
>JBELLC010000052.1:1698-17903 GCA_042088965.1 Nisaea sp. | reverse complement strand
TAACAACAACGCCGCCGTCCGCTTATCCCTTCCTTCAATAACAATGTCAAAGAGCCGCTTTCGCACGCCCCTCGGCTGTGGGATCTCAACAGATATGCTTCATGTAGAAGGGACTGTCTTGGCCCGCCGTCCGAGGCAGAACGGGTGTATACCCCCGGGGCTTTTGAAGCGCAAGTAGGAATATCACAAATTCGTCATTTATTTTTCCGAACAGGCCAGGGTGGCCAACCGCTCACACCGCCTTTTATCCTAGGCATAACCTAGGCTTTCCAGTATACAGCGAAAATAATGACGCTGCCGCACCTGACGGTCGTGACAAGCGGCGATGCAGCGGCGTTTCGGCCCCTTTTAATCTGCATTTGGCCGGAAACATATTGTCTGTCAGGAGAGATTTAGTACAAACAAACTGTATATTCGTAACCGTCACTCGGCAGTAATGGCGCACATTATTTTGAAAGAGTCTTGGTATGACCCTACGGCATATTCAGCAGCAAATTACATCTTCGCAACGTTCGCGCTTGGCTAGCCTTCGAGCGCTTCTCGTCGCAGGGGCATGTTTTGGGCTTGCCGCCTGCCCGCTGGCCTCGGGCTTGCCGTCAGCTAACTTCCCCCTTGGCACGTCAACTGAAGCGTCATCACCCGCAGCCGGCCGGGATACAGCCCAGTCAGACAGCAATCAAAATGCTGAAAAATCGAGTTTTGAGCAGTTTTCAGATGTCCCCGTTCCCAATAGTGCCAGCTTGAACCTGAAAAAGACCCTGGTTCTCGGCTCCAATGGCGGCTGGATTGGACGGTTAGATTACGATACACCTTTTACAATGGGTAAAATGTATGCCTTTTTCGAGGCTGAGATGCCAAAATTTGGCTGGCAACCTATCACCGTCGTGCGCACCACCATCTCAACCATGACCTATTCCCGCGACCGGCGGGTAATGACGTTGATCCTGACCCCATTGTTAACTGGTGGCAGCAATATTCAAGTTACCATGGCCCCGACGGTTAGCGAACAAAATGGCTAACACCGCCAGCTGACCGCAATGATTGCCGGGCGGCGCTACAGCAGGCCTAATGCGCGCAACTCATCCTGCATGCTGTCCGGCAGATCATCGGCAACATCAGCCGCCGCAGCGCTCATATCAGGCGGCGCCCTATCCACCTCCAGATAACGCCACCCTTGGAAAGCCCGGCACGGCCGCGGCTCCACCTTGATCAGCTCTGGGTCAAGAACAATACCGCAGGCCTTACGGCCCAGCTCCTCGGTCAGGTCATCGAGCCGAACAATCGGCTGGCGTGCCCTGATAACACCCTTTATGACCCAATACAGCGCACCATTATCAAGCACCTCATCTGCCCGCTTCGGCATATTGCGGGTGACGTGCATGTTCACAGGTTCAATCCCATGCTTCCGCGCGCGGGCGCGGTGCTGCTTCTGGTAAGCCTCCAATTCAGACAAATGGCCAATGCCAACACACAGCTTTAAAATATGCACGGTCATGGCAGATAGCCCAGCCATTGCCACCACAGAAAATCCATTGGAAACAGCACCACGATTGTTATCGCCCCCATCAACATGCCCAGCCGCGCGCCTTCTCGCAGCGGCACATGCCCGAGATATAGTCCTAATAATAGCGGCGGCACCTGGTACGGGAAAAAGACTGTTGAAAAACCTAAAACCGTGGCCATCAACACCGATTTGACGGGCAGCCCCATGGCACTGGCCAGCTCTCCTGCCAGAGGGGCCATGATGGCTGGCACACTGGGCATCGTGGTCAGCATACCAAGGACCGTGGTCCCGAGCGCCAGAAACATGAAATTAATGGCATCAGCACCCGCAGAAACAGGAAAGATATCCAGCAATGCTTCCGCCAAAAAAGCCCCCAGCCCTGTGCTGGCCACAACCGCACCAAGCCCAAAGATACCAGCGACATAAATCAGCGGCCGTAATTTCAGTAAACCATCAAGATCACTGGCGGCAATAACGCCCAGGCGCGGTGCCAGACACAGCAGTCCCGCAGTCAGGGATACCCAAGCAGGTAGGATCCCGTGCCAGACATCTGTCATCCAAAAACTCAGCGCCAAAATCAGCAGCAACAGAAGCCGATATTCGGCCGGACTCCAAGGCTCCTGTGGACCGTCCTCTTGAGGCTTTGGCACCGGCCGATCTGGCCAGAACCTAACAATCACAACACCGAGAACAAGGGTTTTCAGCAGTCCCAAAATGGGAAAATGCAGCAACAAATAATCAAAATAGGTCAGCGCAACCCCGTGTACGGTTTCCGCTGCCCCTAGCAAAACATTATTCGGCACATTTGCCGGCAAGATCGTTGTTGGTGCCAAGTAGGACCCAAAAACCACTGCGAGAATTATCCCACTCCAGCCCCGATCCCCAGGGCGAAAGCCAGCGTTATCAGCAATCCCTTTGGCAATCGGTAGCAGCAACGCCACCCGCCCCATCGTTGACGGCATGATAAACGCCAATGCCACGTCGATGACCAGAATCGCCGCGATGATTTTGCCATAAGACCTGACCGCTCCACCAATCACAGCCCGCGCTAGATGTTGTCCAAGGCCAGTGCGATCCACCGCCCCACCAATCAACAGCCCGCCAACCATCAGCCAAAAAGCTGGCGCGGCAAAGCCTGAAAAAACCACGTTTGCCGGTGCCAACGCGATCAACATCGCCAGCAGAAAAAACACCAAAGCAACCAAATGTTCGGCCATCCGACCTGTTGCCCAATAACCGATCGTAAAGATCATCAGACCGATAGCCCGCATCATCATCGGCGTTTCACCGTCTGGCGGCGGCAACAAGGCGACAGCAAGCGCGCCCCCACAAATGAGCAGATCAGGCCAACCAATAGCCGCAAGCGCGGTCTGGGAGACCGCCTTTTTCACATCGCTCATAAATTTAACTTTCGTCAGCTTCGAACAGAATAAGTTCGGCGCCTTCAGAGACTTGCGCGCCGACGCTGACGTAAACCGCTGTGACCACACCTGCTGAAGGTGCCTTGATCGCATGTTCCATTTTCATCGCTTCAAGGATGAGTAATTTATCACCGCCACGCACCCGCGCCCCTGCGGTAATGGCGACGTCCAAAACGCGGCCTGGCATGGGGGCGGTCAGCTGACCGTGGTCAACAACCCCGTCATGGCTCATCGCCAAGGGATCATGTGGGGTGAGATGATGGCCTTGCCCCTCTATCGTAACGGTCAATGTCGCCCCATGAAGGGCCATTTGTGCCGCTTGACCGTGATCATCAATTTCAGCCCAGAGGCCATCCACGGTCAGAACCGGGCCTTTAATCTCACACTGCCAGTCACCGATATGGGCGGCCACGCCACCACCGGCCCTTGGTGTGATACACACAGAAAGCGGTTGCCCGTCAGCCCTAAAATGATAGCTGATTTTCGGCGTATCATTCAGCCGCCAGCCATCCGCCAGGGCCCAGGGAGAATAGCCATCTGCCGCCGCTTCTGCGCCCACCTCTTGGTGATCGCGAGCACTCAAATACTGCCATGTAGCCGCCAGCGCAAAGACGCGATGATCCGCAGCTGGCGGCAGCGTCAACCGCTCTAACTGCCGCTCAATCAGGCCAGTATCCACATTTCCCGCTGAAAAATCAGGATCGTTCAACACCGCACATAAGAAATCACGATTGGTCTTCAGACCAACAATTTCAGTTGCTAACAAAGCCTTCAGCAAGGTCCGACGGGCGGCATCACGATCAGCACCATGGGCGATAATTTTGGCGATCATTGGGTCGTAGAAAACTGAAACAGTGCCACCTTCAACAATCCCTGAATCCACCCGCACATTTGCCATTGCGTCTGGGAGGCGCAGCTTGGTGAGCGTGCCTGTTTGCGGCAAGAAACCCCGGCTTGGGTCCTCAGCATAAAGCCGAACCTCAATGGCATGCCCAGCGGCGGCAATAGCCTCTTGGCTAAAGTCAATCGATGCACCTTGAGCAATGCGAATTTGCCAGCCAACCAGATCAAGTCCTGTGATCATTTCAGTAACCGGATGTTCCACTTGCAGGCGGGTATTCATTTCCATGAAATAGAAATCCCCCTGGGCGTCGACAATGAACTCCACCGTGCCCGCGCCAATGTAATCAACAGCTTCAGCCGCAGCGACCGCAGCGGCCATCATTTCTTGGCGGGTTTTGGCGTCAAAATGCGGCGCAGGGGCTTCTTCAACAACTTTTTGATGTCGGCGTTGCAGAGAACAATCACGTTCCAAGAGATGGCGGGTCTGGCCGTGGCCATCGGCAAGAATCTGTACTTCGATATGGCGCGGTTTAATAAGATATTTTTCCACCAGCAACCGATCATCACCAAAGCCTGCACGTGCTTCGCGGCGGGCAGATGCGACCGCAGCCTCAAACGCCGCGGCGGTTTCCACCACCCGCATGCCTTTGCCGCCGCCGCCAGCGCTCGCCTTCAGCAACACTGGGTAGCCTATCGCTTCAGCAGCTGACTGCAAGTGTTCAAGGCTTTGATCCACGCCGTGATAGCCTGGTACCAAAGGCACCCCCGCGTCGGCCATCAAATGTTTCGCTTCAGCTTTTGAGCCCATCGCCCGGATCGCCGCCGCGCTTGGTCCGACCAAGGTCACGCCTGCTGCCACCAGACGATCTGCAAATTCTGCATTCTCTGCCAAAAAGCCATAACCAGGATGGATCGCTTGAGCGCCACTTTTCGCGGCCGCCGCGAGGATGGCATCTTGATCCAGATAGGAATCGCGGGCAGGCGCGGGACCAATCAAAAACGCCTCATCCGCCATCGTGACATGGGGTGCGCCGCGATCTGCCTCTGAGTATACAGCAATCACATGCAAGCCCATGGCCTTGGCGGTGCGGATAACGCGGCAGGCGATCTCGCCACGATTGGCAACTAATAAGCGATTGAACATGAACAGATCACCCCCGACTAAGCGGCATAAGAGACAGAACCGGCAAATGCCACTTCAAGCAAAGCCATTTGAATGTGATAGGGCGTACTGCCCGGCAAATCAGTGACCAATTGGCGGCTAAAATCATCGCTGAGATGCTCATGCCAGCTGCCGTCATCACGCAAGTAATGCTGCCTCAAGACAGCCATGCCAGACTGCAAATGCAATTGATCGGCCGCCGCCCCTGTGCGCAGGAAACGCCGGGCGCAGGTTTTGACAAATTCTGTTTGCGGCCAAATACGCTTGCTGGACAGCAGCACCTGGCCGCCTGCATCGACCTCGTCATAAAGGCCGCCTTGGATCATATCTTGGCCATGGTCGCGGCCGAACTGAAACAGCTGATCCGCAAAAGCCGTTAACGCCGGTTTGTCAAAACAACTGGCAACACGGTCTAATAGCCACGCCCATTCAACATGATGGCCTGGTTCTAAACGGTGGCCCTCACCGGGGTCACGCTGCCAATCATGCGCAAAATATTCTGCTAAATGCCCCCCATCAGCATCAAAAAGCTTGCTTTGGAATAAGCTGAGGATGCGATCCACCGTATCATTTAAGCGTTGATGCGGCATAACTTCATTCAGCGCCAGACAGGCTTCTAATAAATGCATATGCGGGTTCTGCAAAAGCGGCCCCGCCAGTGGCCTGCCGTCGCCATCCAGTGCAGCGTGCCAGCCACCGCCAGGTGCGGCCAGACGCGGCAAGACGGATTCTAAAATATACCATGCAAGATCAATGGCAGACGGTGTGCCTGTGGCGCGATAATAATGGGCAAAGGCAAAAATTAAAAACGCATGTAGATAGAAATCAATTTTATCATCGCCTACGGCCCCATTGTCATCGAGGGCAAAAACCCACGCCCCATGATCGGCCCGATAGCGCTCCGCCAAAATGGTAAATAAGGCATCCGCGATCTGTCGATCCTCACCATCACCACCTTGTTCGATGGCAACACTGAAACAATAGAGCTGACGCGCTTGCACCACACCGCGCCGCTGGCCCGTTAACAACGGCGTTTTTAAGGCGGTCAAACGTTCATAATGGCAGCCAAGGCGTGAGTCCCAGCCAGCACTGCGCCAAATCCCGCGCATTGCCCCTAGATATTCAGAAATTTCAAGGTCCTTGGCCATCACTACATCCTGAAAACCCCGAACCCTGTGGGCTCAATTGGTTTATTCAATGCCGCCGATAGGCTCAACCCCAGGACATGGCGGGTATCTGCCGGATCAATGATCCCGTCATCCCATAACCGCGCACTGCCATAATAGGGGTGTCCCTGGCTTTCGTATTGCCCACGGATTGGCGCTTTGAACGCTTCCTCATCCGCGTCTGACCAAGTCTCCCCACGAGATTCAAGGCCATCGCGGCGGACGGTCGCCAATACCGTAGCTGCTTGCTCCCCGCCCATCACAGAGACTCGCGCGTTCGGCCAAAGGTACAGCATCCTGGGACCAAAAGCGCGCCCGCACATGCCATAATTACCGGCCCCAAAACTGCCACCCACCACAACTGTAAATTTTGGCACTTTAGCCGTTGCCACTGCGGTCACCAGTTTCGCACCATCTTTGGCAATACCGCCTGATTCATATTTCTGGCCAACCATGAACCCTGAGATATTTTGTAAAAATACCAGCGGAATGCCGCGCTGCGCACACAGCTCGATGAAATGCGCACCTTTTTGCGAAGATTCCGAAAACAAAATACCGTTATTGGCCAATATGCCCACAGGATAGCCGTGGATATGGGCAAAGCCACAGACCAGCGTGGTGCCATACAAGGCCTTAAATTCGTCTAACTCACTGCCATCTACAATCCGGGCAATCAGCTCACGGGCATCATAGGGCTGGCGCACATCACGGGGAATGACACCGTGAATCTCCGCTGGATCGTAGATCGGCGGTCGCGGGGTCTGGATTGCCAAGTTTGGTGTCTTGACGCGGTTTAAATTACCAATAATCCGCCGGGCTGTTGCCAGGGCATGGGTATCATCACGGGCCAAATGATCAATCACGCCAGAGGTGCGGGCGTGCAGATCACCGCCGCCCAAATCTTCAGCCGACACAATCTCGCCCGTTGCCGCCTTGACCAACGGCGGCCCACCCAAAAAGATGGTTCCTTGGTTTTGAACAATGATCGCCTCATCAGACATCGCAGGGACATAGGCCCCACCTGCTGTGCAACTGCCCATAACAACCGCAATTTGCGGAATTGCTTGTGCCGACATATTGGCCTGATTGTAAAAAATTCGGCCAAAATGCTCGCGATCTGGAAACACTTCGTCTTGATTTGGCAGATTCGCGCCGCCACTATCAACCAGATAAATACAGGGCAGATTATTTTCTTGCGCAATCTCTTGGGCGCGAAGGTGCTTTTTAACCGTCATCGGATAGTAGGTGCCGCCCTTAACGGTGGCGTCATTACAGACGATGACACATTCTTGGCCAGAAACCCGGCCAATACCCGTAATCACTCCAGCGGCGGCAATATGGTCATCGTACATGTCCCAAGCGGCGAGTTGAGAGAATTCCAGGAAAGGTGCGCCGGGATCTAATAAGGTGTCGATGCGATCTCGCGGCAACAGCTTACCACGCGCAAGGTGACGGTCGCGGGCACGTTGTCCGCCCCCTTCCTTGACCATCGCAACCTTCTCTCGCAAATCACCTAACAGGTCAGCCATCAACCCTTTGTTATCGTTAAACTCTTCTGACCGCGTATCTAATTGGCTTTTTATAATCGACATTTACGCTCACCATCCACCTTAGGTCGCCCCTTGATCACCGCGATCAAATTGGTCTCTGCCCAAAAAGCTTCCCCATCGACATTCAAAACGGCAAACAACAGATCGTTCGCCCCACCACGCCATTCTATCTCAGCGCCTGACCTGTTTCGGTCAGACCAGCGTTACCATGGCAATAGTGCCCCATCATAGTTAAAGAAGTGCCCATTTTCGGCCATTCCGGCACTGTTGATGACCTGCCGCATGCCAGTGACGCTGTCGGTCACAGTCACAGGTGCACGCGCGCCGCCCATGTCCGTTTGCACATGGCCTGGATGAAACATCAGCGAGGTAATGGCCTTTGGAGCCAGTTCCAACGACAGGCAACTTACGGCCATGTTCAAGCCAGTTTTAGAGCTTCGATAAATCATACCACCGCCCGTATTCTCGGCAATCGATCCCATTTTTGAGCTGATAAAAACCAATTTTTTGCCTGTGCCTTTTTCAATCGCCGGCAAAAACGCGTGGCTAACCCGCATTGGTCCAAGAATATTGGTATCAAGGTTCCTCAACCAACCGTCATAATCGACGTCTGCAAGGGTCGCAGCGCGAATGTTAATGCCCGCATTATTAATCAGCAGGTCAACCGGCGCCCCCTTTAAGGCCGCCGCGGCAACGTTCACCGATGCAGTATCATCCACATCAATGGCCGCCACATGCACATCACCTGCAAGTGCCGCAAGGTTGGTGGCAGCGGCAGGGTTGCGGCAAAGGGCAATAACCTTCCAGCCATCGGCTGCATACTGGCGCACAAATTCTAGGCCGATCCCCCGTGACGCGCCGGTTATGACGACTGTTGGCATTAATTTCTCCGATCCATAAAAGGCAGTTACAGCGGAAATGCTGTAATCCAAAATGATAGTACAGTTTACGGTGTGCTACGCCGCGCTGTAACCTCAATCTCAACCCGCATTTGCGGCTCAATCAATTCAGCAAGCACTGTTGTATTGGTGGGGCGGGCGTGATCACAATATTTTTTGACAATCGGCATGATGCGCGTGAACTCTTCTCGGCTGGCGACGAAAACCCGCACCTGCAACAGATCGTTTAGGCTGGCCGCATTGTCGGCCAGGGCCGCAGCAATTGTTTTAAAACAATTCTCGCATTGGCTTTCAACGTCTTCTGGGTATTGCTGTGTGTCAGGATCAAAACCTGTGGTCCCCGACACATAAATCATCTCACCATCGATGACAGCGCGTGCATAGCCGACCTTGTCTTCAAAGGCCGACCCGGAAAAATAACGTTTACCGATCATTTTGCCCCCTGTTTATTTAACACCCTGACCTCTGATACAAGCGGCGATGCCCTTGCCTATTTCATTAAACAGCCCTTGGTTTGCCCTCTAGACTGTCTCTTTGAATAACTCCCGGCCAATGAGCATCCGCCGAATTTCTGAGGTCCCCGCGCCAATTTCATATAATTTGGCGTCGCGCAGTATACGGCCTGTGGGGGTGTCATTGATATAACCCATACCACCTAAAGCTTGGATCGCTTCGAGCGCCATCCAGGTCGCCTTTTCGCCAGCATAAAGAATGGCGCCTGCGGCATCCTTACGGGTAACCTCACCGCGATCACAGGCCTGTGCCACCGCGTAGACATAAGCCTTGCAGGCATTCATGGTGACATACATGTCGGCCAGTTTGCCTTGCATCAATTGGAACTCACCAATGGGCTTGCCGAACTGCTTGCGTTCATGAACATAGGGCACGACAACATCCATACAGGCTTGCATCAGCCCCAAAGACCCTGCCGCCAGAACCGCCCGTTCGTAATCTAGCCCGCTCATCAGGACGCCGACGCCGCCGCCAATGCCGCCGACAATATTCTCCTCGGGCACCTCACAATCAGCGAACACCAATTCGCCGGTAGAAGAGCCGCGCATGCCCAATTTATCGAGCTTTTGCCCAATGCTGAAGCCAGCGAAATCTTTTTCAATCAAAAACGCCGTAATGCCATGCTGATGCGCGTCAGGGTTGGTTTTTGCATAAACCACAAGGGTGTCGGCATCGGGAGCATTGGTGATCCACATCTTAGTGCCGTTCAGGACATAACGGTCGCCTTTTTTGTCAGCACGCAATTGCATGGAGACAACGTCAGAGCCAGCGCCGCTTTCGCTCATCGCCAGCGAGCCCACATGTTCACCAGAGATGAGCTTTGGCAAATATCGCCGTTTTTGGTCCTCGCTGCCATTCAATCTGATTTGATTGACACACAAATTAGAGTGCGCGCCATAGCTTAAGCCAACCGATCCTGAAGCCCGGCTTACTTCCTCAAGCGCCACAACATGATCGGTATAACTCATGCCTGCACCGCCATATTCCTCTTCGACGGTAATACCAAGCAATCCAAGCTCGCCCATTTTTGGCCAAAGCTGACGGGGAAAGTCATCCGTTCGATCAATTTCAGCAGCGATTGGTGCAATCTCATCTGCCGCAAAGGCAGTCACTTGGTCACGCAGCATCTCAGCTGTTTCTCCAAGATTAAAATTGAGTGTTGGATATGTGTTTGGAATCATTGTCTCTTCCCATCACCTTGATACGCATTCACAAGGGGAATTAGTGCCGTAGAAACGCCTGTCGTCAAGGGAAGAGTTTAATCAGCACGGCCCCGCTTGGATTCTTGGATTACAGCAAAACAACCGCCGCTAGGCCCAGAAAGCTTAAGAAGCCGATCACATCTGTAATGGTTGTGATGAACACCGACGAGGCGACCGCCGGGTCAACACCGAAACGGTTCAGGGTCAAGGGGATTAAGGTGCCAAAAAGCCCTGCCACGAACAAATTCACAACCATTGCCGCTGCCATAATCATGGCAATCTGCAAATCCCCAAACCACAGCCATGAAATCAACCCAGCAATAAGCGCAAAGGCAACCCCATTGATCGAGCCAACAGCCGTTTCACGGACCACAAACCGCATGGCGTTAATGGCCGTAACCTCCCGCATGGCCAAGGCCCGCACCGCAATGGTAATCGTCTGCGTGCCCGCGTTCCCCCCCATTGAGGCCACAATTGGCATCAACACCGCCAGCGCCACAATCTTTTCAATGGTTGTCTGAAAGGCCCCAATGACAGAGGAAGCGATCACCGCCGTCAGCAAGTTGATCGCCAACCAGGAAAAGCGATTACGGCTCACATTCCAGAAATTATCATATAGGCCGTCGTCAGAAACGCCGCTTAAGCGCATCAAATCTTCTTCGGCTTCAGCATCAATAACCGCCACCACATCATCAATGGTAATCGCCCCCAGCAAGCGGTTTTCATTGTCAGTGACAGGGGCCACAACAAGGCCATATTGGCGGAATAGCAAGGCCACTTCTTCCTGGTCCATGGCCACGGGTAGGCGGTGAAAATCTGTTTCCATAATGTCGGAAACACGCACCGGTCGGTTCGATCGTAACAGCCGATCTAAATACAGAATACCTACCGGCCGATGCGCTGGATCAACGACAAAAATACCATAAAAATCATCTGGCGCTTCGGTCCCTGTACGCAAAAAATCGATGGTTTGACCGACCGTCCAATGGGTCGGTAGGACCACCACTTCGCGCTGCATTAAGCGGCCCGCAGATTCCTCCGGATACGTCAGCCCTTCTTCAACAAGCGCCCGGTCACGCGCAGGCAGCGCTTTTAGGAGCCGCGCTTGATCATTGGCATCCAGCTCACCGATCAGGTCAACAGCATCATCGGAATCAAGCCGTGCAACAGCGTTGGCCAAGTCCCCCTCATCGATGACAACCATGACTTCATCGCGCACCGTTTCATCAAGATAAGTTAACACAAGGGGATCAAAATCAGCGGCCAATAAGGCTGTCAACTGACGGCGATCTTCGCGGTCTTGGCGCTCCAATAGATCGGCAAGGTCAGCTGCATGTAACGGCTTGATCAGCGATTCAACATCATCTAACCGGTCTTCCTGCAAAGCCAAATGAACCGCCCGCTCGACCTCCGGTGTCAGGCCGTATAGCGCAAATGTCGTCGGCCGAAAGGGCCGCACATTCGGGCTATCGGCGGCCGATGTCATGCCAAGCCACGACCACGGGGGCCGTCCTGGGCGTCAACCACAGCAACCGCGCTCATATTCAAAATACCGCGCACCGTGACCGATTGGTTAAGCACATGAACAGGTTTTGAACTGCCAACGAGCATTGGCCCCACAGGCAGGCCATTACCTATTGACTTCAATAGGTTAAAGGTAATGTTTGAGGAATCTAGATTAGGCATAATGAGCAAATTAGCTGCGCCTGTCAGCTGTGAATTCGGGAAGATTGCCCCCCGCGATTGCACATTCACGGCAAAGTCACCGTGCATTTCGCCTTCAACTTCCAACGCCGGCGCGCGTTGCCGAAGGGCCGCCGTTGCCGCCCGCATTTTTTGGGCGCTGGGCTGGTCAGTTGAGCCGAAATTAGAATGCGATAGCAGCGCAACCTTTGGCTCAATGCCAAAGCGTCGGACCTCTTGCGCTGCCAGCATGGTCATTTCCACCAGCTCATCAACACTGGGGTCCATGGTGACATGGGTGTCAGCGATAAAGAATGCCCCACTTGGCATGATCAACAAGGTCACGGCAGAAAAATCATGCACCCCATCAGCAAGACCAATCACGTCCCGCACTTCGTTAAAATGATCAAGATAGCGGCCAACGGTACCGCAGATCCCCGCATCAGCCTCTCCCATTTCAACCATTAATGCAGCGATCGTTGAGGACCGCGTGCGGACAATTTCACGCGCCCGCCTGGGGGTAACGCCACGCCGCTCCATCAACTGATGATAACGCTGCCAATAGCGATCATAGCGGTCGTCCAACAGCGGGTTGGTTAACTCACAATTCTCCCCAAGGCGCAGCCGTAAACCGAGCTTTTCAATACGCTTGGCAACAACTTCGGGGCGACCAATGAGGATCGGTCGGGCCAGGCCCTCATCAATCACCGTTTGTGCTGCCCGCAACACCCGCTCATCCTCGCCCTCGGCATAAACCAAGCGTTTTGGCGCTTGCTTGGCGCGCTGAAAAACCGGCCGCATGATTTGACCCGAGCGGAAAACAAAGGCTTCTAAATCGGCACGATAGGCGCTGAGATCGGCAATCTTGCGGGTCGCCACACCGCTGGCCATGGCAGCTTCTGCGACCGCTGGCGCAATCTCGATAATCAAGCGCGGATCAAACGGTTTTGGAATAATATAGTTTGGCCCAAAGGCAATCTCGTCACCGCCATAGGCTTTGGCAACAACTTCTGAACTTTCCTGCATCGCCAAATCAGCAATCGCGCGCACTGCGGCTATTTTCATGTCCTCGTTAATCGCGGTTGCACCAACATCTAGGGCACCGCGAAAAATAAAGGGGAATACAATGACATTATTGACCTGATTAGGGTAATCAGTCCGCCCCGTCGCAATGATTGCGTCATCACGAACAGCCTTAATTTCATCTGGCATGATCTCGGGTGTCGGATTGGCCAATGCCATGATCAAGGGCTTTGCCGCCATTTGTGCGACCATCTCAGGTTTCAACACAGCGGGCGCAGACAGACCAAGGAAAATATCAGCCCCGGCGATCACATCAGCAAGGACACGGGCCTCGGTCGCAACTGCAAATTCGCTTTTAAAGGCGTCCATCTCTGCGGTGCGGCCACGATAAACAACCCCCGCGATATCTGTCAGAACCAAGTTCTCTTTCTGCAAGCCCATATTCACCAGCAGATTGACACAGGCCAGCGCTGCCGCCCCGGCACCTGACGTTACCAAGCGGACCTCAGACAAGGTTTTACCCACCACCCGCAAGCCATTCAGAATAGCGGCGGCAACGATGATCGCGGTGCCATGCTGATCATCATGGAAAACCGGGATTTTCATGCGTTCCCGCAAGGCCCGCTCGATATAAAAGCAATCAGGCGCTTTGATATCTTCTAAATTAATGCCGCCAAAGGTCGGCTCCATCGCGGCCACGGCTTGAATGAAACGATCTGGATCGCGTTCGTTTAATTCGAGATCAAAAACATCGATATCTGCGAACTTTTTAAACAGAACGGCTTTGCCTTCCATCACTGGCTTTGAGGCCAGTGGGCCAATGTCACCAAGGCCCAAAACGGCGGTGCCATTGGTGACCACCCCGACCATATTGGCACGGCTGGTATAATCCGCCGCCGTCGATGGATCGGCAACGATTTCAGCGCAGGCAGCGGCCACACCAGGCGAATAGGCCAAAGCCAAATCACGCTGCGTTGTCATCGGCTTGGTCGCTTCGATGGCCAGCTTTCCAGGCCGTGGTTCGCGATGATAGCGCAACGCCGCTTGTTTCAATTCATCAGCCATGCCAGCTCCCCTTGATAATTCGGCGCACACTACATCGCCGACAGGTTCCGCCAAAGCCTTAAAAGCTGATATCAGGCGATAATGTTAAGCCCACAGCCCGTTTATGTTTTGGCGTAGTGCTTTGTCATATACGGCGCACTGAATTTGCCCGATTTATTGTCCGCAGCAATCGCCTCAGGGTCGCGTTCAGCCGCTGGGCCGTACCCCCCTGCACCGGGGGTTTCAATCACCACCACTTGCTCAGAGGTTAGGACAAGATTACCTGTTTTTGGCTGCAAATGACGAATGGCGCCGTCGCCGTCCTCAATCTCAAACTTACCACTTTGGCCATCCGCGCCCCCAAAAATACCCCAAGGCTGGTTGCGGAACCGCTCGCCGACGCCATTAAAAAGGCAATCATGCCCCACAGGCCGGACCACGCGGCGCAGCCCCATACCGCCGCGATAGCGTCCCGCACCGCCACTATCCGGCACCAAACCGTAGCTTTCGACACGCAGGGGGAATTCCATTTCAATCGCCTCAATTGGCAAATTCGAGGTATTGGTAATATGCACTTGCACCCCGTCCTTGCCATCGCGGTCATTGCGCCCGCCCATGCCGCCGCCCAAGGTTTCCAGATAGACATATTCGTCGCCGGTGCGCGGATCTTTACCACTGAACACCGCCATGGTATTGGCCCCATTTGCGGCCCCAATCACGCGCTCCGGCAGGGCATCTGCCATCGCGCCAATCACCACATCAATAATCCGTTGCGAGGTATGCGCCCGCGAGGCCACCGCCGCCGGTGAGACACAGTTAAGCATGCTACCGCGCGGTGCCGTGACAACAAAGGCATCGAGCACGCCTTGGTTATTCGGGACCTCAGGATCCAGCATTGCTTTCATCGCATAACAGACCGCTGCCTTGGTGCCATGCAGTGGAATGTTGATATTACCCGGCGTTTGCGGCGAGGTTCCGGTAAAATCAAACACGGCTAAACCATCATTCATGGTGATGGTCACCTCAATCGGCACATTAATCGCCTCACAGCCATCATCATCCATGACATCGCGAAAGTGATATTGGCCATCTGGCACCTGCCGCAAGGTATCGCGCATACGGTGCTGGGTGCGGGTGATGATTTGATCAAAGACCGCATCAAGCATGCCCGCACTATATTTTTCCGCTAAAGCAAGCATGCGTCTTTCCCCATAACGCAAGGCCGCAAGCTGGGCGTTATAATCGCCCCGGCGCTCCTCACGGACCCGCACATTCAGCAACATCATCTCAAACAGATCGCGCTGCATTTCGCCGGCGCGGAACAGTTTGACCACAGGAATCCGCAATCCCTCCTGATAAATCTCTGTCATGCCCCCTGACATTGACCCTGGATTGGCGCCGCCAATGTCTGCGTGATGCGCGAGGTTACACACAAAGCACAACAACGCATCACCAACAAAAACAGGCGCCGCAAACGCCACATCCGGTAAATGTGTGCCGCCACCTTCATGGGGGTCATTGGCAACAAATACATCCCCAGGGGCAATATCAGATAAGGGATATTTCGCCAGCAACGCCTCCATTTGCCCCAATACCGAAGCCACATGCACGGGGATGCTATGGGCTGCCTGCATCACCAAACGGCCCTTTTTATCAACAATCGCGGTTGAATGGTCATGGCGTTCTTTAATATTCGTTGAATAGGCGCTCTTCATCAGCGCCAAAAAGCTTTCATCCGTTACCGATTGCAAAGCGTTTAAAATAATTTCAACAGTGATCGGATCAGGCGTTTGATGGGACATTAGGACACCTCGATGAATAGATTACCAGCAGGGTCAATCGTGACCTGATCGCCAGGGTGAATAACGGTAGTGGCGTCGAGTTGTTCAACAATTGCAGGCCCCGTGAAGCTTGCACCTGGATGCAAATCATCGCGCCAATAAAGCGGTGTATTGACGGGTTGATCATCGCCAAACCATACATCGCGGTGGCTTTTCGGGACAGCGTCTTGACGGCTGGCCTTTGCTGCGACAGGGCCTTTGGCATCGCTTAAACCGATCGCTGTTAAGCGCAGATTAACCGCCTCAACAGGATCTTCCGTGGTGTGATAGCCATAGGTCCGTTCATGGGCGGTGTAAAAACGCTCTAACAGAACTTCCAGGGCAGCAATCGCCGCGGCCTCACCGGCATCAGAG
>JBELLC010000052.1:0-1598 GCA_042088965.1 Nisaea sp. | reverse complement strand
TCAAAATTCTGCCGCTGATAGCGCAAATCCAAGGCCAATTGACGCCGCTGGCGGGCCGGCGCGATGTCTTCTGCGTCAAACCAGTTTGCCGCTCGCGCGCTCAAATCATCGACCAACTGAACCATTTCGGCCATCGATACCGGTGTCAGTGGCATTCGCGCCGAGGTGACAAAATCCTCTTTCAAATCGGACACAACAAGGCCTTGCGCACACAGAATACCCGGGGCGGGCGGAATAATGATACGGGTCATTTCGAGAGCACGGGCGACCTCGACAGCGTGCAATGCGCCTGCCCCGCCAAAGCCCATTAGGGCAAATTCACGCGGATCATGGCCGCGTTCAATCGAGATTGCCCGAATCGCCCGCACCATGTTGGCAACCACAATTGCGATCATGCCTTCGGCTGTACGCTCAATTGTGAAGCCAAGATGGTCTGCCAACGGTGCCAGCACGGCCCGGGCCGCCTCAACATCTAAGCTCATGGCCCCGCCAAGAAGCGAGGGTGATAAGCGGCCAAGGGCCAAATTTGCATCCGATACCGTTGCCTGCTGGCCGCCGCGACCATAACAAGCGGGGCCCGGATCGGCGCCGGCGCTTTGTGGGCCAACTTTCAGCAAACCATCACGGTCAAACCACGCGATTGAGCCACCGCCAGCACCAACGGTATTGATATCCACTGACGGCAGCCGCACCGGAAATTCGGCGACGTCCCGATCAAAGCTGATGCCAGTTTGATAATCTCGGATCAACGCCACATCTGCGCTTGTGCCGCCCATATCCAAGGTGATCACCGCATTTTGGCTGGCAGAACGGGCTATATGCACGGCCCCAACCGCGCCTGCCGCTGGTCCTGATAAGGCGGTTCGAATAGGCATTTCAGCAGCCCGGTTGACAGACATCAAGCCGCCTGAGGATTGGTTGATCCCAATCCGCGCTACCGGCGCTGCATCTATCAAGCGCACACCCAAATTGGTCATATATTGGCCAATCAGGGGCTGTAGATAGGCGTTTAAAACCGTTGTTGAAAACCGCTCGTACTCGCGAAATTCAGGTTGCACTGTTGACGATGTAGAAACCGCCACATGCGGTAATGCGTCAGATAACGCTGCCGCCAGTCGCGCCTCATGATCTGGGTTCAGGAAAGCAAACAAAAAACAAATGGCACAGGCCGTCACCCCACTATCAGCAATTAAGGCAACCACTCTGGCAATCTCGGCATCACTGAGGTCGGTCAGGATTTGGCCTTCCGGACCGATCCGTTCGGTCACTTCAAACCGCAAGTGCCTGGGGGCCAGCGGTGCTGGATGATCTGCTTTCAAATCAAACATCTTAGGCCGTGTCTGGCGGCCAATTTCAAGCAGATCGCGAAAGCCAGCGGTTGTTAGAACCGCGACATCAGCGCCTTTGCGTTGGATCAGGGCGTTGGTTGCGACAGTTGTACCATGCCCCAGACGTAAGATGTCTGCGGGCGGGATGTGATGACGCTGACAAAGTTCAGCCAAGCCCGTCATGATGGCGTTTGCAGGGTTTTCAGGTGTTGACGGCAATTTATACAAATGCGCGCTGCCAGAATTTTGATCAAGAACATGAAAATCCGT
>JBELLC010000051.1:16347-18214 GCA_042088965.1 Nisaea sp. | reverse complement strand
AAGGGGTCGCCCTCGCTTAGCACAGCGACGGAGCGACCCGCGTTTAAATGGCTGGCAACCTGGGCAGCTGATTCATCAAAAAAACCTGTGATGGCGCTGCGGTATTCAGCTCCGCGATGATCTAACTCGGTTGTTACGGGGTAAAGCAATGGCAGCTCTGTGACATCTGCTGCGATCAGTGCATGAACAATTTGCCGGGCATGGCTGGGGTTACCGCGTTTGGCGAAATACGCAATCACATCTGCGTCACCGATGATGCGGGCCGCTTTACGGGTAAGTAATTCTGGGTCACCGGGACCGGTGCCAACCCCATAAAGAACCCCGTGGGCAGTTTCTGTCATTGCTTAAATTCCTCGTTTGGCAAGGGCGTTGACAGCGGCCGCTGTGATCGCACTGCCGCCCATTCGGCCGCGCACAATGGCCCAGGGGATATCGCCAGCGCGACCATCGGCCAAGGCTGCTTTTGATTCCGCCGCACCCACAAAGCCGACGGGCATGCCAATAATAGCTGCCGGCCGGGGCGCCCCCTCTGCCAGCATGTCCAGGAGATGAAATAACGCTGTTGGGGCGTTCCCAATGGCGACCACCGCACCTGCAAGATGTGGTCGCCACAATTCCACAGCGGCCGCAGAACGGGTGTTCCCCATCTGGGCGGCCAAATCAGCTGTCTGGGCATCGCGGAGGGTACAGATCACCTCATTATCGGCGGGCAATCGGCTGCGGGTGACCCCGCGCGCCACCATTTCTGCATCACATAAAATGGCTGCACCAGCGCATAGCGCTCGGCGGGCGGTGATCGCAAAATCAGGGGAAAAGCAAAAGTATTCAGCGGCGCCGACAACCCCACAGGCATGGATCATCCGCACCGCCAAATCGGCCTCTTCCTCGCGAAAGGCCGATAGGTCAGCTTCACGACGAATAATGGCAAAGGATTGCTCATAAATGGCGCGGCCATTCCGCTCATAGGGGGGTGTGCTCACGGTGTCCTCTGATCCATTGTAGGCCCGGTAAATCGGTCGTTCACAGCGGCGGTGAGCCATTTTCTTAAACCGTCGGATGCTGGAGTCACGCGGTTATCAGTGATCGTTACACCATCTGCATGACCAAGGATTTCAGCATCAAAATTTGCCGGTCTGGCGCATGCTTTTGGGCAGCCGCTGATATGTATAACGGCGGTTTTACTGTCAGCCGCTGGCGGCTTTGCAGCCAGTTTTTGGGCCATCGCATGGGTATTTAGATGCGCACTGGCACAGCCCGGCGCGCCGACACAGGTCAAAAACTGTTGGCGTTGGTCGCTGTCACTGACAACGAAACCGAGGGTGGCAAGATCTGCTTGCAGCCTGCCAGCTTGGACCTTGGTGAGGGGCTCGATCAGCAATTTTTTACCAGCTGCAGCATGCATCACAGTACCGTCAAAGCCTATTAATTGACGGGCCAAAGCCTTTAAAAGCGCGCCGTCCAGCGCGCCAAAAGCAGGCTGTAGGCTAAGCGCCCATTTGTCCTGCGCAAGCGCCATCACGCCAAGTTGAAGGGGTTTGATCGGCGCGGCGGCGGGCGTTTTGATGGTTTGTAATCCATGGGCGCTGAGATGATCGACGTCACCATCGTCTAAATCTCGGCCACGGGCTTGCGGGCCATGGGCGGCAATGCATTTTAAGGCTTCAACGGCGAAAGGCAGCGCAGCGTCCTGATCAACGCAGCCGATCAAACGACCTGTGAGCTGGGTGCCGCCAACGCGGACCTGCCAGCCTGCCGGGTCTTTGTTAAAACGCAGATCAGCGATCAAATCAGCCAGCATATCGGCGCGCCCAGATGGCCCAGCACCATCGATCACAATGCTGGTTTTGGCCGCCAAGCTTTGCGCCAG
>JBELLC010000051.1:0-16247 GCA_042088965.1 Nisaea sp. | reverse complement strand
ATGGCGCAACGCATCGGTAAGGTCACTGATTGCGCTATCGCCAGATTGCCGCGCGCCTGCCAAAGGATGGCTGTCAATCGCTGGGCCATCGGCGAAAGTGATCTCTGCGGCGGCCATCGCGGTTACCAGATGTGGCACCGTTTCCGCCCGCAAGCCGCGTACTTGGATATTGCCCCTGCTGCTGATCTCCAGGCGGCCATTACCGAACTGCAATGCGGCGTCTGCCAAGGCCTGCCATTGGTGCGGTGACAATCCGCTTGGGATCGGTTTCAAGCGCACCAAAAGACCGTCGCCTGTGACCATCGGTTCGGCCAAGCTTGGGCAAGCATGACGGACAACCGGGACCTTTTGGGCGGCCGTCATCGGGCATCAACCAGGGCTTGCGCCTGGTTCCGAAAATCAGCTAATTCATCATCAATGCTATTGCGCAAGGGATGCCATAGACCGCGCCGCCGCGCATCGCTTAAGCGGGTGGCAATGCTGCGCGCGGCCTCGGGGTTTTCGGCGAGGATGAAATCACGGACCAACGGGGCGGCAACATAAGCGTCGTGGACTGCGCCGATCAAATGATCTGGCACCGCTGAGGTGGTTTCTGCAAACGCGACCAATCGGTCAACAGTTTCGGCAAAATCCCCGGCGCCGCGCGGACCATGGCGCATTTGACCGGCGATATAGCGGGGATTGACAGCGCGTCCTTGGACCACCCGGCGCAAGCTGTCCATCAGGCCACGGGCTTGGGGGCGAGTGGGGTTGCTGGTATCAAGGGTGACCACATCAGCATTATTCCCCAGCCGCGCGGCGGCGGCGGCAAAACCGCCAATGAAGGCGACATCGGCAGAGCCCTCCAGTATATCGCGGCTGGCGTCATCGCCGACATGGACCAGCAGATCAGCGGCCGCAACCCGTGCTGAAAAAGCGCCGGGCAGGTTGATCCCGCTGCCATCGGTATCATCATCAAAAGCGTGTGAGCTGGCGGCCAAATAAGCATCACCAATTTCACCTTGCGTCTGCCATTGCCCGGATTGCAGCAGGTCTTCAGCGCCGCTGCCAAAACTGCCTGGGCTTGAGCCAAAAATCCGCCGTGGTATGCGCCCTTCGCGGAGGGCGTCTTCGGCTAGCGGGTTTTCAGCGCCTTCCTGATCGCGGCCAGCGACAGCCGCCGTTGCGGCCGATAGCAGGCTGATTTGGGCGGCGAACATATCCCTGAACAGTCCAGAAATGCGCCACGTAACATCAACACGGGGACGACCAATGAGGGCGGGTGGTAAAACGTCAATGCCGCTGACACGGCCACTGTCGGCCTGCCATTGCGGTCGGCAGCCCATCAACCATAAGCCTTGGGCAATTTCCTCACCAGCACTGCGCAGACTGGCGCTTCCCCACAAATCAATGACCAGCGCGCGCGGCCATTGGCCATGCTCTTGCAGGTAAAACCGTAAAACTTCGTCGGCCGCTTGCTGGCCCAGATCACAGGCTGTTTGTGTTGGCAATGCCCGTGGATCAAGGGTGAACAGATTGCGGCCAGTTGGCAGCACGTCCAAGCGCCCCCGTAAAGGTGAACCAGCAGGCCCTGGGGCAACAAATTGGCCGTTAAGAGCTGTGAGCAAACCGTTTCGCTCACCATCGGCGCTGGCGGCACGTTCGCCTGTGTCAGTGTCGCCAAGGTGTCGGCCAAAAATATGTTGGCCATCTTTAAAGGCAAAATCTTTCAGATCACATAGCCAAGCATCAATCTGTTTCAACGCTGTATCGGCATCATCACCGGCGCTCACACCGGCGACCCGGTCTAGACCTGTTTCGGCCGCTTTGGTTTGGATCAACGCGGCTAACCTGCTGCGCCGTCTGCTGTCCAGACCGTCAGCTTGCACAAACTCATCCACCAGACGCTCCAACTCAGCTTCGGCGGGATTAAGGCCAGCTGTCAGCATCGGCGGCGGCAGATGGCCAATGGTCTGGGCCGCAATTCGGCGCTTGGCTTGTGCCGCTTCGCCAGGGTTGTTGACGATGAACGGATAAATAACTGGCACGGGTCCAAGCACCAGCTCAGGAAAGCATTGCGCAGATAAAGCCACGGCTTTACCGGGCAGCCATTCAAGGGTGCCATGGGCCCCTACATGGATAACCGCGTGGCAAGCCAAATCTTCTCTCAACCACTGGCCAAAAGCCAAAAGCTCATGCTGGGGCGGCAGACTAGGGTCATGGTAATCCGCACGCCGATCACCGGCACGGCCGCGATCTGGTGCCAGGGCGACTGTGACATTGCCAAACTGGTGATGGCGGAAACGGATCGGCGATTGCGGTGCAGGCCCCCAGGCTGCAATCACGCTTTGCTGCACAGCATTGGGCAGGCGGGCAAAGGCGGTGGCCCATTTCTGCGCTGCGATGGCGGGCTTTGGGTGGTGCAGGAGATCAAGCAGCGCCCGTGCGGTGTTGGGATAGTCACCAATGGTATAGCCCGCCGTCGCCAGATCAGCCAGGATGGCCAGCACTGATTGCGGCACGTCGAGGCCGACAGCGTATCCCGTGCGGCCATCAGCACCAGGATAATCAGGCAAGATGATCAGCAGATGACGATCTGCGGGTGGTGTGTCTTGCAGGGCGATGATCGCTGTTAAGCGCGCGACAACCTGATCAATTCGGCTGTTATCAGGTTGGTTACGCGGCGTCGCAAACTGCAAGGGGCCGGCATCAACACCCGATAGCGCTGCGATCTCTGCCGCAGGCATCTCACTATTTACACCATCAACCCCTTTAAACGACAGCACCCCGGCGGCGATGCGTCCATCCAGTTCTGGCAGGACCACATGCATCGCCAGATCAGAGACGCCAAGGCCGCGCTCACTATCGCGCCAAGCGGAGGCTGCTGTGGTGGCGATCATGGCCTGCAAAACGGGTATGCCAATTTTTGCAAAGACTGGCGCGGCGGCAGTGTCCAGGCTGGCGGCAAAAGCGGTTGTCGTAATGATGGCGGCAGCGTGAAATTCTGCGGCGATATCGCCAACAAATGCCATTGCCGCGGCATCTTTTAAGGTTGGCACAAAGAGAGGCAGACCAACAATCCCGACCTTATCCAGCGCTTTGACCAAGGCATCAATCGGCGCTTGATCATTTGCCAAAAGGATAGAGCGGTAGAATAAGATGGGGACCACGGGCCGCCCAGGAGATCGTGTGACGACAATATCCGCATGGCGAACAATACCACCAGTGCCCCCGCCTGCCGCTGCATCAGCATCAATCGCGGTTTGATAAAAGCCCATTTTGGGAACGATCTGCGCTTTTTCGGGGGTAATTGCAGCACCTGCAAGGGCTGCCAGTTGATGCAACATGATGGCAATATTGCTCGGCCCACCCTCGCGAAAACAGGCCAAGATAGCGTCTTGTTCTGCGGCGCTTGCGGTCGACAGCCGCGCCAGATCTGGATCATTTTCCCGGCATTCACCCGGCACGAGGATCAACTTAATCCCGGTTTCATGAGCTAATTTGGATAATTGCTCGCAACCATAGCGCCACCATTCATAGCCGCCCAATAAACGCACCAGGATGACCCGCGCATGGCGGCCAGTGGAATCAATCCAAAGATCAACTGACATGGGATGACGCAGGTCACGCAGTGCTGCCAAGCGCATACTTGGCAGGCTGTTGGCGGTCCTGTCATGGGCGGCAGCAATGGTGTTCAGGTCACTATCCGAAAACGAGAGAACCGCAATGTCAGCAGGTGATTGCGCAAGATCCACAGGCTCAATTCGGTCATCTAGACGGGCCGATGAGATATTGGCGATATGCATCTGTTTAGGCCGCCAAGGCCGCCTCGACACGGGCCCGGTCGAGGCCATGTAGGCCAATCACAACAAGCCGTGTGCCGCGCCGCTCGTCGATTTTCCAGGGGCGGTCAAAATGACTTTGCACGCGGGCACCAACGGCTTGCACCAGCAACCGCATGGGCTTGCCATCAACCTCAGCAAAGCCCTTGATCCGCAGGACGTCAGGTAATTCACCAGCGGCCGTTACGCGGGCTACCAGTTTTTCAGCATCGCCGACACTGGCCAAGTCAATGATGAAGCTATCAAAGTCATCATGTTCATGGTCAAGTTCGTCATCATGATGGGTGCGCCGATTATCGATGTCAGCCTCTGCGGCTGCGCCCAGGCCAAGCAGGACATTGGCATCAATGCGGCCGCCAGCAGCAGGCACCACTTTTACAGCGCGGGCCAGATGATCCCGCACATGTTGGGCGGCAGCGTCAAGTTGATCGCTGGAGAGCAAATCGGTTTTCGAGAGGATGACCAAATCGGCACAGGCGATTTGATCCTCGAAAACTTCTTCGATCGGATTGTCATGGTCTAAGGCATCGTCAGCAGCACGTTGCTCGGCCAAGGCGTCCATATCATGGGCAACCTGACCGCTGGCCAAAGCCTCGCCATCGGCGACGGTGACCACCCCATCAACCGTGACACGGGCGCGGATCGCAGGCCATTTGAAGGCCTGCACCAATGGTTTCGGCAGCGCCAAACCAGAGGTTTCAATGAGGATATGATCCACGTGTGGCTGAAACGCTAAAATCGCCTCAAGTGCAGGTTCAAAATCATCGGCGACAGTGCAGCAAATGCAGCCATTGGCCAATTCAACCACATTTTCCTCGGGGCAAGTGTCAATCCCGCAGCCCTTCAGAACCTCACCATCAATTCCGACATCGCCAAATTCATTGACGATCACGGCGAATCGCCGGCCACCGGGGTTTTCCAACAGATTACGGATCAATGTGGTTTTGCCAGAGCCTAAAAAACCTGTGACGATGGTACAAGGAATGCGCGGGGTTGCCACGTTCATGAGGGGGTGTCCTGACTGGTTGGGAGAGGGGGGATGCGGGCGATCATGCGGCCCTTTAAACCGTCGGGCCGTCCGCGTAACGGTAATCGGCCATCTTCGGCATGCGCTAAAAGCTGACTGGCGGCCAGCAAATCAGCCGCGCTGGTCACTGTCAGTTCGCCAAACACATAGGTCCAGCGGTCAGCAGCGGTGACCACTGCGCTCAAGCCGCCTGTGCAATTGCCCAAACATGCCACTGGCGAAACGCTGACGTTTTGGTGGTTATTTTCAGTGCGGGCGGCCTCAATCGCGGTAGCGGCGGCAAGTGTTGCGCCCGCCCGTGGCTGGATTGGGTCCGTGCGGTCAATCCGGCACGTTTTGCAAATGAATAGATTGATCTGCGGCGATGCTGCCACATGCTCGGGTACGCTCATATTGTCCTTCCCGGCCTGTTGTCCCGCAGGCGTTATGGGTTGCAGGTGACGGCAGGTCTCCTGGCTTGGCGGCGCAATCTGTGCGGTCCCCGTGTCCCAAGTTACCCGAGAGGGGACCAATACAGATCATTGCCGCTTACAGTTGCGGGTACAGCCGGGGGCTTTCACCCCGTTCCCTTTTCACCGCCCGAGAGCGGCACCGTCGTCATCTTTTGTAGTGGAGTTCAGGGTGCCAAGTCAATCAGACGATACTGTCTCAAATGCGTCGCTAGAGGTCGCTCAATCAAGATTGCGCTCGTTAAATTTTACGGTATCCTCAGCAAAATAGGATTGTCGATAACAGTGGTCATTATCGACGGCATAGGTCTTTGAGGAGAGAGGCGATGAACGCGATCGCGCACACACCGAGTATAAGCGCTGGGCGCAGCCGGACAACGGCGCTTGTTGCAGCCGGTTTCTTGGGCTTTTTTATTGTTGGCATTGCCGGGTTTGCGAATATCGCTGCGGTCCATAATGCGGGCCATGATTACCGCCACTCAATGGCGTTTCCCTGTCATTAAGGGCTAATCTGGCGTTTACAGCTTACACGAGCGCGTAACCCTTTAGCGTTGCGAGGTTGATATGGCTTTTTTCCGAAGTTTGGTGCTCACAGCCGTTGTTGTTGGGCTTTTGGCGGGGTTGCTGTCGGCGACCATGCAAGAATTTCTAACAACCCCTTTGCTGCATCAAGCTGAAGTGATTGAAAGCCAATTACCCGCACCATCGCAGAGTGCAGCGGCGCACGAAACGACCGACGGACACAGCCATGACCATGGCCCTAGTTGGGCACCTGAAGATGGCCTGGAGCGACAGCTTTTCACAGGCCTTGCCACTGTGGTTGGCACAATCGGTTTTACCTTGCTGCTGCTTGTTGCCGCCGAGTTCTCAGGCGGTCTGGCGCATTGGCGTCAGGGTCTGGCCTGGGGTGTCGCTGGGTTTATGATTTTTGTCCTGGTGCCGAGCCTGGGCTTGCCACCAGAGCTGCCGGCCATGCCAGCAGCTGACTTGATGGCCCGTCAGACGTGGTGGCTTGGCACAGCGGTGGCAACGGCTGCGGGTATCGGGCTTTTGATTTTTACCCGGCAATTGGTTTTGGCGGTTGTTGCTGTGCTGCTGTTGGTGGCCCCGCATGTCATTGGCGCGCCGCATCCCGCTGATTTGTCCTCGCCCATCCCCGAGGCGCTGCATCATTTGTTTGTCATACGCGTGACAGTTGTGAACTTCGTTGTTTGGGCTGTGCTTGGCGGGCTTGCAGGCGCCTTGGCGCCACGCTGGCTGGTGCGGAATGATGATGGCCTTCAGGCGCTGACCGCTAAGTCGCATTAAAACCGAGTTTAAGACGCGCCCGCTGCGCCCCTTGCATGTGGGCGCGGGCGGCTGCCTCTGCGTCATCGGGGGCATTGGCCCAAATCGCTTCAACAATGGCGCGGTGTTCCGCCAGGGCAGCGGCCGGGCGGGCAGCCACGTCATAAGTCGTATGCGGTAACAGTGCCAAAGACGTACTCAGGGAATCCAGCGTTTGAAGCAAATAGCGGTTATGTGAGGCGCGATAGATACAGGCGTGAAAGGCACGGTTGCGGGTGGCGCTTTCGGCGGCGTCTTCCAAGGCGGCTTCTGCGGCTTGCAGATGGGCCTGTAACGCTGCGATCTCTTGATCGGTTGCAAATTGCGCCGCCAGCCGTGCGGCCATGCCTTCCAGCTCGATCCGCATCGCATACAGCTCAATAATCTGCTGTCGACTGAGGCTGGTAACCGTCATGCCGGCATGCAATGTCGCCTCTGCCAAGCCATCTGCCTGTAGGCGTTTGAGGGCTTCTCGAACAGGGGTCCGGCTGACCCCTAATTCGGCAGCAATCTCAACCTCACGTAGGCGCATGCCAGGGCGCAGCTGGCCATCCCGGATGGCCGCGGTCAAAGTCACATAGACATGCTGCCCGCGCGAGGTATCGGCAGGTTTTACGGTCTCGGTTGGTGTCTTTGCGGCGTCCATTGTTGACAGCGCGAGAGGTTTGCCCATCCGCCAGCCCTTTTCGTGTGCGGCCTCAGTTTAGAAGCGCGGTTATTGTATACAAAAAAACTCAGAACACCAATCGTGCGGCGTAATTATTGCCAGAAACAATCCAAAAAGCTGGTTTTTCGGCAAAAAAGATTGATCCAACATCAATTTTTTGCATACATATACCAAAATTACCGAAGGGAATGAGGATGAGTGGGGATGCCAGCGATTGGCCAAATCAGCTTTACGACTGTTTGCGCGCCCATGACGTGACGATTTTTGGCCATGTACCGGATGCCGGTCACAAGGTGCTGATTAATCGTGCCTATGAAGACCCGGCAGCGCAATCAATTGGCCTAACAATTGAATCTGAAGGTATTGGCTTGCTTGCAGGCGCGCACCTTGGCGGCCAGCGAGCGGTGCTGGCGATGCAGTCAAGCGGCGTTGGCAACTGCATTAACCTGCTCTCGTTAGTCCAGATTGCGCAATTCCCGTTTGTGGCTCTGGTTAGCATGCGCGGTGATTTTGGTGAACAAAACGCCTGGCAATACCCGATGGGACAGGCCACAGAAGCGACCTTGACAGCGATGAATGTGCGCTGCCACTGGGCCCATACGCCCGAAGATGTGGTGCCGACAGTGACCGCCGCTGTCAATGCCGCCTACGCCGCCAATCAAGCAACAGCGGTGCTGTTATCGCAAAAACTCATCGGCGCGAAGCCGTTTTAAAGCGCTGGTGGAGGAGCAAATAATGCAACAGGCAAGCCCACGGGTTTTAGATCGCAAACAGGCGGTGCCAAAAATTATTGGTGACCCAAATGACTTTTTAATCATTTCTGGCCTTGCGGGAACCGGCAAGGATGTCGGCCACCTGAGCCAAGAATCGGGTATTCAATTTCTGATGACAGGGGCCATGGGGGCAGCCTGTATGACCGGCTTTGGCTTGGCGCTGGCGCAACCAGACCGGCAGGTGCTGGTGGTGACCGGTGATGCAGAATTGCTGATGGGGGTCGGTGCCCTGGCGACAATCGGTGCCGAGCAACCCAGCAATCTGGCGATTGTCTGCGTCGATAACGGTCATAACGGTGAAACAGGCTATCAGCCGAGTCACACAAATAAAGGTGTCGATCTGGAAATGATCGCCCGCGGTGCTGGCATTCAAATCACCCGCACAGTGTCCACAGAAGATCAGCTGGCTGACGCTGCGCGGGCGATTCGCCAGGGCAATGGGCCGGTGTTTATCTGGGCACGGGTAACCACCGATCCGCCGCCGGTTTATAAGCGCAACCTTGACGCCGTGGAATGTAAGCTGTTGTTCCGCCGCCGCTTGCTTGGCCAGCAATAAAACATATGTCACGCACATCAGTCGGCCGTGCCGCCACATTTTAGCCAATCCATAATATGACCAAAGGATTTGAAGACCATGAACGAAGAATATGATGTCATTGTTGTCGGCGCGGGAAATGCAGCCATGTGCGCCGCCTTGTCGGCCCATGAGCAAGGTGCCAAAGTGGTCATCCTAGAGCGTGCGCCAGAGGACGAGGCGGGCGGCAATTCTCGCTATACCGCCGGGGCCATGCGCTTTGCCCATAACGGCTTACAAGACATCGCCACGTTGGTAGACCTCACCGATGAGGAGATTGAGACCAGCGATTTTGGCACCTATACCACCGATCAATATTACGATGACATGTTTCGTGTGACGCAATACCGCACCGATCCACAGCTGTGTGAAGCATTGGTCACCCGGTCGCTTGAAACAGCTCAGTGGATGCGCTCAAAAGGCATGCGTTTCATGCCGATGTATAACCGTCAGGCTTTTAAAGTTGATGGCAAGATGAAGTTTTGGGGCGGTTTGGTCCTGGAATATTGGGGGGGTGGTCACGGCATTTGGGAAATGCAGTCAAAGATCGCGGGTGACCTTGGCATTCCAGTGTTGTTTGAGCACCGCGCCATTGAGCTGATCTACGATCACGAGCGGGTGCGCGGCGTAAAAGTCAAACATCAAGGTAAGGTCGAAGATATGTTTGCCAAGTCAGTGGTTCTGGCAGCAGGCGGCTTTGAAAGTAATTCCGATTGGCGCACACGTTACCTTGGCCCCGGTTGGGATTTGGTGAAAGTGCGTGGCACCCGCCATAATATGGGTGAGGGAATCAAAATGGCCCTCGATATTGGGGCCATGCCTTATGGCAACTGGTCTGGTTGCCATGCGGTTGGTTGGGATTTGAATGCCCCAGAATATGGCGATTTATCGGTTGGCGATAACTTTCAAAAACATTCTTATCCTTTGGGCCTGATCATCAATGCCGACGGGCAGCGGTTTGTTGATGAGGGCGCTGATTTCCGCAATTACACCTATGCTAAATATGGCCGCGAGATTCTATCGCAGCCGGGGCAGTTTGCGTGGCAGATCTTTGACAGCAAAGTCTTACCGTTGCTGCGCGATGAATATCGGATTCGGCGGATGACCAAGGTGACAGCTAATACGCTAGAAGAATTGGTCACCAAATTAGAAGGTGTGAATGCTGACCAAGCCCTGAAAACCTTGAAGGAATACAATGCTGCGGTGCAGACCGACGTTCGCTTTAATCCGGCCGTGCTTGATGGCCGGGGGACCACCGGTTTGGCGGTACCAAAATCAAACTGGGCCAATGTTCTCGATGAGGCCCCTTATGAAGCCTATGCGATTACCTGCGGCGTGACCTTTACCTTTGGTGGCTTGCGGATTGACGAGCATGGCGGCGTTGTTGACACTGATATGCAAGCGATCCCGGGGCTTTACGCTGCCGGTGAATTGGTTGGTGGGCTGTTTTACTTTAATTACGCAGGTGGTACCGGGTTGATGAGTGGCGCCGTGTTTGGCCGCCAAGCGGGAAAATCAGCTGCCATGGCTGCCCAACAGGCCAGTTAAACCGTGGCCGATAGGGGCAAAATTTCTTGGTTTGCGGATAGCACTCAAGCCCCTATCCTGGGCGCTTGAGTGTGGTCATCCCAAAGATTGAGGAATACATGTTTGCCGCCGCTTTAAATCGTATTGAAACCTCCGCGTCCGCGGTCATGACACAACGTGCCCGCGCGATGCGTGCAGCCGGCCGCGATGTGTTGGCGCTGTCCATGGGGCAGCCGGATTTTGACACCCCGGAACATGTAAAAGATGCGGCCAAAGCCGCCATGGATCGCGGCGAGACGGGCTATCCGCCGTTAGCGGGAACCGATCCGTTAAAGCGCGCCATTCAAAGCAAGTTTAAACGCGAAAACGGCCTTGATTACGCCCTTGATCAAATCTTGGTTGCCAATGGCGGCAAGCAGATCATTTTTAATGCCTTTGCGGCGACCATTAATACCGGTGATGAAGTGATTGTGCCTGCCCCTTATTGGGTCAGTTATCCTGATATTGTGAAATATGCAGGTGGCACGCCTGTGTTTGTTGCAACTGAATTACAAAATGGCTTTCGGCTGACCCCCTCGGCACTTGAGGCGGCGATCACGGAAAATACCCGCTGGTTGGTTTTAAACTCCCCCAATAACCCCTCAGGTGGCTGTTATCGGACAGAAGATTTGATCGCGCTGGCAGCGGTTTTGGCGCGCCATCCACAGATCCGGGTTCTCAGCGATGATATTTATGAGCATCTGGTTTTTGACGGCAAGTTTGTGACCATCGCCCAGGTCGCCCCAGAACTGGATGACCGGATATTAACCATGAACGGCGTCTCCAAAGCCTATGCGATGACCGGTTGGCGTATTGGTTATGCCGGTGGCAATGCTGACTTGATCAAGGCGATGGCAAAAATGCAAAGCCAGGTGACCGGCGGCGCCTGTTCGATCAGCCAAGCGGCGGCGGCCGAAGCGCTCAGGGGGGATCAAACCGTGGTGCTTGAACGGCGCGCCAGTTTCAAAGCCCGCCGTGATCACGTGGTTGCCCGCCTTAACCAAATTGCTGGATTACGCTGCGGCTTGCCTGATGGGGCGTTTTATGTATTTCCGGATTGCCGCCAATGGCTGGGGCAGCGCACGGCGGCGGGCGTGTTGCTGACCAATGACAGCGATGTTGCGGAGTGTTTGCTCGAAGAGCAAGAAGTCGCGGTTGTGCACGGTGCGGCCTATGGTCTGTCGCCCCATTTTCGAATTTCTTATGCCACCGATAGGGCGACCCTCGACACAGCATTAGATCGCATTAATGCCTTTGCCGAGGGGTTAAGCGATATAACAGCCTAGGCTTTGGCACTTGGCCGTGCAGAGACTTTCTCACGCCAAGCGGCCAGAGCGGTTAAGCTTTCATCCGGGCGTTTTTTGGTAACCTTGGCAAAATCAATTGCCACCAAGGCGGTGATGTCTGCAACTGAATAGGCGTCGCCTGCCACATAAGGGCTGCTGGCCAAGTGGTTGTTTAAATCTGTGAAGAAATGCTCAATACGCTGTAAACCACGGGCGGCCAGATCGGGGATTTGTTCGTAATCATGCGGGCCTGCCACGGCACGACCTGCAAAGCCGGGGACCGTGTTCCGGAAGGCTTCTGCAACTGCTGCCAAGCCGTTCATTTCCATGCGCCGTTGCCACATTTCCACCTGGGCTTTTTCCAAAGCGGTTTGACCGAGTAAAGCAGGCTGTGGGTGGATTTCCTCAAGATACCGGCAGATGGCCATTGTTTCGCCAATGATGGTGCCATCATCTAATTCCAGCGCGGGGACCAGAAGTTCCGGGTTTTTGGCGCGATAAGCGTCTTGCAACTGTTCTTTGGCGCCAAGATCAACAGTCACATTCTCGATATCAAGGCCTTTTTCGGCGATGAAAATCCGCACCCGGCGCGGGTTTGGGGCCATGGTGTAATCATAAAGCTTCATTGGTTTAATTCCTTTTTCGCAAGCGGTTAAAGGGTGTCGTCTTTATCTTTGCGATGGGCCGCCAAATAGGCGTCTGGCTGCCACCGTTGCAAAGAAAAGACGTCGCGCAGCGGGGCGTATAGATCGGCATAAAGACGGCCAATGACGTCGTATTTTTCGCGGTCAAGATAAAGTGTCTCTGGGTCAATCAAGCCGTCTCGGACATGCATATGCAGCATTTCTGCGACCACAATATCACGCTCGGCGCTAAGTTGTAGGGTAACCGTGCGGCGGCATTCAAAGGCGACGGGGGCCTCACCAATACGGGGCGGCTTGATTTTGCTGCTGGCAACAGGGGTAAAGCCTGCCAGATCGAATTCATCGATTTCCGGGTCAAAATCAATGGCGGTAATGTTCATACCTTCGGCAATGTTCATATCCACCAGGTTGACAACAAACTCGCCATTATCACGGATCAGTCGTGAGGTATCTTTGGGACGCAGATCGGGACGCCGCTGTATGCCGATTACGCAAACCGGCGGATCCTCTGAAAACGCATTGAAAAAGCTGTAAGGGGCGGCATTTAACACGCCGTCATCATCGACAGTTGAAATCAATGCAATTGGCCGTGGGATGATCGTTGAGGTGATCAGCTTGTAACGGTCTTTGTTGTTTAGTTTGGAAAGATCAAATTCCATGAAAACTCCAGCAATTAGGCAGATGGTTTAATCACCGGCAAGGTGATGTATGAGCGGTGACGGCGGTTCATATAGACAGTGTTTGCAGCAATTTTATGGCGTCGCCAATCACCTTCTGGGGCGCCGGTATTTGGGTTGATGTCAAAATGCGGATAGTTAGACGAGGAAATATCGAGACGAATACGGTGACCTGCTTTGAAACAATTGGCGCTGGCAAACGGCTCTAGGGTAATCGCATAGATTTGCCCAGGTGTCATCATTGTCGGATGCGTCCAAGACTGCCGATAGCGGCAGCGCAGAATGCCATCGGTGATGTTCATCGCATAACCTTGCGGATAGTCGGCGCTGGGTGGATGCAGATCAATAAGCTTGGCTGTAAAATCGGTATCAACGCAGTCGGAGCTGATCTGCAAGTGAACGCTGATCGGCCCGGCGATGGTGAGATCGGCGCTTAAGGGCGGGGTCTCAAAAACCAGGATGTCGGGGCGGGCAGACAAGGGTAAGTATGGCTTTTTTGAGCCAAAAAAGGCGTCGCTTTCCCGCTGATCAAAAGCCCCACCAACCATGATTGGTTCGCCTGATGTCATGGTACCGCCGATGGAGGGTACAGGCTGGCCGGGATCGTAATCATAGGTGAGGGCGCTATCGGCGCGCTCCGCTGGGCTTTCAGACAAGCTGCCATCTTCATGCAAATACAGCTTGCTGGGCGTGATCTCAGGTGGTGGCCAATCCGCAAAATCGCGCCATGCGCCGCCATGATGCAAATGGCCCTCGGCTGTTTTGCGGCCATCACCGCCGCCCATCACGAAAAGCTTAACCGGCGGATCGCTGGCGACGCCGTGATCTATCCCGCGTAACCACTGGTCAAACCAGCGCAGCCGATAGCTGAAGAAATCATCGCTGAGATTACCATCAAGCGTGGCTTGATCGCCAAAGTCCACATCTCCCATGACCTGAAGTGAGCGGTCGCCATGCGTCCACGGCCCCATCACCAGCCATAACGGGCCTTTGCCTGCTGCCTGAAGGCCAAGGTAATTCTCGGTCGCTGTGCGCACATAGGCGTCATACCAGCTCGAGATATGGACCATGGGTACATTGGCAAACTGCTGCCAGTAGCCAGCGGCAAAAATACCCAGCTGACGCCAATAGTCGCCGTCAATGCCATGGCGCCATTGCGCAAACAAATACGCTTCATAGTCAGGGTGCCATTTCAAAGGAGAATGGCCTGGCTTCCAGGGCATGGCAGCAAACCAACTGTGAGGGTCTTCGCTTTCAAGGGCGGCTTTCAGAACAGGATCTGCGGCGGCTTCAGGCGACAGTTTGGCTTGCTTTAAGGCCCAGGTTGCCTGCTTTAATTCAAAGGCGCCGCCTTGGCGAATACCGGCCTGATAAGCGTCGGAAAAACCACCGCTGTCGATCATCATACACGTCAGCCCTGGCGGGTTCAGGCAGGCGGCAGCAACCTGCGTATGAGCGGCATAGGACAGGCCCATGGTGCCAATCTTGCCATTGCACCACGGTTGCGCAACAATCCAGGCAAAGCTGTCATAGCCATCTTCGCCTTCGGCCAGATATTTTTCAAATTGGCCTTCGGATTGCCAGCGTCCCCGGCAATCTTGAAAGACCACAGCATAGCCATGAGCGACAAAAAAGGCTGCCACCTCGGCGCGCGGCCGAGCCTCTGGTTGGGCTTTGGTGCCTTCCCGCGGGCTGGGTTCGGTCTTGCCATAAGGGGTGCGCTCAAAGATCACGGGGAAAGGTCCTGGCCGAGACGCAGGACGATAGATGTCTGTCGCCAGATGAACGCCATCGCGCATCTGAACCATCACATTGGTGTCGACAATCAAATCATTATTTTCAGGGCTCATTTTTTGGCTCCTCGGGCGCGCGCTCTGCAAATGCTAGCATATTGTTTATTTACCGTCTGGTGACTTGCATCCGCTGGGGGACAGGCGTAGGCTTTCGGCTGATTTAAATGCCACGAAACAACACTGTCGAAATCTTTATTTCCCGGGGGAAACCATGGGTATTATCGCCAAACGTCTTGATGCCATCAAGCCATCACCAACCATTGCAATCTCTGCCAAAGCGCGGGCGCTGAAAGCTGAGGGGCAAGACGTTATTGGGTTAAGCGCGGGTGAGCCTGATTTTGACACCCCAGCACATGTTGTTGAGGCGGCAATTGACGCCATGCATCGCGGCGAGACCCGATACACTGATCCCGATGGCACCCCAGAGCTCAAAGCAGCGATTGTCCGCAAGTTCCAACGCGATAACAACCTGAGCTATACAAATGATCAGGTCACCATCGGCACCGGCGGCAAACAGGTCTTGTATAATGCCCTGATGGCCAGCCTGGATGTGGGCGATGAGGTGATTATCCCAGCGCCATATTGGGTCTCTTATCCCGATATGGTTTTGCTGGCAGGCGGGACCCCTGTGGTCGTTGAATGCAGCCAAGAAAATCGCTTTATCCTGCAACCAGAAGATCTTGAGGCGGCAATCACACCGAAGACCAAATGGTTGATCATGAACAGCCCGTCGAACCCAACAGGGGCTGGTTATCGCCGTGAAGATATGGTCAAAATCACGGATGTATTGATGCGCCATCCACAGGTTTGGGTGATGACCGACGATATGTATGAACATCTGGTCTATGATGATTTTGAATTTTGCACGCCTGCCGAGGTTGAGCCCGGACTATATGACCGCACTTTGACCTGTAATGGTATGTCAAAAGCGTTTTGTATGACAGGATGGCGGATTGGCTATGCCGCTGGTCCAGCCAGTTTGATCAAGGCGATTCGGACCATCCAGTCGCAGTCGACGTCTAATCCAAACTCGATTGCCCAGGCAGCTTCCGTCACAGCCCTTGATGGGCCCATGGATTTCTTGGCGTCCAATAATGAGGTTTTCAAAGCCCGCCGTGACTTGGTCGTCTCGATGCTGAATCAAGCACCAGGCATTAACTGCCATACCCCTGAAGGGGCGTTTTATGTTTATCCCTCGGTTAGTGGCTGTATCGGCAAGACGGCACCATCGGGCAAAGTAATTGAGAATGATGAAGATTTTGTCAGTGAATTGTTAGGCGCAGAAGGGGTGGCGGCAGTCCATGGTGAGGCCTTTGGCCTCAGCCCCCATTTCCGTATTTCTTATGCCACCGCGACCGAGGTGCTAGAAGATGCATGCCAACGCATTCAGCGGTTCTGTGCAAGCCTGACGTAGGGGCGTTTATTTATCGGCTTGGGGGAAAAGATGGAGTTGAGATTGGATGGCCGCACGGCCCTGATTACGGGCGGTAGCTTGGGCCTGGGCAAGGCCATGGGCCTAGCCTTTGCGGCAGCAGGCGCTAATGTGGTTTTGGTGGCCCGGCGGCAAGATAACCTGGCTGCGGCCGAAGCAGAAATCCGCGCGCAAACACCGACCTGCAAAGTTGAAATTGTCAGCGCTGATGT
>JBELLC010000205.1:0-2839 GCA_042088965.1 Nisaea sp. | reverse complement strand
CATCGCTGCCCCCTGTGGCCATCAACACGGTTCTCTTTAGGCGGCGTTTTACGCCTTAAACAGGTTGCTCACCCTGCACGGTAATACGGTCAAGAATGCGTTCATATTGCTGATAGTCATTCATTGCATAATGCTGCACACACCGATTATCCCATAATGTGACCGCCCGCTCTGACCATTGCACCCGGCATTGCATTTCGGGCTGCGTGCCGTGCTCATATAAATACGTCAGCAACGGCTTGCTTTCTGCCTCGGTCATATCCTTGAAACGAATTGTAAACATTGGGTTCACATACAACGCCTTGGCCCCCGTTTCAGGATGGGTGCGAACCACCGGATGTTCCACCTCAGCGTAAACGATGTCATTCATCTCATAACTGATGGTGGCCTCATCATTGCCGTAACGTTCTGTGGCTGTTGGCACGGTAAAGGCATATTTGGCGCTATGAACCGCGACCAGGCCATCCAGCATCCGCTTCATCCCCGCGGACAATGCCTCATAGGCAACATATTGATTGGCGTAGAGCGTATCACCGCCCACGGGGGGTAATTTGCGCGCCGACAGGATAGAAATTGACGTCGGTTGATCCTGGAATGAATTATCAGTATGCCAGCCAACGCCGAAGGTCGCAGCATCCCCCGCCGCTTTATGGATCCGGGTGATCAGCGGGAAGCCCTCCAACCCTTTAGCGATTTTATGCGGCTCAGGGGTGCCAAAACGCTTCGCCAAACGAATTTGGCTCTCAGGTTCCAATTCCTGTTGAGGAAGCGTCACCACCCCATAGTGATAAACCGCTTGGCGCACTTGATCGAGTTCTTCATCCGTGGCGCTGTTTAAATCAATACCGTGGATCGTGGCACCACAATTGGCACCTAACGGAACAACTTCAACCTGAGAATTTCGCATAAAACCTCTCCCTTTACACCTCTTGTGGGGTCGACTTTAAATGATCCAATGCCGCTGTAATGCCGCCCGCATTATGCGGCACACCTGTCAGTGATAAGCCCATTTCAACGCCGGATAGGGTGCCGGAAATCATCAAATCATTGGTATCGCCAAGATGACCAATGCGGAATACCCGCCCAGCCAATTTGGTCAAACCATTGCCAAGCGACATATTAAACCGCTCCAAAATGATTTTCCGAAGTGCGTCCGCATCATGCCCTTCTGGCAAACGCACCGCTGTCAGTACGTTTGAATACTCGCTAGGCTCTAGACATTGAATTTCCAAGCCCCAGGCGCGCACCGCTTGCCGGGTCGCTTCGCCGAGGCGGGCATGGCGATGGAATACCCGCTCCAGCCCTTCTTCAAACATCATATCCATCGCTTCCCGCAGCCCAAACAACAGATTGGTCGCGGGGGTATAGGGGAAATAGCCGGTCTTGTTCATGGCCAACATTTCACCCCATTGCCAATAAGACTGTTTGCTATCGACTTTTTCGGCCGCTTTTTGGGCTTTCGCACTAATGGCATTAAATCCCAATCCAGGCGGCAACATGAGACCTTTTTGAGACCCTGAAACCGTGACATCAACCTCCCATTCATCATGGCGGTAATCCATGGAACCAAGACCTGAGATGGTATCCACAAGAAGAAAGGCGGGGTGATTGGCCGCATCAATTGCCTTGCGGACCTCACCAATGCGCGATGTCACCCCTGTCGAGGTCTCATTGTGGACAGCACAGACCGCTTTGATATCATGGCCTTTGTCATCGGCCAGCATGGCTTCAACACGCGCAGGATCAACGCCGCGCCGCCAGTCACCCTCGACGAAAATCACCTCAAGGCCCAACCGTTCTGCCATCGACCGCCAAAGGGTCGCAAAATGGCCGGTTTCAAACATTAAAACCTTATCCCCTGGCAGCAATAAATTAACCAAAGCAGCTTCCCAGGCGCCGGTCCCAGAGGAAGGATAAATAATCACCGGCTGTTCGGTTTTAAAAATACGCCGGATATCGGTGAGAACAGATGTCGCAAAGCGCCCAAATTCTGGACCACGATGATCAATCGTGGGTGCCGACATGGCCCGCAAGATACGCCCAGGAACATTACTTGGCCCTGGCAATTGAAGAAAATGTGGGCCATCCAAATGTTGATTACTCACCAATAAGCTCCTAAGTGTTATCGTGTCTCAATAAGCGCCATCAATGGCACATAATGAAAATAAGACATAGCCTTACGTGGCAAAATGCCCGAATTAAATACTCATAGCGTCCTGGCGCAGAACGAATTTTTGAATCTTCCCTGTTGAGGTTTTTGGCAAGTCACCAAAGACCACATAACGCGGCACTTTAAAGCCAGCCATATTCTGCCGACACCAGCTGATCACATCCGCAGCCTCAAGCATTTGCCCTGGCACTAACGTGATGAACGCACACGGGGTCTCCCCCCATTTATCATCGGGTTTTGCGACCACCGCCGCTTCCATGATTTTTGGATGCCGGAATAAGACCTCTTCAACTTCCAAACTGGAAATATTCTCGCCGCCAGAAATGATGATGTCCTTTGAGCGATCTTTTACCTCGGCATAGCCATCAGGATGAATCGCCACCAAATCACCGGTATGGAACCAGCCGTTGGCGAAGGCTTCGCGGCTCGCTTGGGGATTTTTTAAGTAGCCTTTCATGACCGTATTGCCCCGCAGCCAAAGCTCGCCAACCGTCTCGCCATCATGGGGGATATCTTCGCCTGTCTCAGGATCAACCCCGCGCATGCCCTCACGGGTCGGGTAATAGACCCCTTGGCGGGCCATTTTACGGGCCCGCGCCGCAGCATCCAAGCCATCCCATTCCGGCGGCCAGACACATAACGTCGACGGCCCATAGGTCTCTGTCAAGC
>JBELLC010000050.1:12227-18430 GCA_042088965.1 Nisaea sp. | reverse complement strand
CGTTGCCCCAGATCAAAGTAGATCGTTGCAACACTGTTCACATCGCAGTTCAGGGCACTGGCCAGCCGAACAATGTCACCGGCTGGTGCGAGAAAATCACTGGCGGCGATTGATCGGGCGAGGGTGGCAGGAACGCCAGCTTGCTGCAGGTCTTGAAGATTGTTTTGCAAGGCCAGGTTTTCATCATGGCTTAAATAAAGCTCAAGGCCTTTGCCAATTTCTGTCACCCCATCCTGATAGGCGGCGCGCACAGCAGCAATATCAAGTGGCTGCGGTGCATGACGTAGGAACCAGATCGCCCCCCGCACGACCATGGCCTTAAGGCGCAACAACATGGTGGTTTGAACATGGCTGGCAACTTTGTTATCGAGGGCGTCGACAGCGGCCCATAGATTGCGCACATCAAAGACATCACGGGCAACCAAATAGGCGCGGGCGATATCAGCGGCAGTACCGCCGGTTTGCTCGTTCAGGTCATTTACAAATAATGCGCCAACTCGGTTGATCATGGAATTGGTTACCGAGGCTGCGATGATTTCGCGGTGCAGCCGATGGTGGGGAATGACATCAGGGAATTTTTGCCATAATTTCTCTGGGAAATAGCGGATGAGATCGTTGCGCAGCGCTGGGTCATCTGGCAAATCAGTGGCCAGGAGATCATCATAAAGTGCCATTTTTGCGTAGGACAACAAGACCGCCAGCTCGGGTCGGGTCAGGCCAATGCCAGTGCTGCGGCGCTCGGCAATTTCTTCGTCATTTGGCAGCCCCTCGAGGCGGCGGCGAAGGTTTAATGGCCCCCGTTCAAGCTGCCGCATGAGCCTATTTTGACCATCCAAGGCGAGCACCCCATCACTTTCAGCGAGGGTTAACGCTTGGGTCTGATCATAATTATCCCGCAAGACCAGTTCGGCGACGCGGTCTGTCATCTCGGCCAATAATTGGTCGCGCTGTTTGCCGGTAAGGTCGCCTGCGGCGAGCACCTCGCTTAACAGGATTTTGATATTAACTTCATGATCAGAGCAATCGACACCTGCGGAATTATCAATCGCATCGGTGTTGATCCGCCCACCCTGTAGGGCAAATTCAATCCGCGCTTGTTGCGTGACCCCAAGGTTAGCGCCTTCGCCGATGACTTTGGCGCGCACCTGATCGGCACTGATCCGGATCGCGTCATTCGCGCGATCCCCCACCGCCACATCGCTTTCCTCTGCACCGCGCACATAAGTGCCAATACCGCCAAACCACATGAGATCAGCGGGCATTTTCAGCAGATGTCGGATCAGCTCAAAGGGCGTCACCTTGGTTTGGTCGATCCCAAGGACCGATTTTATTTCAGTTGTCAGGGTGAGCGACTTTGCGCTGCGCTCAAAAACCCCGCCGCCTTTAGATATCTTTTTCGGATCATAATCAGACCAGCTCGACCGTGGCAGATGAAACAAGCGCTGGCGTTCGGTCCAACTGCTGGCGGCGTCTGGATTGGGATCAATGAAGATATGCAGGTGATTAAAGGCAGCGAGCAGACGGATATGCTTTGAGAGCAGCATACCATTACCAAAGACATCACCAGACATATCACCACAGCCAATGACGGTAAAATCCTGGCGTTGAATATCATGATCCATTTCGCGGAAATGACGTTTTACCGATTCCCAAGCACCGCGCGCTGTAATCGCCATTTTTTTATGGTCATAGCCGTTAGACCCGCCAGAGGCAAAGGCGTCATCTAACCAAAACCCATAGTCGCGGGCGACATTATTTGCGATATCGGAAAAGGTTGCTGTGCCTTTGTCGGCGGCAACCACCAGATAGGGATCAGGCGCATCATGGCAGACCAGATTTGTGGGCTGGATGATGTCATCGCCCTTAATGTTATCGGTTAAATCCAGCAATCCACGCATTAAGAATTGATAGCAGGCGATAGCTTCTGCCTGCTGTGCGTCTCGGCTTGCGGCGGGCTGTTTAATGACAAACCCGCCTTTCGAGCCAACAGGGATAATGACGGCGTTTTTCACCATCTGCGCTTTCATTAAGCCCAAGACTTCGGTGCGGAAATCTTCCCGTCGGTCCGACCAACGAATGCCGCCACGGGCGATTTTACCGCCGCGTAAATGCACCCCTTCGACCCGCGGCGAGCAAACCCAAACTTCCATCAAAGGCCGGGGGGCGGGCAGCTCGTCAATACGCTGACTGTCCAGTTTAACGGCAAAATATGGTTTGCTGTGGCCATTTTCTGTTTGAAAGAAGTTACAGCGCAAGCTGCACTCAATCAGATTTACAAATCGCCGAAGGATGCGATCTTCATCGAGGTTGGCAACCCCGCTCAGCCTGTCCTCAATGTCAGCGCTGATCGTGGTCATCGCCTTTGCCCGCTGGTCATCATCCATGTCTAGGGCGAAACGGGCTTTGAAATAGTCAATCAGACGCGCCGTGATGGCGGCATGGCGGTTCAGGGTTTCTTGCATATAGTCGAGTGAGAAAGCGACCCGCGCTTGGCGGAGGTAACGGGCATAGGCGCGCAGTACAGCAACCAAAGGCCAGGTAAGCCCCGCCCGCAAGACCAAGCTGTTGAAGCCGTCATTTTCCATATCACCGCGCCAAACAGCTTGAAATGCGTCCTGGAAACTCTCGCGTACGTCGGCTAAATGACAGCTGATTCCGTCTGCCACGGTCATGATGAATTCATGGATATAAATGCTGTCATTCTGGCGTTGGACAGCAAAGGGATGCTCACTGATCACCTTCAAGCCCATATTTTCAATCATGGGCATGATATCTGACAGCGGCACCGGGCTGCCAAGATGATAAATTTTAAAATGCAAGAAATGGGTTTCTACACCAACGGGGCGGAACAAGTTCATGGCCAGGCTGTGATCCGGCTCCAAGCTTTCCATTCGTTCAATATCAGCTGCCGCAGCATGCACTGAAAACCGCTCACGATACGCGGTTGGAAAATGTCTGCCATAGCTTGCCATCAAATGATTGCCAGCTTCTTCGCCGTGGCTATCGGTCAAGCTTTGATGCAGTTTATCGTCCCAAGAGCGGGCCGCATCAATGAGCCGCGATTCAAGTGCAGCGAGGTCAACATCTGGAATAGCCCCCCGGGTGGTGCGAACGATCACATGGAGCCGCGTCAGGGTGCTTTCTGACATTTGGGTATAGAAAGCGGCAACCTCGCCGTTAAAGGCGGAACTGAGGAGTTCGCTAAAGCGCTGCCGGATAATGGTCGAATAGGTATCACGCGAAACATAGATCAGGCAGGAAACGAAACGTTCAAAGGCATCATAGCGGACGAACAGAGCGGTTCGTTTGCGTTCTTGTAAGTAAACAATCCCCAAGGCGATCTGGCAAAGCTCTGACACATCAGCTTGGAAAAAGTCATCACGGGGATAGGTTTCAAGCACATTCTCTAGGGCTTTGTGATCATGACTCGATGGCTTGAGCCCCGCCAGCGCGCTAATTTGCGTTACTTTTTGGCGTAAGAGCGGAATATCGGCGGGCCGGGTGTTATAGGCAACAGAGGTGAAGAGGCCAACAAAGCGATGCTCACCGATGACTTTGCCTTTGGCATTCAGCTTTTGAACCGAAATAACATCTAAATGCACGCTACGATGCACGGTGGAGCGTTGATTGGATTTCATCACCATCAACAGCCGCGGCGTCAATAAAAAGTCGCGGATATCGACCGGCAATTGGCCAAGATCGCGCATATTGTCAAAGACGGCCAATCCAGGGTTCCGGAGCAACCCAAGGCCGGGGCCCGCTTCTTCAATCCGGGCGGTCTTGCCGCGGCCCACATAATCGTAGGCGCGATAGCCGAGGAAGGTGAAATTATTGTCCTCGATCCAGGTCAGGAAAGCTAAAATCTCAGTTGCATCAATTTCGTCAGTAAGGTTTTTTGGCAGCTGCGGCTGGCTGACCGTTTTGATGACAGCGCGCATTTGCTTGCGCATGGAATTCCAATCTTCAACAGCGGCTCGGACATCGCTGAGGACGTGCTGTAAATTGGCTTGGATATTGGCTAAATCTTGCTCTGAGGATTGTGCAGAGACTTGCACATGCATGAAAGATTCGGCCCCGGTTGTGGTCCCGTCAGTTGCCCCGTCAAGCAATTTGGGCTTGCCTGCCGGGCGGCGATCCATGTGTATGATAGGATGGATGACCAAATGAACAGTTAGGCCCATTTGGTTTAGGGCAGCGGTGACAGAATCGACCAAAAACGGCATATCGTCATTGATGATTTCAATCACAGAATGTGATGATTGCCAGCCATCAGATTCAAATCGTGGGTTATAAGCACGCAGCTTCACATCGCCGGGCTGGCGGTCTTGGGCAAACTGCCAAATGGTGACCGCCGCGCCAAAAAGGTCCTCGGGGTCATGGTCAAAAATATCGCTTGGTGGCACATGGCGGAAGAAATTCTCAAGGAATAGTGCCAACTCACGGGATTTTGTCGGTGAGAATCGTTCTTCGGCGATTTTAAACAATGACTGTAGCAGGTCGTTTTTTAGATGGCTTGATCGGTCCATTCTTCTCGACACTCCAGTTAGCGGCGGCAAACACACCTATGACGGGTAAAATATATCTTAAATCTTAGACCTCGGATAGCGTGCGATGAAAATAAGACCACAGCAGCGCTGTTTTGGCCCGTTAATTTGTTAATTTATCTGTCCGCCCATAATCATCTTCAAAGCGCACGATATCATCTTCGCCCAGATAATGCCCCGATTGCACTTCAATGAGATGCAGGTCATGGCTGCCAACATTCTCCAACCGGTGGATCTCGCCCGCGGGGATATAGGTTGATTGATTGGCGTTGAGAACAAAAACCTCGCGGCCACGGGTGACCTTTGCGGTGCCGCTGACAATGACCCAATGTTCGGCCCGGTGCTGGTGCTTTTGAAGGGATAATTGACCGCCAGGATTGACGCTAATGTGCTTTACCTGGAAATGATCACCATGATCGATGCTGCGGTAACTGCCCCATGGCCGATGCACTGTGGCGGGTAAGTCAGGCTCAGGGCGGCCATCCGCTTTCATCTGCTCAACCAAGGTTTTCACCGCGCCGGCATGATCACGGGCCGTGACCAAAACCGCGTCATCTGTGGCCACCACAACCACATCGTCAAGGCCGACAACCGCAACCAATTGATGGCTTGCCCGCACATAACTATTGGCAGTGTTGTGCAACAGCACATCCCCATGGCTGGCATTGCCGGCGCTGTCTTTGGGGGCAATGTCGTAAAGCGCTGACCAGGCGCCCACATCATTCCAGCCAATATCAACGGGTACCACCGCCGCCCGGCTGGTTTTCTCCATCACGGTATAGTCAATGGAATCACCTTGGATCGCCTCGAAAGCATCATGGTCAAGGCGGCGAAAGGTTAAATCCATTTCGCTGTTTGCCAGGGCCTGTTGGCAGCCAGCCAGCATCTCTGGGTGATGACGGTGTAGCTCGTCTAAGAAATGCTGCGCTGAGAACAGAAAAATACCGCTGTTCCAAAAATAATGTCCATCTGCAAGAAAGCCCTTTGCGGTTTGCAAATCAGGCTTTTCAACAAATTGGTCAACCTTCAGGAGGCCATCATGACCGGCCAGGGCGTCGGTCGCCCTAATGTATCCATAGCCGGTTTCTGGGCTGTCTGGTTGAATCCCAAAAATCACCAAGCTACCATCGCGCGCAGCGGCGGCGGCGCGATCAACGGCGCTTAAAAAGCCATCTACATCGGCAATGATATGGTCCGATGCCATGATTAATAACAGTGCATCATCGCCCGCTGTGTCCTGCATTTCGAGCGCCCGCAAGGCGGCGATTGCGGCCGCTGGCGCGGTGTTGCGGCCGATAGGCTCCAAAATTATTTCATCGAGGGCGTAACCGACCTGCCGCATCTGCTCAGCAACCAGAAACCGATGATCGTTATTACAAATGACGAAAGCGGGGTTAAAGGCAGGGCCTTGGACACGTGCCATTGTTTGCTGGATCATGGTCGCATTGCCGTGCAGGCCCAGGAATTGCTTTGGATAGCCAGCCCGCGACATTGGCCATAATCGACTGCCCGAGCCGCCGGATAGAACGACAGGGGTTATTTTGTGTACCATCGCTGTATTTGCCATGTCAGCCACCCTTGGGTCCGGAAATCGTGGTTTGCTCAGATTTAATTACCCTGCCAGCGCCAAAATGGCCAGTAACCGAAATGGCCAGTAAC
>JBELLC010000050.1:0-12127 GCA_042088965.1 Nisaea sp. | reverse complement strand
AGATTTAATTACCCTGCCAGCGCCAAAATGGCCAGTAACCGAAATGGCCAGTAACTGAAATGGCCAGTAACTGAAATGGCCATTAGCCAAGATTGTTACGCAGAGACCACGCGACAGGCGGTAAATGTTCGGCAAGCGTTGTTCTTAGGGGGGAGGTGGTATACTGACATCAGAAAAATGACCGATACGTGGCCTTTCAGGCCCGGACCATGGACCGATCAGCAGGTAAATTTATGACCTTGGGAACAATTCTTGTGACAGGCGGCGCTGGTTTTGTGGGCAGTCATGCGTGCAAGGCGCTGGCCGCCAGCGGCTATCTGCCTGTCAGTTATGACAATCTTTACAATGGCCATGCTGATGCGGTGAAATGGGGGCCTTTGGTGACTGGCGATCTGCTTGATGGTGCCGCGTTGGGGGCAGCACTGGCAAGGTATAAACCGCAAGCTGTGTTGCATTTTGCGGGTTTGATCGAAGCGGGGCGATCGGTCTGTGAAGCCGCGTTGTTTCGCCGTCAAAATGTTGACGCGAGCCAAATTCTTTTAGCGCAGATGCAGCAGCAGGGTATCCGCCATATGGTGTTTTCATCGAGCGCCGCAGTTTATGGCGCGCCGCAGCAGGATAAGATCACAGAGGATCATCCCCGGCGGCCTGAAAACCCCTATGGGCAGAACAAGGCTGATGTGGAAGACCTCCTGCACGCCGCCAGTAAGCGGGGTGATTTAAGCTTTTGTGCGCTGCGCTATTTCAATGCCGCTGGTGCTGATCCCGAGGGTGACCTGGGGGAACGCCATGATCCTGAAACCCATCTCATTCCTCTGGTTATTCAAGCTGCGTTTGGCATGCGCCCACTCTCAATTTACGGCAATGATTACGACACCATTGATGGCACCTGTGTGCGCGATTATGTGCATGTCAGCGATTTGGCCGATGCGCATATCACAGCGTTACAGCGGCTTTTATCAGGGGGCCCTAATTTGGTTGCCAATCTTGGCTCTGGCGATGGTTATTCGGTACAGCAAATTGTTACGGCGACCGAACGGATCAGCGGCCAAAAACTGACCCCGCAGCGGGCCCCCCGGCGGGCAGGTGATGTTGGCCGTTTGGTGGCCAATAGTGATTTAGCGTCCAAGGTCTTAAAATGGCGTGCCAGCAGAAGCGGGCTTGATCAAATCATCACCGACGCGATGGCGGCCCAACGGCAATTCGTCAGCGCCGATTAATCGCCGCTAATCGTTTGCAATAATGCCTTTGGCACGCATCATGGTGATGACCTGCGTTGCGAGGTCGTCGGCTGAATCAGTGCCCGCGGCAAGCCGTAACTCTGGGTTTTCGGGCGGTTCATAATCGCTGCCAATGCCGGTAAAGTTCGGAATTTCACCGGCCCGAGCCTTTTTATAGAGGCCCTTTGGATCGCGTTGCTCACAAACGTCAAGTGGTGCATCGACGAAAATCTCAAAAAATTCATCATCTTCCAGTAGATCACGCGCCATTTTACGCTCGCTTTGAAAGGGGGAAATGAAACTGACCAGCGTGATTAAACCAGCTTCAGTCATGAGTTTTGAGACTTCCCCGACGCGGCGGATATTTTCCACCCTGTCTTCATCTGAAAACCCAAGGTCGCGATTCAGGCCAAAGCGGACATTATCGCCATCCAGCAGCATGGTATGGTGACCAATGGCATGCAGGCGCTGCTCGACCAGATCAGCAACTGTTGATTTGCCGGCACCAGATAAGCCGGTAAACCAAAGGACACAGGGTTTTTGCTGCTTTGTTAGGGCCCGGGCTTGTTGGTCAACTTTCATGACGTGATGATGAATATTTGCCGCCCGCCGCAAGGCAAAATTGATCATGCCACAGCCAACCGTGGCATTGCTCATCCGGTCCACCAGAATGAAGGCACCCATGGCCCGATTGTCGCCATAGGGATCAAATGGAATCGCTTGATCCAATGACAGATTACAGAACGCCACATCGTTGAGTTCGAGATGTTTGGCGGCCATTTGCGCCAAAGTATTCACATCGACGCTATGCTTAATCTCAGTGATCTGGGCGTTCACACTGGTCGTGCCGAGTCGCAGTTGATAGCCGCGCCCCGGCAGCAAGGGAGTGTCATGCATCCAAACAATATGCGCGGCAAATTGATCGGCGACGGTGGGACGATCTGTTGCAGCGCTCATAACGTCGCCGCGTGAGACATCAATCTCATCCTTTAACACCAGTGTCACGGCTTGGCCTGCACGGGCGCTATCAAGATCACCGTCATAACGGGCAATGCGTTTAATCTGGCTGGTCCTGCCTGAAGGCAGAATGACCACAGGGTCGTCCACCGAAACCTCACCGCTGGCGATGCTGCCAGCGTAACCCCGGAAGTTTAAATCCGGCCGGTTGACCCATTGCACAGGCATCCGAAACCCTTGCTGGGCGCGGTCTTCATCAACATTAACTGTCTCTAGATAGCGGAGCAGTGTATCGCCCTGATACCAGGGCATGGCTGTTGAGGTTTGGCTGATATTATCACCTGTGAGTGCAGAAACAGGGATGCAGGTCACTTTCAGTGCGCCCAATTCGTCAGCGAAGGCTTGGAAATCAGTGGCAATATCGTTGAAGACAGTTTCGTCCCAATTCACCAAATCCATCTTGTTGACCGCCAGGACCACATGGCGGATCCCCAGCAGCGAGACGATATAGCTATGACGGCGGGTTTGGGTGAGCACGCCTTTACGCGCATCAACCAATAAAATGGCGGCCTCAGCTGTCGAGGCACCCGTGGCCATATTGCGGGTGTACTGCTCATGGCCGGGGGTATCTGCAATGATGAATTTGCGCTTATCGGTGGTGAAAAACCGGTAGGCGACATCAATGGTAATCCCTTGTTCGCGTTCGGCCGCCAGGCCATCAACCAGCAAGGCCAGATCAAGCGTATCGGTACCGGTGGTGCCAAAACGTGCGGAATCACTCTGCAAACTGGCAAGTTGATCCTCAAACAACAACTTACAGTCATAGAGTAACCGGCCCAGGAGCGTTGACTTGCCGTCATCGACCGACCCACAGGTGATCAATCGCAAAAGGGTTTTGGCCTCTTGGGTGCGTAAATAGTCTTCAACATCGGCAATGGCCGTATTTTCGGTATCTTGGGGCATTAAAAATAGCCTTCTTGTTTTTTGTCTTCCATTGATGCGCCAGCATCTTGGTCAATCACCCGTCCTTGACGTTCAGAGGTGGTTGCGACCAGCATTTCGCGGATCACTTCTGGCAAGGTTGCTGCCGTGCTTTCGACTGCGCCTGTGAGCGGATAACATCCCAGAGTGCGAAAGCGCACAGACTTCATTTCAGGGCTTTCATTTTCGCGCAGGGGCATGCGCGCATCATCAACCATAATCAGAGCGCCATCGCGATTTACCACCGGGCGGGGCTTTGCCAAATAAAGAGAGGGTACCGGGATTGCTTCGCGATAAATGTATTGCCAAATGTCCAATTCGGTCCAATTCGACAGCGGAAAAACGCGGATACTTTCGCCTTTATTGATGCGGCCGTTATAAAGGTTCCAAAGTTCGGGGCGTTGGTTTTTCGGATCCCAGCGATGGCTGCCGGTGCGGAAGGAAAACACCCGTTCTTTGGCGCGGCTCTTTTCCTCGTCTCGGCGGGCGCCGCCAAAAGCGGCATCAAAACCATATTTATCAAGCGCCTGTTTCAGGCTTTGGGTTTTCATAATATCGGTATGCACGGCCGATCCATGGCTGAACGGCCCGACCCCGTCACGCACCCCATCGGCGTTGATATGAACCAGCAATTCAAGGCCCAGTTCTTTGGCGCGCTGATCGCGAAAGGCGATCATCTCTTTAAACTTCCAGGTGGTATCCACATGCAAAAGCGCAAACGGTGGCTTGGCAGGATAGAAAGCTTTTATGGCCAAATGCAGCATAACGGAGCTGTCTTTTCCGATAGAATACAGCATCACTGGGTTGCGGAATTGTGCCGCCACCTCTCGCATAATGTGAATGCTTTCGGCTTCAAGGCGCTGCAGATGTTGCATTAGGGGCTCGCTTTGATCATTGTGCGCATCGCTTTATCCCACTACCTTGATAAGCTTTTAGTCACCAACAGTATCGGAAAATACCTAAAAATTCGTTTAACGCCGATAACGTATGCAGTTCAAGTGAGAAACATTGATGGAATACCATAACCGCCTTTTAAATGGGGTCAAAAATACGCTGGGGCGATGGTTTGATGTGTCCATTGTCCTTTTGGTACTCTTTGCGTCTCTGGGCGTCATTGAGCCTGCAAAGGCAGAAAACGGCCTGAGCGATGGCCGCGAAAGTGTCAGTTTACGGCTGCAAGTCGAAGGCTGGGTGGAAACCGATCAAGGCGATGTCGCTATTGAAATTGATCTGGCGGTGCCCGCAGGGCTCTTAAATCAATCGCGCAGTGCAGCAACTGACGCTTTGCTGATGGTCTCGCCCAAGGCCAACTGGCGGGTTGTCGATTTTCGCAAATTAAAAGATGAAGCGGGATTCGAGCGCTGGCGGATTGCAGCTGAAGCGCGCCTGCCAGAGGCGGTATTGGCAGAATTACCACAACGGCTTGAAAATGCCAGCCAACCGGGGCTGTCGTTGCGCTTGCGATCTTTAAATTACCAGCCCTCTGTTGCCGAAATTGAAGCGGCACGGGCACGTTTGCGGGTCCAAATTTACGAAACCGCTAAAGCAGAGCTTGCCCGCTTAAATGAGGTTTTTGGCAGTGATCGATTTACCCTTGGGACAATTGATTTGGACCCTGATTTTGGCCTGGTCCGCCCAATGACGCGGGATGTCGCCAGCAAACGGGTGTTTAACGCGCCTGAGGCAACGCCAGCACTGGGCGGGCAAATGGCACGGCGTTTGGTGTTAACAGCCCTTGTTGAATTGGTTGTGGAGTGACGTAAATGAGCAAAGGTGTCTTAATTGTAACAGGCGCTAGCCGCGGCATTGGGGCGGCAACAGCCCGTCTGGCGGCCGCAGATGGCTGGCATGTCGTGATCAATTATGCGCGCGACAAAAATGCCGCGGAAAGTGTTGCCGCGACGGTTGAAGCAGCAGGCCAAAAGGCTTTGGTGGTGCAGGGTGATATGGCCAATGCGGCTGATATTACAGCCTTGTTTGAGACCGCAGAGCGCCAGCTTGGCGCGATCACAGGCCTGGTAAATAATGCAGGCACGACAGGTCAGGTGAAACGGGTTGATGCGATGACCGCCAGCGACATCGCCGGGGTGTTTGATCTTAATGTTACCGGATTGATGCTGTGCTGCGGCGAAGCGGTGCGCCGAATGTCAACGCGCTATGGCGGCAAGGGCGGGGTGATTGTCAATCTTGGCTCAGTTGCCGCGCGCCTTGGTGCGCCGGGGGAGTTCGTGCATTATGCCGGCTCTAAAGGGGCGGTGGACAGCATTACAACGGGGCTTGCCCGTGAGGTGGCAGGCGAAGGCATTCGCGTCAATTCGGTGGTCCCGGGGATGATTGATACGGAGATTCATGCCGCCGCTGGTGCCCCTGATCGGGTTGCGCGTTTTGGGCCGACTGTGCCGCAAGGCCGCGCCGGCACCGCCGAAGAAGTCGCCGAAGCGGTGCTCTGGCTATTAAGTGATGCATCGCGTTATTGTGTTGGCGCGGCGATCACTGTCAGCGGTGGGCGATAAACGGCACGGGTGGACCAATTGTGAGCACAAAATCAGGGGTGATGGCCCGTTATCAAGCATTGATTGCTGACGGCACGTTGACCCCAGACCCGGCACAGGCCCGTGTTGCTGCGCAACTTGACGCACTTGGCCAGGCGTTGAACGGTTACCGACCCGTCGCTGCCCGCCAGAATTGGGCGGCGCGTTTAGGCTTTGCCCGCGCACCATCAGCGCCGCCCCTTGGGCTGTATATCCATGGCGCCGTTGGACGCGGCAAATCGCGCTTGATGGATTTGTTTTTCGACACCATTGCGGTCGAAAAGAAGCGCCGAATTCATTTTCATGAATTCATGCAAGAAGCCCATAGCCTGATCCATGAATGGCGACAAACCAAGTTTGCGGACAACGCAGCGGAACCCATTCGGCCAACAGCGGCAAAATTGGCGGCAGATGCTTGGGTGCTGTGTTTTGATGAATTCGAAGTCCGCGATATCGCCGATGCAATGATTGTGGCGCGCCTTTTTGCGGCCATGTTTGAGCTTGGGGTGGTGGTTATTGCGACGTCTAATCGGGTGCCAGATGACCTTTATAAGGGTGGCTTGCAACGCGACCTGTTCTTGCCGTTTATTGGGTTACTCAAGCAGCGCTTGCAGGTAACACATCTTGATGGTGGGACCGATTATCGGCGCGACCGTTTGACGGCGATGGCTGTCTATTTAACCCCGGCAAATGTTGAAAACCGTGCCCGCCTCGATACTGCTTTTGCCGCGTTGAGCGATCATGCGCCGGGTTATCAAGATCAGATCGACTTCAAGGGCCGCGTTATTCAGGTGCCAAAAGCAGCCGGCAGTATCGCCCAGTTTGGCTTTGCTGATTTGTGCCAAGCAGCGCTTGGTCCAGGCGACTATCTCGCCATTGCTGACCGCTTCCACACAATTATCTTGGATGGTATCCCGGTTTTTGATGAAGCCCGCCGTGATCAAGCCCGCCGGTTTATGACCATGATTGATACGTTTTATGAACGCCGGGTTAAATTAATTGTCAGCGCAGATGGCCCGCCAGAGGAGTTAAACGATACCCGTTCATGGGCTTTCGAGTTCGAAAGAACAGCCTCGCGTTTGTTGGAAATGCAGTCACTGGATTATTTGCAGGCCGACCGGCTTTAAAGCTGCGCGCCGATGAGATCGTAAAGCCCTGCAATCTAGCCAAGTGCGCGCGGCCTGTGGCTTGCTCTTGACGGCATTTCGAGGTACACCGCGTTGGCAAAGTTTTTTTTTCGTCGTCGCTGTCTCTCGACGCTGCATGACGACCATAATTAGAAGCGGAGATCGCAGATGGCACGTAACAAAATCGCGCTTGTTGGCGCAGGCAACATTGGGGGTACTTTGGCCCTTTTGGCAGGTTTAAAAGAGCTGGGCGATGTGGTTCTTTTTGACATTATTGATGGTATTCCGCAGGGCAAGGCCCTGGATATCGCTGAAGCTGCGCCGGTCGAAGGTTTTGATGCTGTGGTTGCTGGCGCCAATGATTACAGCGCCATTAAAGATGCTGATGTGGTGATTGTCACCGCTGGCATCGCACGCAAGCCGGGGATGAGCCGCGACGATTTGATTGGCACCAATACCAAAGTCATGAACGCTGTGGGTGAGGGCATCAAAAATAACTGTCCCGATGCTTTTGTTATCTGCATCACCAACCCGTTGGATGTCATGGTCGGTGTTCTGCGCGACGCTTGCGGCCTGCCCCATCAAAAAGTTGTCGGCATGGCAGGCGTTTTGGACAGCGCCCGCTTCCGTTATTTCCTTGCTGAAGAATTCAATGTTTCCGTCGAAGACGTCACAGCGTTTGTGCTCGGTGGTCATGGCGATACCATGGTGCCATTGCAGCGGTATTCGACTGTTGCGGGCATTCCGGTCCCTGATTTGATTAAAATGGGTTGGTCGACGCAAGAGAAAATTGATCAAATCATCCAACGGACACGCGATGGCGGTGCAGAGATCGTGGGGCTGTTGAAGACGGGTTCGGCATTTTACGCGCCAGCATCGTCAGCGATCCAAATGGCTGAAAGTTACATCCGCGACAAAAAGCGGGTTTTGCCCTGCGCTGCTTACTGCGATGGTCAATATGGCTTGGATGGTCTGTATGTGGGCGTCCCCGCGGTGATTGGCGCAGGCGGAATTGAGCGGATCGTCGAGATTGAATTGAATGGCGATGAAAAAGCGATGTTTGACAATTCTGTGGATGCGGTCCGGACGCTGGTTGATGTTGTCGACAATCTGTCGGCTTGATCATCGCACCATGCCCTTGGGGGCGCTGTGGTAAAGAGAGGAATAGATGAATATTCATGAATACCAAGCCAAGGCCTTATTGGCAAAATTTGGCGTAACAGTGCCGCAAGGTGACGTGGCCTACACCGCAGATGAAGCCCGCCACGTGGCTGAAAAGCTGGGTGGTCCTGTGTGGGTTGTCAAATCGCAAATCCACGCTGGTGGCCGTGGTGCAGGCCGTTTTAAAGACGGTGATCCCGATAAGGGTGGTGTTCGTCTGGCTAAGTCGTTGGATGAGGTCGCCGACGCAGCGACGGCCATGCTGGGGCAAACCTTGGTAACCAAGCAAACAGGTCCTGATGGCAAAGACGTTGGCCGAATTTATATCGAAGAAGGCTGTGATATCGCCCGTGAGCTATATTTGTCCTTACTGATTGATCGGGCGACATCGCGGGTGACGGTGATGGCCTCAACGGAAGGCGGTATGGAAATCGAAGAAGTGGCCGAGGCGACGCCAGAGAAAATCTTGTCGTTGGCCATTGACCCGGCCACAGGCATGCAAGGCCATCATGCGCGCCGCATCGCCTTTAGTTTGGGCCTCGAAGGCAAGCAGGTCAGCGCGGCGGTGAAGTTTTTATTGGCGATGTACACGGCTTTCATTGAGCTTGATACCTCCATGCTGGAAGTGAACCCGTTGGTGGTGACCGGCAGCGGCGATGTGATCGCCCTGGATGCAAAAATGAACTTCGACGATAACGCCCTTTACCGGCATGCCGACATCGAAGCCTTGCGCGATGAAACCGAAGAAGACCCAGCAGAACTTGAAGCCAGCAAGTATGAGCTAAACTATGTCAAGCTCGACGGGGCGATTGGCTGTATGGTCAATGGTGCGGGCCTAGCGATGGCCACCATGGACATCATCAAATTGCATGGCGGCTCGCCTGCAAACTTCTTGGACGTTGGCGGCGGGGCGACCAAAGAGCGAGTCACCGCAGCCTTTAAAATCATTCTGTCTGACGCCAATGTCGAAGGCATTTTGGTGAACATTTTTGGCGGCATCATGCGCTGTGATATCATCGCCGAAGGGGTTGTTGAGGCGGCGAAAGAAGTGAGCTTGCACGTGCCACTGGTGGTCCGTTTGGAGGGAACCAATGTTGATCTTGGTAAGACGATCTTGGCAGAATCAGGATTGCCAATCACCTCCGCTGATAACTTGCGGGATGCTGCTGAGAAAATTGTCACTGCGGTGAAGGAGGCAGCATAATGTCTGTGTTGGTTGGTCAACAAACTAAGGTCATCTGTCAGGGGATTACCGGCAGTCAAGGCAGCTTCCATTCTGAGCAAGCGATTGCCTATGGCACCCAAATGGTCGGTGGGGTGACGCCAGGCAAAGGCGGGCAGACCCATTTGGATCTGCCTGTTTTTAATACCGTTCATGAGGCGGTTGCGGTCACCGGGGCGAATGCCTCGGTGATCTATGTGCCGCCACCCTTTGCCGCAGATTCCATCCTCGAAGCCGTGGACGCAGAGGTTCCTTTGGTGGTGTGCATTACCGAAGGCATTCCGGTCGTCGACATGGTCCGTGTGAAGCGGGCATTGCAGGGCTCGTCAAGTCGTCTGATCGGCCCTAACTGCCCAGGCGTGATCACCCCCGACGAATGTAAAATTGGCATTATGCCGGGGCATATCCATCGCCGAGGTAAGATCGGTATTGTCTCGCGGTCAGGCACGTTGACCTATGAAGCGGTGGCGCAAACCACGGCGGCCGGCCTTGGGCAGTCAACCTGCATTGGGATTGGCGGCGATCCGGTCAATGGCACAAATTTCATTGATTGTCTGGAAATGTTCCTCGACGACGCGGAAACCGAGGCCATCATCATGATTGGTGAAATTGGCGGCACGGCAGAAGAAGAAGCAGCTGAATTCTTCAAAGCGTCGAAAGTCAAAAAGCCGATGGTTGGCTTCATTGCCGGTGTAACCGCCCCTCCAGGCAAGCGGATGGGCCATGCAGGTGCCATTATTTCCGGTGGCCAAGGGACGGCAGAATCAAAGCAAGAAGCCATGCGCGCGGCAGGTATGCGGGTGGCAGACTCGCCTGCGGGCCTCGGTGAGGCGATGCTGGCTGAGCTAAAGGGTTAAGATCGTAACGCTGGTGCAGGTGGCTGTGAACCCAGTCACCTGCCCATGAAATATTCAGGATTTTCAGCGTCGCTGAGATCGGTTAGTCTTCGAACGTAATTTTTTTTGCGGAACAAATCGCTGCGGGCGCTTGTTTTCATAAGGTCAAATCGAACGTAACAACGCGTTTCGATTAACGCTCGCGACAAGGCAGTTGAGATGGCAGTGCAACTCGATAACGACAGTTTTCTTTCCGGTGCAAACGCACCTTTCATCGCTGAACTTTATGAACGCTACCTCGAGAACCCCATACGTGTAGATGAAAGTTGGCGCGCCTATTTTGATAGCCTACAAGATGAGGTGAGCTTAGTCCGTGCTGAGGTGGACGGGCCAAGCTGGGCACAAAGTCGGACGCAGGTTTTGGGGCAAGATCCCGATGCCGCCGATACAGTGCCAGCGGCACGATCATCCGCAGGCGCAGATGCGGCCACGGTGCGGGCGGCGACGTTAGATTCGTTGCGGGCCATCATGTTGATCCGGGCCTATCGTATCCGGGGTCACTTGCACGCCAATCTTGACCCCCTTGGTCTGACCCCACCGACCCCGCATTCTGAACTTGATCCGGAATCCTATGGGTTTACCGATGCCGATTGGGACCGGCCAATTTTTATTGATAATGTGCTTGGCTTGGAAACAGCGACCCTGCGGCAGATTATGGAGGTTTTGCGGGCTACTTATTGCGGCACGATCGGCGTTGAATTCATGCATATTCAAAACCCCGCTCAAAAGTCGTGGATCCAGCGTCGTATCGAAGAAATTCGCAACCAGACAGATTTTACCGATCGCGGCAAAGTAACGATTTTAGAACGCCTGACCGAAGCCGAGAATTTCGAGAAATTCCTTGGTGTTAAATATGTCGGCACCAAGCGCTTTGGCTTGGATGGCTGTGAGTCAGTTATTCCGGCACTGGAACAGATCGTCAAACGTGGCAGTCAAATGGGCCTTGAGGAATGTGTCGTTGGCATGGCCCACCGGGGCCGTTTGAATGTGCTATGTAACTTTATGGACAAGCCGTTCCGAGCGATTATTTCGGAATTTCTGGGCAATCCATCAAACCCCGAAGATGTTGGCGGCTCAGGCGATGTGAAATATCACATGGGGGTGTCCGCAGACCGGGAATTTGATGGCAATACGGTCCATCTCACCCTGAATGCCAACCCGTCGCATCTTGAGGTTGTGAACCCGGTGGTGATTGGCCGGGTGCGCGCCAAACAGGGCCACCGTCAAGATGTGGCGCGACGCAAGGTCATGGGCATCGTCATCCATGGTGATGCGGCCTTTGCGGGTCAGGGCATTGTTGCTGAAACTTTCGACTTCTCAGAACTGATTGGTTACCAAACTGGCGGCACTCTGCATGTCATTATCAATAACCAGATCGGTTTCACCACAGCGCCTAAATTCTCGCGCTCTGGGCCGTATTCGACCGATGTGGCAAAAATGGTGATGGCACCGATTTTCCACGTTAATGCCGATGATCCTGAAGCTGTTGTGCATGTCTCGCGGATTGCAACGGAGTTTCGTCAAGAATTTGGCGTTGATGTGGTGATTGATATCATTGGCTATCGGCGGTTTGGCCACAATGAGGGTGACGAGCCGATGTTCACCCAGCCTGTGATGTATGAGAAGATTAGCAGCCATCCAACAACCCGCCAAATCTATGCTGACAAGTTGATTGCAGAAGGGTTGTTGACCGAAGATCAAAGCGCCGCCATCCGCAATGACCACAGCGAGATGCTGAACAGTGAATTTGATGCGGGTCTCAGTTACAAGCCAAACAAGGCTGATTGGCTAGAGGGTAAATGGCGCGGCATCACCGTCGCCCATGGTGAGGATCGGCGCGGGGAGACGGCCATTGATCTGGGGGTTTTGCAGGCGATCGGCAAGGGCTTAACGACCGTGCCGGAAGGCTTTACCATCAACCGCAAGCTGGCCAGGACGCTTGAGCAGAAGAAAAAAATGCTGGCCACTGGCGAGGGCTTTGATTGGGCCATGGCCGAAGCACTGGCCTTTGGATCGCTGCTGGTTGAAGGCA
>JBELLC010000204.1:0-2910 GCA_042088965.1 Nisaea sp. | reverse complement strand
TGTGCTCTTCCGATCTAGGGCGGGCCACAGGGAGGGCCAGAGGGCGGGCCTCAGGGCAGGCCTCAGGGCAGGAATGAATAATTGTCCAAACAGCACCCTCTGTCTAAATGCGCACCGTCATCGACAATGCCCGTCCTGTCACCATTACACCATTACGAAGCATAGACCATCGTGATGCGACGTGGGTTTGAAAAACACTCCATCAAGGTAATCCGCGACTGAGCGGGTCTCGGACCGTTTTGGGGCCCATCACTCACCCGAAATATTGCCATCGTATGGCACCGCAGCTTCTGCACTTTCCCAAATCGCCCGCATGGCAGGTTTATGCTGTTCTTCATGGATATGCCCAACAAGCCCCGCACAGCGGGTGATCAGGGCGAAACCGCGCATGATTTCTGCGGGGATACCGCAATCGCCAAGACAGGCTGCAATCGCCCCTGTGGCATTGATGGTGATATGCTTGCCATAAACATCGTCAATGGCCGTCGATAATGCCATTAACGCGCTGATCCAAGGGCCGCTCACACCAGCCTCTGCGGCAATCTGAAAAAGACGAATGGAACGCGGATCATCTGGCTTGTGCATATGATGGCCAAAGCCTGGCAATGACTTTTTAGCGGCCCGAAATCCCTGAGCAATCGCCTGAGCTTCGGTTTCTGGATCTGCATCCGAGGTTAATATGCGGTCGATCAATACCGCGCACCCTTCCATCGTGCCAGCAAAAGTACTGCCGACGCCCATAATGCCAGCGGCAACCGCAGCCTGCATTGCTTCAGGTGCACTGGAATAAATGAGCCGACTTGAAAGCGCGCTTGGCGTCAAGCCATGTTCCATTAAGGTCACAAGACAGGCATCAACCATCGTCGTTTCAGCCGCTGTGGCCATGCGCCCGGTGATTTGGAAATAGGCCATTTCGGTGAACGACAGTTTGCCAATTAGATCACCACAGAGACTTTTGTCCCGAATAAAAATATCATCATTGGTGTGGGTGGCGATACTTGTGGTTTGCGTCTCTGGCATAAAGGCCATGTTGCCCTCCTCAAAATTAGATGACGTCCCGGTGATGAAACTTATGATGTGATGCTCGCCACCGAGAGGTGGCTACAGCAGTTTTTCCAATTCATGGCGTTGGATTTTACCAGAAGCACTGCGGGGAAAACGCTCAATATCCATGAAACGCATGCCCTTTGGTTGCTTATAGCCTGCAAGCTCTGCGCGGCAGCGCGCATATAATTCAGCTTCGGTAACAGCAGGGTCATGGCAGGCAATAAAGGCAATCGGCACTTCTCCCCATTTATCGTCCTGCGCCTTTACAACAGCAGCTTCCGCAACCCGTGGATCAGAGAGCAAAACCCGCTCAATTTCTGCGGGGTAAATATTTTCACCGCCTGATTTGATCAGATATTTTACACGGTCAACAAAATCCAGACTGCCATTGGGGTTTCGGCGGAACACATCTCCCATATGGAACCAACCACCGCGAAATTCTTCCGCATTAATCACTGCTTCGTTCCAATAGCCGCTGAACAGCGTTGGCCCGCGCATGCATAACTCTCCCGGCTGCCCCTCCTCAACCACCTCACCGTCTGCATTCACTAACTTGATCTCACAAAATGGGCTTTGTGACTTTGAGAGCGAAACAGGCGCAATCCCAATCGGCAGTAAGTTGGACGAGCATGGCGGGCAACCTGTCTCCGTGGCCCCAAACGTATTGGCATAGGGCGCATCCAAAATCGCTGTAATCTCCGCAATCGCATGCGGCGGGACAAGGTCTGCCATAACCCCGCAAACCTTTACCCCGCGCGGCGTGACTTGTCGTGCGGTCAATTCAGTTGCGAACTCGCCCACCATGCCCGGCATGAGCAACAACCATCCCAATTCCTCCTCGGCCACCACATGACACATCTGTGCATGATCAAAGCCATCGACAATAATGACTTTGCCGCCACACATGAGTGTCCCAAGTGAGCACTCAGCAGCCCCCATATGATATAAAGGTGACCAAGCGACAAACGTATCGCGAATGGCCACGCCGAATTCAGCGCGGATAACAAGATTGCGCGCGATCTCGGCGCGGTGACTGATCACCGCACCTTTGGGAAGCCCCGTTGTACCGGACGTATAAAGCACCAGGAGCGCATCCTCTGGATCAATATCTTGCAGCTCACTTAGCGGCTCAGCCGCAGACAAGGCGGCCTCATAACCAGCACCAAACACGAGCCTGTCACGGTCTGCTACCTTTTCCGCGTGACGCGGCGAAACCAAGATGATCTGTGGTCTGACCAAATTGAGGCAATGGGCCAATTCCGATGACGATAACCGCCAATTCTGACAGGCCACAATCGCCCCTAAATACGCTGCGGCCAAATAAGTTTCAAAATACTCGACTCTGTTTTCAGACAGGATTGCAATCCTGTCACCGCGCGCCACACCGCGCTCACGCAGAACCGACGCGAGCTGCCTGACACGCAGATCAAGGGCCGTATAGGTGATGTGACGGTCACCGTCCTGGATGGCAATATGCTGCGCTGACAAGCAAACTTGATTGGCAAAAAGATGGCCAACACCGCTGGCAGCGCTGCGGGCAACCTGTTCGCCGCCATAATGCGCGCCACCAAAGCGGAGGCGATGTTGGAATTGATCATGGGACATCAGAAATCTCGGCGAAACGATGCGGGGAAAAAAACTTAGCATGTTGATCGCAGAGTTCAATCCCAGCAAAATGCGAGAGGTTTGTCTCAATTTGGCGACGTTATCGGGCATACAAAGTGTGAAGCGACCAACGCTGCCCAAAAGCTTGTGAGGTTTTGGGATCCGGTAACGGGAAGTGGGATATTCGCCAGCGAAATGTTGAGTGGTGGGCCCGGAGGGATTCGAACCCCCGACAACGCCGTTATGAGCGGCGCGTTC
>JBELLC010000203.1:0-2917 GCA_042088965.1 Nisaea sp. | reverse complement strand
TGTCAGCGGGCGGTCACCTCTGCTGCACGCATGAACATGAAAGCGCCCTTGAGTGGCGGCGAATTGGTTGAGATTTGCCGCGAAGGTATCCAACGTTTTCCGGCTGGAACGCCATTGTATATCAAGCCGTTGATGTGGGCCGAGGAAGGCTGGATTTATCCCGATCCGGAAAGTACACGTTTTGCTGTGAATATTTTCGAATCACCTCTGCCAGAGCCGACTGGTAGCAGTTGTTGTGTCTCAAGGTTCCGTCGACCTGCCCCTGATCAAGCGCCAACAGACGCTAAAGCGGCTTGCCTCTATCCCAATCAAGGGCGGGCACTGCGCGAGGCAAGTGAGCGCGGATTTGATAATGCTGTGGTGCTTGATCCGATTGGCAATGTGGCTGAATTTGCGACCGCCAATCTATTCATGGCCAAAGACGGCGTTGTTCACACACCGGTGCCTAACGGCACATTTTTAAATGGTCTGACCCGCCAACGTGTGATCCAGTTGTTACGTGATGCCGGCGAGCATGTGGTTGAACGCACTGTGTCGGTGGCAGATCTGCATGATGCAGACGAGATTTGGTCAACAGGCAATCACGCCAAAGTGGTGCCAATGACACAGTTCGAAAGCCACACGTTGCAAGCGGGGCCTTTATTCACCAAAGCCCGCAATTTATATTGGGATTTTGCCCATCATCGGGCCTAAGGCGTCGCGGGCCCGTTAATTCGCCGCAACAGCAGCAGCCCGGGCCGCGGCCACAAAGGCTTTGATCCTATCAGGGTTTTTGATCCCGGGTTTATCTTCCACCCCAGATGAGGTGTCGACACCAGGGGCATTGCTGACGGCCATTGCGGTGCCAACATTGTCGCCTGTTAGGCCACCGGATAACATCCACGGGGTGTGGCCTCTCCACGCGGTCATCAACTGCCAATCAAAGCTTTCACCATTGCCGCCTGGCAGGGCATTGGCGTTGCTCTCGGGTGGCTTTGCATCAAACAGAATGCGGTCGGCAATGCCGTCATAACTGGCTGCTTTTTGAACATCATCGGGGCTGGCAACGGCGATGGCTTTCATCACGGGCACCGCTGTGCGTTGTTTGATTTCGGCCACGCGGGCAGGGGTCTCACTGCCATGCACTTGGATAAGATCCGGGGTTAACGTGGCACACAATTCGGTTAAAAAATCATCATCCGCATTTACCACCAACGCGACCTTTTGAATTTGCATAGGCACAGGTATGGCCAAGCTGGCCGCTTCAGCAAAGCTGACGGCGCGCGGCGAGCGGGGGTAAAAGACAAAGCCGATCATATCAGCCTGGGCAGTCACGGCTGCGGCAATTGAGGCGCTATCCCGGAGCCCACAGATTTTAACACAAACGCTCATGCAGAAGTGGGCTCCTTGGTGACCAATATTGCCGCCGCAAGATCCTCTAATGCGGTACCGACAGATTTAAACACTGTAATCTCATCCTCGTGGCGGCGACCGGCAATTTGTCCTTGGCACATTTGAAATAAATCACCTTGGATATCGTCAACGCGCGCAGCGCCAGTTGCAAAGGCCTGGATCAGATCGCCTGCCTCTGCCATGGCACCGTCGCGGGTATCAACAAAAATTTCGCCGCGTGCCATAACGGCATCATCGGTCTCGCGCATGTCCGCTTTAAAGGCTCCCACTAAATCCACATGCGTTCCAGGTTGCAACCATGCCCCCTCCACCAAGGGCGTCTTTGAGAGAGTTGCACAGCTGATGATATCGCCAGCGCGCACAGCGGCCTCGCGATCATCGGCAATTTCAACACGGAAGGGTCGGTCTTGCATACGGGCCACCAGCCGCGCCGCCTTTTCAGGTGTGCGTCCCCAAATACGGACAATCTCAAGTGGTCGTTGGGCGGCATGGGCGTCGATCAAATGCGGCGCCATGGCACCGGTACCGATCATGGTCAGGCTTTTCGCATTGGCGCGGGCAAGATAACCTGCGGCCAAGGCTGACGCCGCGGCGGTGCGCCGCACCGTCAGCGTCTCGCCATCAATAAAGGCGCGTGGTTGGCCTGTTTGGCCATCCAGTAGCAGGTAACTTGCCATGACCGCCGGTAAAGCCTGGGCGGCATTATCGGCAAAGACGGTGACGATTTTGATACCAATATGGCGGCCCTGTTGCCATGCTGGCATTAACAAAAGATCAGCCGCTGCAAGGTTTTCTGCTGCGGCCAGGATATGGTGATGGCGAACAGGCGCCACACAGCCCTCACGGAACATATCGCCTAAAGCGTCAATCAACGGCCGAAACGCCAATCGGTCTAAAACAGTTTCACGATCAATAAATTGCATCGGTTTCTCTTATGACGTGTCGGCGTTGCGTTGCGCTTGTGGCCGTTGATCTGTGTCAATCAATGCCAATTCACGATCAAGGCTTCTGGCTTTTGTCTCCGCTGCGCGGACACGTTGGCGCTGCTGGCCGCCGCCAATCCAGGAAATGATGCCGCCCAAGGCAAAGCCGACCAAAAGGACCATCCCGCTCAGCAAATAGACAGGCATCGTAACATCGCCGGGGAGCGGCCAAAACGTCAGCGTGACAGCTTGCCGATTTGATACGGCAAAAACCACGATGATGATGGCCACAGGCAAACCAATGAGTTTGCTGCCAAAACGGTTAAGCCAACTACGATTTTTCATACGATATACAGGCTCACAGCTTAAGTTTTCACACTGTCGGGGCGGAGCCTACACAAATCGCGACGCTTTGAACAGCGTCAGACGCTTACTGTTTAGTCGTTGGTATTTAAGCGATCGCGAAGTTGCTTTCCGGTTTTAAAGAAGGGCACATATTTAGACTCAACTTTAACCGATTCCCCGGTCCGTGGGTTACGGCCAACGCGCGCCTCACGTTTTTTAACCGAAAAAGCCCCAAAGCCGCGTAATTCCACCCGGTC
>JBELLC010000202.1:1717-2937 GCA_042088965.1 Nisaea sp. | reverse complement strand
TCAATCACCGCTGTCAGCCGATCAATACGTTGACTAAGCGGCGCCACCTTTTGGTCAACGGCGTTGGCGATGCTTTCCTTTATACTGGTCATGCCATGGCCTCAAATGGTCTGTGTCAGGCCGATGTCTGGGTCAGTGCCCAGCAGGTGGGCGGCAGCGGCGTAGGCTTTGATGAATTCCTCAGCTGCTTTTGCCCAGGGCCAGATTTGAATCTGGTGCGGGGCGGCGGCGATGGTCGGCCTGTGGCATTCTGGATGCGACGGCGCGGCGCGCAGGTCTCGGCGCTCGGTAACCAAGGCGCAGTCGTCAGCAGCGCTGACAACGGCAGTAATCCGGCCGCTATGGCTGTTGAGACCAGGGGCAAACCGGTCAAGGATCGCGGCTTGGGCCATGGCTTGTAAGTGTTTGATGGGATCGGCCACCTCGGCGGGCAGAATATGCGCAATGGCCTACTGCACCGGTCGTGTAATGTCGCCGGTCACAAATTCGTGGGCGTCATGCAGTAGCGCCGCCAAGCGAATATCTGCCGCATCGCCCCCGTGGTATTCGGTTAAGCGTGCCACCAAGACACTATGCTGCGCCACAGAATAGGGCAGCGCCGTGGTGGTTTGCCCAGCACAACGCGGAATCCGCGCCAGCCCCGTGACCAGTTCGCGGATCGTGATCTGCTTAAAGCAGGGGGCCAGGATTTTGATCACATTATCACGGATCCACCTTATGAGGCGGAGGCGCACAGCGCCGGGCGGCAAGTGTCATCAAAATCAGGCAGGGTGACGGCGCCTTTGGCTTTTCTCGCGATCACAGAGGCACAGCGATCTGCGCTCGCTGATCTGACGGCGGCCCATTGTAATGGCTGGCTGATCGTTTTTTGTCAAAGTGAAGGTGTTCCGAAATGGCGTAGCGCCGTCCATCAAACACAAAACCCAGTCAGATTTATGTCTGAATTGGTGTCGCTGTTTACAAACCCAGGTGATGTGATTCTTGATCCGTTTATGGGGTTTGGCTCAACCGGCGTTGCTTGCATGAAAGTAGGACGGCGCTTTATCGGTGTCGAGCTAGATGCGGGGCATTTCAGCCATGCGGAGCGGAGATTAGCGGGGGCTGAGGGCCAATTTGATCTTTTTGTCGCGCAGCAACCGGTGGAGCAGTCGACGCTGGAGGTTTAGCGAGGCCATAGGCCCGATAATAACCACGCAGATAACGGCGCAACCGCACCATCT
>JBELLC010000202.1:0-1617 GCA_042088965.1 Nisaea sp. | reverse complement strand
CCACATGGCGCTTTTCGGGATATCACGCTTGCGCCTCAAAATCTCTGACGCACGGGGCGCTGAGCCGATGAGTTTGGCAAAATCGACCTGTTTTAATCCGTTTGCCGTCATCAAGTGCTTGATCATGTCGACAGGATCAGCGTCAGGAATTGGATAATGCTTTGCTTCGTGAGCCGTAATCAAAGTCACCAGGATATCAAGCTCATCGCCTTCTGGGGTGTTTTCTTCTGCGTCCATGAGGGCATCAACGCGCTCAAGCGCTGCGTTGTAATCTTCCTCAGTCTTAATCGGTCGAATGTCCATGATATAGGCCCTTTCTTGGGGATACGCCTTTCGGCGGGTCAGACCTGGGTTACGTCTATTTTGTCATACGCCTTGTGTGTTCCAATCCAGCGAATATAAACAACTCGATAGGGGTAGTTGATTTTCACGACTAAGCGATACTTGTTGCCGTGAATGTCAAACACCACGCGGTTATCGGCAACGATGCTGGCATTGCCATAGGTCGCCTTTACGTCGGCGGGCGTTGCCCAATCGCATTTCTCGCCATCAACATTTTCAAACCAAGCGGTCAAATCAGCTTCTGCGTCTTGCTGGTTTGGTTGGGTCCAGAAGTCAACGAGTGTTTTGCGCTTGATAATTCTCATAATGGGAAAATACGCTATTCCCACAATGGGAACAAGAAAAAGTTCACAAAATGGGAATTTTTAATAATTGGCAAAGTGGCGTGCGGCAGGGGGGATTATCTTGCCTGCCGACGCAACCGGCGGCAGGTCGGCCAATACATCCATTGCCGCATGGGTCAGTGGGACCTGGCGTTGAGTATCATTTTTAGTCCGCCGGAGGGTGGCGACGCCGGTGGCGCGCTCAACCGGGTTGCCGCAGTCCCTGGCGTATGGCCGGTGGCGGTCAGGATCGCCGTAATCTCAGCCGGTGTGATGCGCCGGTCGCGCGGCGGTGACTTACGCGGTGCCTGGATATCTGCCAGTGGATTTGCCGATAGCCACTGCCATTCCCGCATTGCCAGACGAAACGCGTGGTTGATCAGGGTCATTTCCCGGCCGACCGTCGCGCCGGTAACGGATTTGAGGCGGCGATCGCGCCAATCTGCCATATGTGCTGCCGTCAAATCGGTTAGCTTGATGTCGCCAATCGGGTCCGCCAGCAGGCGTGCCAACCGTAAAATCTCCCATCGCGCGCCGCGTTTCATCGGTGAGACATCCTTGATGTAGCGATCAAACAGGTCGCCAACGGTCAGGCGACGCAAGGCGCTTGGCATCGCAGCTTTTGCGGTGATCAGCGTTTCTTGCTGGTTAGTCCAGTCGCTTTCCAGGGTTTTCCTCTCAAAACCAGCAGACTACCGCTGACTGCGCCGCGCCACCTGCGCTTGCCATTTACCACTATTTAACTTGCAACTAGAGGCCAGAACCACATTTTTGGTTGGTCAAAGTCCAATTAAAACAAGTGAAAGGCAATGAAAGTCATCTCCGTCAAATACGGAAAAACTGCATGACTTTGAACCACTTGATGCAAATGAGCGAAACCGGGTTCTGCCTCTCCTAGGCACCAAATATCTCAGGGACATCTCGTTTAACACATTGATTTTCAGGCACAGTA
>JBELLC010000049.1:2783-18703 GCA_042088965.1 Nisaea sp. | reverse complement strand
TCGGCGCTCTGGCCGGGCTTTGTGCAACAAACGCACCTGCAACACGCGCCTGATCCGCGAGATTTTCACCCCCCCGCGCCGCCTTGGCGTCTTGGCGCTCTTCCGCCGGCGTTGACTGCGCGGCAGGGGCGACCGGTAGCTGCGATCCCGTTACCGGCGGTGTTGACACAGGGGCCGGTAATGTTGTCGCTGAGCGCGGTGATGGCGCTTGAGATGACAATTGGGACGGCACGGCAGTGCCATTCGACCGAGGTTCAACCAATCGCGCCAGCCGCTCTGGCACCTCAGACACTAAATCTGCCATCAAATAATCTTTGCTGGTCATGTAATACCAGCCGCTATAGACCGTCACGGCAAGAATCAAGCCGACAAGCAGGGCTGCCCCGCCCGGGACTCGCCCTTCAGGTGCAGGCGATGGGAACACCAGCTGCGTCGGGGTTTGTAAATCGCTTGTTTCATTTTTGAACTGGGTAACGGTCGCGTTTATATCGAGCTTCAAAAAGCGCGCATAGCTGCGGACATAGCCAATCGCATAGGTCATTCCCGGCAGATCAGCTGTCTGCCCCGCTTCAATTGCGGCAATGAAGTTTTCACGAATGCGCAAGGTTGCAGACACATCTGCGGTTGTCAGACCCAATGCCTCACGCCTCGCCCGCATTTGACTGCCGATATCGCTTGATCTGCTGTCCTGCCTGCGGCCAATCTCTGCCCGCGTCTCATTCGGCAACATCGCCGCTGTTGCTTCAGAATCCGCCGCCGGAGCCGTCTCAAGCTCACGAATCGCATGGATTTTACGCACCAATGACGCGCGCTTTAACCCCATGATGGCATCCCCACACATAAACTGAAAACACAAGGCGCATTTTCATCCACACAACAATACGATAACATTTTTCATATGCTTCTTCAATGGCTTGTAAGGACCGTTATGAAGACGTATCGGACAGGCCTCAGTTGACTTTTTTCGACTTATCCACAAGGCTAAAATGATCATCATAAAACTGTTGTATGCGTGTCGGCAAATGCCGGTCACGACGCGCCAAGGCATCGCTCAAAAAGCCCTGTAGAGGGCCAACGTGTAAATTGCGAATCGCCTCTTTCACAGGGCCAATTGCCGATGCTGTCATTGACAATCGACGATAGCCAAGGGCAACCAATGCCGCTGCCGCCAAAGGCTTTCCGGCCATCTCGCCACAGACCGTTACGGGGACACCTGCGCGGCGACAACGTTGCTCGATATCTGACAAAACGCTCAAAAAGGGTGCACTCAGCGGGCTAAAACGGCCTGCCAACCGCTGGCTACCGCGATCAGCGGCAAAAAAGAACTGCGCCAAATCATTGCTACCAACCGAGACAAAATCTGTTTCTGCCAATAGCGCGTCGAGCCCCCAAACAGCGGCTGGCACTTCAATCATGGCGCCAAGTTTAAGCTGATCTGAGACCGCCAGACCGCGTTCAGCTGCCCGCCGACATTCCAAGTCAAAGATGCCACGGGCGGCGGTAAATTCATCAACCGAGGTAATCATTGGAAACATAACCGAGAACGGCCGCCCCGCTGCCGCCAGCAGCATCGCCCGGAGTTGCTGACGCAGCATGCTCGGCCGGTCAAGTGCCATGCGGATCGATCGCCACCCCATAGCGGGATTTTCGGCATCATCTTCGGCCAGCGATTGAATCCGTTTATCGCCGCCAGCATCAAGGGTCCTGAAGACCACAGGGCGGCCACCAACACCCTCAAATATACGATCATAAATATCTCTTTGCGCCGTGACATCTGGATAATCGGCCCGCACCATGAACGGCACCTCTGTGCGATATAGGCCGATACCAGCGGCCCCCGTCAGCTCCAGATTTGCCAGATCAATCAGCAGGCCCGCATTCAGCGATAAAGTAACGTCGACGCCATCTTGACTGACCGCTGGCAGACTTCGTGCTGCGCGGTAGCGATTTTGCTGCGCTTGACGCACCACCGCACTTTGGTTGAATTGCTCTTGGACCGGCGCACTTGGCCGAATAAACACCTGCCCGTGGTCAGCATCCAGGATCACCTGATCACCGTTTTCAATCGCGTTGAGCGCGCCGCTGGCGCGGCCCAGCACCGGAATACCCAAGGCCCCAGCAACAATCGCCACATGGGCTGTAGCGGCCCCTTCCTCCAAGACCAAACCGCGCATCCGCTGGCGGTCATAGTCTAGCAAATCAGCTGGCCCCAGACTGCGCGCCACCAGAATCATTTCCGCTGGCTGCGGGAAAAGTGGCCCCCCCTCGTCATGGACCAATTGCAGCAGCAAACGATTGGTGAGATCATCTAAATCAGCAAGCCGCTCGCGCAAATAAGGGTCGGATATCGCAGCATAGCGTTTCCGCAGATCATTCTGCACCTTTTCAACCGCCGCTTCAGCGGTCAAGCCACCGACAATCGCTTCTCGCGCCCGGGCGATCCAGCCGGTATCGCGGGCAACCATACGAAAGGTTTCCAAAACCTCGCGATGTTCGCCTGCGGCAGCCAGATCAGCAGCTGCAAAAAGCGCGTCTAACGCCAGATGCATCGACGCAACGGCGGCATCAAGACGGATAATTTCTTGCTCTGGGTTTTCGGCAACGACGCGCTGAATGATGATACGGGGTTGATGTAAATAGGCCTGCCCCATCGCCAGACCATCGACGATCACCACGCCAGAAACCCGCATGGGCGCGCGTGCCTGTCCGTCACCAACAGTATCAGCAACCACCCGCCCCAAGACCTCCGCCAAGACCATCGAGAAGGTCTCAAGGGTTTCAATCTCTTCGTCGCGATAACGCCGGGCCATTCGGTTTTGAACCGCCAGAACGCCAACAACAAGCCCCGCGTGACGGATCGGTACGCCCATGAAGGATTGATAAACATCCTCGCCTGTTTCAGGTCGGTAAGCAAAATTGGGATGGCTTTGCGCATCATGCAATGACAGCGGTCTGTCATGGCTGGCGATATCCCCAATCAGCCCTTCGCCAATGCGTAGTTTTGTCTGGTGAACAGCGGCTGCATTCAAGCCTTCGGTGGCAAATAGCTCCAGCAATTCAGCGTCACGGCGGACGTAAATTGAGCAGACTTCCGTTTCCAGATCAGCGGCAATAATTCGGACACATTGGTCAAGCCGGTCTTGGGTACTGTCCGCACCAGACATGACGTCACGCAGACGCGAGAGCATGCGACGCGTTATATCAGGTCCATCTGACTGCCGTCCGGATTGCATGCTGTTTGGCCATCCTCTTCTGGTCTAGGCGTCGTCTTCTCGGTCGAGACCGAAGGCCGAATGCAGGGCACGCACAGCAAGTTCGGTATATTCAGCATTGATCAGCACGCTGACCTTAATCTCAGAGGTTGAAATCACTTCTATGTTAATGCCGCGTTCTGCCAAGGTTTTGAACATTGTCTTGGCAACGCCTGGCTGGCTGCGCATGCCCAATCCAACAACCGAGACCTTCGCCACTTTGGCGTCCGAGCGCAGCTCTGTGTAAGCCAATTCATCCTTTAAGCCATGAAGCACCTCGACCGAGCGATCAAATTCGCTTCGTCCAACGGTAAAAGTCATGTCCGTCGATGCGTCGTCTTTGGAGACATTTTGCACAATCATATCGACGTTGACCCCGGCATCTGCAAGTGAGCCAAAGATCAACGCCGCAACACCGGGCTGATCTGGCACTTTTACGAGCGTGATTTTGGCTTCATCCGGGCTATACGCAATACCACTTACTATCTGCTGTTCCACGATATCTTCCTCATTAACAACCAAGGTGCCGGGGGTATCGGCAAAGGTTGAGAGAACCTGCAAACGAACCCCATGCCGCATTGCCAGAGCCACAGACCGTGTCTGCAGGACCTTCGCCCCCTGCGAGGCCATTTCAAGCATTTCTTCAAAAGAGACCTGATCGAGTTTGCGTGCTTTCGGGACAATCCGAGGGTCGGTTGTGTAGACCCCATCAACATCCGTATAGATGTCACAGCGATCGGCCTTTAGCGCCGCCGCCAAAGCAACAGCAGACGTATCAGAGCCACCGCGCCCCAAAGTGGTCACGCGATTGTCTGGCCCCAGCCCCTGAAACCCCGGCACCACAGCAACTTGGCTATCGGCGAAACGATTGATGATGGCGGTGGTATCAATCGCATCAATGCGGGCTTTGGAATGCATGTCATCTGTTTTAAACGGCATTTGCCACGCGAGCCAAGAGCGCGCGTTAACACCTAAATCTTGCAGCGCCATTGCCATCAAACCCGCCGTCACCTGCTCACCAGAGGCAACAACCACATCATATTCGCGGGCGTCATAGAGGGGGCTTATCTCCTGTGCCCAGGCCGCCAGTTGATTGGTTTGCCCCGACATGGCCGAGACCACAACCGCAACCTCATGGCCCGCATCAACCTCGCGTTTGACCTTTAATGCAGCCTTGCGGATGCGCTCAATATCGCCGACCGATGTACCGCCAAATTTTTGCACAATGCGCGCCATGTGCAGTATCACTTCTCTCTGGTTGGGACGAAACCAGCAAACCTGACTTGGTCCATGAATGAATGATCCGCCGTTGTCTTAACGATTGACTCCCCGAATCGCAAGAGCATGCACGCCAATAGTTGCCATTTTACCGCCACTACCAATATGATAAGAGAGCAAATCATGCCGATGTGCAGCACAGCAAGGACGCGCCATGACCGTGATCGAAAATGCGACCTCCAGGAGCACTGTCGACCCGGCTGAGGTTGGGCAATTCGATGCGCTGTCTGACCAATGGTGGGATCGCAAAGGTGCGTTTGCGGCGCTCCACCGCTTCACCCCTGTGCGCATGCAGTTTTTCCGCGATGCCTTATCTGCCCATTTCATGCTGGACAGGGCGGCAGGCACACCCCTCTGCGGCCTGCGGGTGCTTGATATCGGCTGCGGCGGCGGATTGATTGCAGAGCCTTTGGCGCGTCTTGGGGCCACGGTCACCGCGATCGACGCTGCCAGCGCCGCCATTGACGCCGCCAAGGCCCATGCTTCCGCTCAAGGTCTGCAAATTGATTATCGCTGCACAACCGCAGAAGCAATGGTTGCCGAGGGTAATTTGTTTGATGTGGTCGTCGCCTCAGAAGTGATTGAGCATGTCGCCAGCATCGACGCCTTTATCGCCGCAGTGGCCCAATTATTGGACCCTGACGGGGTTTTTATGGTGACGACCATTAACCGCAGCACACGATCTTTGTTGAGCGCCAAATTTGCCGCTGAATATATCCTGCGCTGGGCCCCTGTTGGGACTCATGACTGGCATAAGTTTGTGCGCCCGGCTGAGCTGAAAAGCGCCCTAGGCGGCAATGGCCTGCACTTGCGTGGTCTGTCGGGCTTTGTTTTCCGGCCCCTTCGAGGTGATTTCCATATCAGCAGCGACTGCGCTGTTAATTACGGCTGTATTGCCGTACATGCAAAAAAGGCAACGCGACAATGAACAACACCTCCACATCAGGGAAAGGCGCCCGCCCGGCCGTCATTGGCAGCTTTGTGTCACGCCGCAAAACACCGCCCGCAGCAACAGTCCCAGCGATGCTAGATCCCCGCTTTGCCGCCGAAGCTATCCCCCCGCAGCAAATCGCCAGCAGCACCGAGCCGACCGAGATTGGCGGCAGCGACGGTCCCGAGCCAACCCGCTATGGCGATTGGGAGCGCAACGGTCGCTGTACCGACTTTTAAAGGCTGTTAGCTGCGCACCGCCAAGACAACCTTGCCTGTTGATTTGCGAGAGGTGAGGATTTCCAGCGCCTCTGCTGCCTTTGCCAGGGGCAGAACATGGCTCACATGGGGGCGTAATTTACCGTCCACAAACATCTTGAACAGAATCTCTAACTGTTCGGCAAATCTGCCCGGATATTGCCGCCGATAGGCCCCCCAGACAAAACCAACGATATCAATATTCTTCACCAAAACGATATTTGCTGGGGCCTGTGGGACCCGCCCCCCCGCAAAACCAATGACCACAATTCGGCCTTCAAAGTTTATTGACCGCAGTGAGGCATCAAAAACATCACCGCCAACGGGATCAAAAATAACATCGGCACCGCGCTTGCCTTTGGCTTCAGCAATCGCTTTTACGCGGGTCCGAATATCCTCGCTGTTGTAGTCAATCAAATGATCGGCTCCATGATCTTCTGCGATGGCTAATTTGGCAGCGCCACCCGCCGTTGCAATGACTTCTGCGCCCATGGCTTTGCCAACTTCGACCGTCGCCAGACCGACCCCCCCAGCCGCCGCATGCACCAGCAATAACTCACCTGCTTGCAAACGCCCGCGCCAGGCCATTGCCCCATGCGCCGTGCAATAGGTGACGGCAAAGCCAGCAGCGATTTCAAACGACATACGATCGGGGATGCGCGCCGACGCTCGCGCGTCAGAAACTGCGATTTCAGCATATCCGCCGTGGCCCGGCATCGCCAACACCCGATCACCGATGGCAAACTGATCAACCCCTGGGCCCAGGGCCCGCACCACACCAGCGACTTCCATTCCAGGGGCAAACGGTAAGGCTGGTTTTTCCTGATAATTGCCCTGCACCATCAGGGCATCCCCAAAGTTAAGGCCAGCGGCATGAACATCAACAGCAATTTGCCCTGCGCCCGGTTGTGGGTCAGGCAAGTCACCGATTTGAAGTTGGTTAATGGGTCCAGTGTCGTGGCAAACAATCGCCCGCATCTTGGCGTCTCCCTTTCTACTTAAAGATTTTAATAAAGGCTGGCTAACCGCTCAGCAGCGCCTAAAAATGAAGGTCTTCACTCGGTTCGATCACGCCGATCAGGGTGCCCGCCCAATTGCTAATTTCTGGTTTGAGATGGGCCGACAGGCGGCTTTCTGTTTCCGCATCGATGATACCAAGATGGCAAAGAATGGCGCCAATCGCCACCGATGCTGCCCGCGACGCCCCATCATCTGCTTTCACACAAATCCCCACCCCAAGGCCCGGCACGGCGGCGGTATACACCCCTTCGGCACCGCCCTTTAACAACGCCCGTTCGCCCGTCTCTGCCAGAACCGAACTGTTAAAGGTATCGGTTCCAGACAGCATCAAGGGGTGGGCCGCACAGGCAGCAATGATCCGTTTCGCTGCCGCCTGCCGCACCGCCGTTTGATCCACCGGGTCTGCAAGATTGGCCATTGCCCGGGCCACCGCAATCAAGGGCATGCCAAACACCGGAATACCGCAGCCATCTATCCCGCGCGCCGTGGCGCTTAAATCAACCCCGCCCATGGCCCCAACATCGCCAATAAGGCGCGTCTGAATCGGATGGTCAGGGGCGCTATAACCGTTGATCGGTGCGCCCGTATGGCGCGCCGTCGTCAGCATACCGGAATGCTTGCCTGAGCAATTGTTATGGGCCCGGCTTGGTTCTTCACGGGCGACAATCAACGCCCGCGCTGACGGCGCATGACCGGGAGTCTGCGGACCACAGGACAGATCATCAACGCTCAGCCCCAGGCGTTGTAATATCGAGAGCACGCGCTGCACATGCATCGGCTCACCACGATGCGAAGCGCAGCATAAAGCGATTTCATCGTCGCTCAAATTGAAGGCATCGGCAGCACCTGTTTCGATCACCGCCAGCGCTTGCAAGGGCTTGATCGCAGATCGTGGGTAGATAGGCCGATCAATATCACCCCATGACAAAAGCGGTTTTCCGTGACGGTCGACCACAGCGGCGATCACCCGGTGAACACTTTCAACCATACTGCCGCGCGTCACCTCGACAGCAATAGGGGCGGCAGCATCCGCGTTTAAAATGACTCGCGCCGCCCTTTGATAATGGGCAGACGCATCGGTGTGAGAATCGTTCATATGACCTGCCTCTGAAAAAAAGCCCGAGAATTCTGACCTGCACAGCTTGCCTTCTGCGCCAACGTTGTGCAAGTTCGGCAATTATGCGTGGATATTTTGGCATTGGCGTCGAGGGCGTCAGCAAAGCAATGAATGTTGGCTCGCTTATGCGGACCGCGCATGCGTTTGATGCCAGTTTCGTTTTCACCATCGCCGAAACCTATCAAAAAGCCGAATTGAACCTCGCGGACACATCTTCCAGCAGCGATAACATGCCGTTTTATCGCTTTACGGATGTGACCGATTTTCGCCTGCCGCTGCGCTGCCAACTGGTTGGGGTTGAGATCACAGATGATGCCATTGATTTGCCAAGTTTCCATCATCCCAGGACAGCCGCTTATGTGCTTGGCTCCGAGCGCCTTGGTCTGTCTGCCGAGATGATCGGCTTATGCGACCATATCATTAAGATCCCAACCCGGTTTTCCCTTAATTTGGCGCTTTGTGGCGGTTTGATCATGTATGATCGATTATTGTCAATGGGCCGCTTTGCGCCCCGCGCCACCCGCCCTGGGGGGCCAACCGAGTCTGTGCCCGTGCCGAACTTTGGCGAGCCGTTGTGGCGGCGCAAAAAACGCCGTCAACAGGCCAAGACAGGCAAGTAAGTTGTATCACCGCCCGCTTTTAGTCATATTTTTGCGCTAACACGTTGCAATACAGCCGGTGACATGGCATCCCTTGCACGGTCACCGATGTAGTGGGTTTGATAGAACCACAGAATAGTTACCTGAAGGCGTAGGAGACATCATGTACTCTTCCCGGTTTATTTTCCTGCTCGCCGCAGTCACCCTGGTCGGGGTCGCTGCCAGCGCAAGTGCTTCTGCCCAAGAGTTGAAACATATTGGCACCAAGGGCCAATGGTTGGCGTATACCTTCGCCGAAACGGGCGGCAAGGTCTGCTATCTGGCGAGCGCGCCGACGCAGGCAGAAGGAAAGTATTCGAAACGCGGCGATATTTATATTCTCGTCACCCATCGACAAAGCGACAAAACCCGCGGCGTGGTCAGCGTGGTTGCAGGTTATACCTATGCACCAGATAGCCAAGTCAGCGCCAGCATTGGCAAGCAAAAGTTTGCCTTGTTCACGGAAAAAGACCGGGCATGGACCTCGGATGGCAAGGTCGATAAAAAATTGGTTGCAGCGATGAAACGCGGTATGAGTATGGTTGTTCGTGGACGCTCAAAACGCGGGACAAAAACCAAAGACACTTATTCCCTGAAAGGCTTTACCGCGGGTATGAAGATTATTGATAAAGCGTGCGCCACGTAAGCGATGGCAGACCCCATCGCACATCTGGCGCCGACCGCGCCGCCGCCGCAAATCGATATCGCCGGTCAAAATGACTTTCGGGTGGATCTTTTGGGACTAGATCGGGCCGCCTTACTGGCCGAAATGACACGGCTGTCCTTGCCGCGCTTTCGCGCCGATCAGCTGTGGCATTGGATTTACCATCGCGGTATCACCGACTTTAACGAGATGACAACGCTGGCAAAGCCGCTGCGAAGGGCGCTGAGCGAAACGCACCAAATCAGTCGATTAGCGGTCTCTCGCCGCCAAGAAAGCGATGACGGCACCATTAAATGGCTGTTCCGGCTGGCAGATGGTAATGAGGTCGAGACAGTCTTCATCCCTGAAGAGGATCGCGGCACGCTGTGTATTTCATCGCAGGTCGGCTGCACATTAAATTGTCATTTCTGCCATACCGGCACCCAGCGCCTGGTGCGCAATTTAACCGCTGCTGAGATTGTCGGCCAACTCATGGCGGTTTTTGATGACCTGGATGATTGGCCAAGCGCCCGTGATGACCGTTATGTGACCTCCATCGTGATGATGGGCATGGGCGAGCCGTTGTATAACTATGACAATGTGCGCACCGCCCTGAAAATCGTCATGGATGAGGCCGGGATTGCCTTATCCCGTCGTCGGATCACGCTATCAACAACCGGGATTTTGCCGCAGATGCAGGCGTGCGGCGAAGAGTTGGCGGTTAATCTGGCTGTCTCGTTACATGCTGTGCGGGATGATTTGCGTGATATCTTGGTGCCGATTAACCGCAAATATCCCATCGCCGAGGTGCTGCAAGCCTGCCGAGATTATCCACGGGCCACAAATGCCCGCCGGATCACCTTTGAATATGTCATGCTGAAAGATGTGAATGACAGCCCTGCTGATGCTGAGGCCTTGGTTAAATTAATCGCGGGCATCCCCGCAAAAGTTAATTTGATCCCCTTCAACCCCTGGCCAGGGTCGGTTTATGAGACCTCCAGTGATGAAGCGATTGAAGCATTTGCGCGGGTTGTCATGCGGGCAGGCTATGCGTCGCCCGTACGTAAACCACGCGGCCGGGATATTCTGGCCGCTTGCGGGCAATTAAAATCCGCCAGTGAACGCTTACGACGCAGTCAAATAGACGCTATGGCCGCAGATGACTAGATTAGCCAAAACGTCTCACTCGGCCACGCTGATGCTTGAAACTTGCGCTGTGAATGATTACTTTAACTCAAGTGACTTTGTGTGAATAAGGGGATTTGATTAATGGCCGTTGAACCAAAATATATGACCGATGCACAGGCACGTGCCGCCAGCCTCGATCAAGGCTTACGCAGCTATATGCTTGGTGTTTACAATTATATGGCCACTGCTTTGGCCGTGACGGGCCTGTTTGCGCTCGGCCTTTCCATGTTGGCTGTCACCGATGGCCAAATCAACAGCCTTGGTGCCATGGTTTATCTGTCACCCTTAAAATGGGTTATTATGCTGGCGCCATTAGGCATGGTGTTTTTCCTGTCCGCCCGCCTGCATGCCCTTCAAGCGGGCACCGCACAAGTGTTGTTCTGGGTTTATGCGGCGCTCATGGGCATGTCCCTGTCGTCGATCTTTTTGGTGTACACAGGTGAAAGCATCACCCGCGTATTCTTTATCACCGCCGCATCATTTGGCGGGTTGAGCCTGTTTGGCTATACCACAAAGAAAAACCTTTCGGGCATGGGCTCGTTCCTGATGATGGGCCTGATCGGCATTATCATCGCCATGGTCGTTAATATTTTCTTAGCCTCAAGCGCCCTGCAATTTGCGATTTCCGTGATTGGGGTTTTGGTTTTTGCTGGCCTCACCGCCTATGACACCCAGCAGATCAAAGAAATGTATGTTGAGGGTGAAGACAGTGCGACGATGACGAAAAAGTCCATTATGGGAGCGTTGCGCCTATATCTCGACTTCATCAATCTGTTTATTATGCTGCTCAGCCTGTTTGGTAATCGTGAATAGTACCTGAACGCGACATCTCCCCTGAAGCGCTCGCTGGTCAGATGATCAGCGAGCGTTTTTCGTTTTGGCCTTATGAAAGCCGTGCGACCGGGAAGCTGATCTACACGCGTTAACAGAAAAATTTTTCTGCCCTCAAAACAACGTTCAAGGTTAGACTGATCAGATTATCTGGCCTTTTATGAATCGAAGCTTCATGACCCTAGAAATTTTGGCACCACTGTCAGCCCGTTTCCGCCGGTTGCGGGTTCTCCCCCTGCTATCTGCTGTTTTGCTGCTGCTGCTACCTGCCTGCAATATGATGCAAGGACTGCTGGTCAACGGTGATGGCGATGACAAAAAAATGCAGCGCATCGCCCGTGATGTTATGGCCGCACAGACCCTCCGCTTGATGGCCCAAAGCACCAAGGCCGAGCTTGCCAGTCAAAAACTCGGGGCCCGGGTTAACGCCCTTGAGGCTGTCGGCGATGGCAAACAGCGTTCGGTTAACGACGAATTCACAAAGTTACGCCAACAGCTCGATGCCGTTGCCGCGGCCAGCGGTCAGCAAAAGGCTGCTGAAAAAGATATCAAAGAGCTGCGCCATGCCTTGCGCGCGCTAAAGACAGAAATCAGCCAAAACGCCGAACATAACCGCCTCGCTACCGCCAGTTCACGGGCCCGATTTGAACGTTTAGAGCACCGCACCAGCAAATTAAAATTTCCCCCCGCCAGTGGTGTGAAGGGTGTCCATCTTGCCTCATATCGGAGTATTGAAGACGCCCGCAAAGGCTGGACCCTGTTACGGAATAAATACAACATCGCCTTAGGCGGTTTAGTGCCACATTACATCGATGTTGATACCGTTTCAGGGCCGTTTATTCGCTTGATGGTTGGCCTTGGTTTCCCACAAGGGGAATTGAACGCGATCATTACGGACGTGCGAGCTGGCGGTGATTATAGTATGGTCATGCCACTGCCTGATGGCGCAGCGGTGACCTCCCGCGCGCCCACGTCTTAATTTTAACGGCAAATAATTTGCTGCCACAGGTCGTTGTGATCCGTAAACGACGCCGAACGGTTAAAGGAGTTTCATCATGCGCATGCGCGCCGCTGTTTTACGCGATATGGCGACACCTCGGCCCTATGCCGATAGCCAGCCCATTCAGATCGAAGAGGTTGAGTTGGCGGCCCCGCGCGAGGGTGAAGTCCTGGTCAAAATCGCGGGTGCTGGCTTATGCCATTCTGATCTTTCGTTGATTAATGGTAACCGTCCCCGCCCCTTGCCGCTTGTTCTCGGTCATGAAGGTGCTGGCGAGGTGGTGGAAATTGGACCCGGGATTCGGGATTTAAAGCCAGGCGATCCGGTGGTTTTTCAATTTTCGGCCAGTTGTGGACGCTGCGTGCGCTGCCAAGAAGGCCGCCCACAAATCTGTGAACGACACCGCGAAGCGCGCGCGGTGGGCGGTTTAATGGGCGGTGGCAGTCGGCTATCAAGCCCCAACGGCGAGGTGTTAGAGCATCATTCAGGGGTTTCCTGTTTTGCCGAATACGCTGTGGTTGACCGCGGTTCAGCGGTTAAAGTTGATAGTGATATCGCCCTTGATAAGGCCGCGATCTTTGGCTGTGCGGTGATGACCGGGGTCGGGGCCGTGGTCAATACGGCCCGCCTGCAAGCTGGCGACAGCGTGGTTGTTATTGGCCTTGGCGGGGTTGGCCTGAACGGCTTGTTAGGGGCTGTTTTCTCTGGTGCCGGGCAAATTATCGCCGTCGATACCAATACCGACCGCCTGGCCTTGGCGCAAGAGCTGGGGGCAACCGATGTGGTCGACGCCAGCCAGCCTGACCATTTAGAGATGATCCAAGATCTGAGCCAAGGCGGCGTTGATGTCGCCTTTGAATTTGCTGGCCGCACCGAAGCTTTGGCGATTGCCTATGCCTCCTTGCGACCGGGTGGCAGTGTGGTGACCGCAGGCTTGCCTGCCAGCGATCAAAGCTTCAGCTTTTCGCCGACACAATTGGTCGGTGATGAGAAATCAATCCTTGGCAGCTACATGGGCAGCTGTGTGCCGGTGCGCGATATCCCGCGTTTCATCGATCTTTATAAGCGCGGTAAACTCCCGGTGGATGCCTTAATCAGCGATACCATCGCCCTCGATGATATCAACGCCGGCTTTGACCGTTTGGCGGATGGCACCACCATCCGGCAAATCATGGTGCCACACGACGCGTTATAACGCCTGCTCAGGCCACTCAGGACGGCTTACTGAACGCCAACAGTACCGCGCTGATCAAGGCCAAGGCCGCGAGTCCGCTATAGGCGATAAAATAATCGCCTGTGGCTGCTGTGATCACACTAAATAGGGCTGGCAGGACCAGGACACCCGCAAACATGGCCGCCGAGCCCAAGGCGGTTGCCTCCGTTCCACGGCGCCCCCCAAGCCGGGCATATTCCCCATAGGCAATCCCCGTGTATCCAGCGGCGCTGACACCCGCCGCAATGCATAAAAAGCTGATCTGAAAAAGCGACCAATCCGCATTGATCAGCCCCGCTGCGAGGGCCGCAAATGTGATCACCACACCCTGACCGATGAGGATGATCCGCGCCGACAACCACCGATCCGCAAGCCAGCCCCAAACGGGTCGGCTGACCACACCCGCGATTTGATAGAGCGCGAGAAAGCGGGCGGCGGTAACCAGATCAAGCGCCCCATCACTGGTGAGCTGCACCACTAAAAAAGCCACGAAACACAGCTGAATCCCGGTAAAGCAAAAACTTGTAAAAGACAGCCGAGAAATCGCTTGATTGGCCAAAGGTGCCAGTAACTGCCGCCAGCCCACGGCCTGCCATAACCCCGCCCAGGAAGGGTGCCGGTGAGCGCCCGCATCCCAATCCTTGCGCACCAGACCAAGCGCCAGCAACATCAACAATACCGGCAGAACTTGAACCAAAAGCGCCGGTCGCCACCCTGCCGCCGCCGCCACCACAGGTACCACCAAGGCCGCCAAGACACCGCCAAGAGGCACGCCAATTTGTCGGATAGACAACACCAAATTACGCCGCGCCGGCGGTGTTCGTGGCACCAGCACGGCAGAACTGATCGGCGCGGTCGCACCATATCCCGCCCCCATCAACAGCGCCGCCAGGGCCAGCGCCGTCAGGCCATCCATAACCCCGGACACCGCCCCGCTCATCAGCAGCATCAAGATCACCGTGAGCATCACAAACTGGCCAACCCGGGCGGGCCCATAGGCACGGATGAACACAACCGAGCCAACCGCTGACAGAATGCCGATACCATAAACAGCGGCCACAAATAAACCGATCAGATTGCCATCAATATCCAGGTCAGCGGCGACAGCTGGGGCCATCGACGCCAGCGAGAATGCTGCCATGGTCGCGAGCGTTTGCAGCCCCATTGTGAGGCCAAGAGCGACCAGCATCGCCCGCCCGCCGACAGGTATCAGAGAGTTTTGATCCGTCACCTTTTAGACCGCGCCACAGCCATAGCGTATATAGATTTTGAAATACAGCTCACGCCCCCATGGTCGACCGTCTGGCGAGAGCTGTCTAGTTTTAAACCAGGGATAAATCAGTATATGCTGAGAGAAAATATCTGGGAGCCCTGTTAGACCATGAAAATCAACGCAATCGATACAATCCGGCTTGATGAATTTCCAAACATCCTGTGGGTGCAGCTGCACACCGATGAGGGCATCATTGGCCTCGGCGAGAGCTTTTATGGCCCCGGTGCCACCGAAGCACATATTCATGAAACCATCGCGCCGTACTTGCTGGGCCAAGACCCGCTGCAAATCGAAGCCCATCAAGCCCATCTTATTGGCTATCTGGGATTTGCGGGTGCGGGCGCTGAAATGCGTGCCAAGTCAGCGATTGATATTGCGCTCTGGGATCTATGGGGACGGGCAACCAATCAGCCCATCCATCAGCTTTTGGGCGGCCGGGTGCGTGATGATATTCGGGTTTACAATACCTGTGCGGGATATCGCTATGTGCGCGCTAAACCGGTACAAGGGACCGCCAATTTCGGCCTTGAGCGCAACGAAGGCCCGTATGAAGATCTTGACGCCTTTTTGCATAATGCAGACGAGCTTGCCCATAGCTTGTTAGAGATGGACATCAGGGCGATGAAAATTTGGCCCTTTGATTACGCCGCCGAAGCCTCCGGTGGGCAATATATCTCAAACGCTGACTTAAAAACCGCCCTGCAACCGTTCGAGAAAATCCGTGCCGCGCTTGGCGATAAAATGGAGATTATGGCCGAGTTGCATTCACTGTGGAATCGGCCAACGGCGGTAAAGATCGCCCGCGCCTTAGAAGAATTTGATCCCCATTGGATCGAAGATCCGGTTTTCATGGACCATGTGGACAGTCTGGATGCGGTCGCCCGGGCCACCAAAGCACCCATCGCTGTGGGTGAAACCTTGGGCGGGAAAGCTGATTTTCGATCCCTTATTGGCCTCGACAGCCTGGGCGTCATCATCCTTGATTTGACCTGGTGCGGCGGCCTCACCGAAGCCCGTAAAATTGCCGCCATGGCCGATAGCTTTCATGTGCCCGTTGCCGCCCATGACTGCACCGGACCTGTCGCGTTGACCGCCGCTGTGCATTTCGCCCTCCACACCCGCAATTGCTATATCCAAGAGGTGGTCCGGGCATTTTATTATGGCTGGTATGGCGAACTCGTGACCAATTTACCACCGCTGAATAAAGGCATGATTTCCGCACCAGATGGCCCTGGCCTGGGGATTGCGTTGCAACCTGACCTGCACAAGCGGTCTGACTT
>JBELLC010000049.1:0-2683 GCA_042088965.1 Nisaea sp. | reverse complement strand
GAGTAAAGCGTTTGCACCGCTTGCCTTCGCAGCTTTGCCATCGCCATGCTATGCTGGCCAAAGAATGATTCGCTGCTGAGGGCCAAATGGCAAATATGAACATCATCTTACTAAGCGTTCTCATCGCTGTGGTCGCCGCAGGCGTGCTGCTCATACTCTGGCGATCACGCCGAGACCGTGTTGACGGCCAAGCCATCCGCGCTGGACTTGATGAAAGCCACCGCCATAGTTTGGAAATGGCAGGCCGACTGGCGCAAATGGCCGAAAACCAAAGCGTTCAGCAAGGCCAATTGGCCGAAGCCCTGCAACGCCAAGAGCGTGAGCTGTCGAAGCGCATGGAAGACAGGTTGGCCGAGCTGAATCGCCGGATCGGTGAAAGCTTGGTAAAAAACCAGGAAAAAACCCAAACCTCAATGAGCGACCTGAAAGAACGCCTTGCGGTGATTGATGCCGCCCAGAAAAATATCACCGAGCTGTCCAGCCAAGTGGTCGGCTTGCAGGACATTCTGTCGAATAAACAAGCCCGCGGCGCATTTGGCGAAATTCAACTGAATGACCTGGTTTCGGGAACCTTGCCACCAAACGCCTATGCCTTCCAAACTCAGCTGTCGAATGGCAAACGCGCCGATTGTTTGTTGCTGCTGCCAAATCCACCAGGGCCGATTGTCATCGATTCTAAATTTCCACTCGAGGCTTATCGGGCGCTCGCGGCGGCCCCTGACGAGGCCAGCCGCACGATCGCCCGCAAACAACTTGCCAATGACATCCAACACCATGTGCGGCAAATATCAGAAAAATACATCCTGCCCGGTGAAACGGCTGAATCAGCGCTGATGTTCTTGCCCTCAGAAGCTGTCTATGCCGAGCTACATGCCAACCTGCCACAGGTGGTTGAGGATAGCTTTCGCCGCCGTGTCTGGATCGTTTCGCCAACAACCATGATGGCAACCTTAAATACCGTCAGGGCCGTTTTAAAAGATGTCCGTATGCGTGAGCAGGCGCATGTTATTCAAAAAGAAATGCATGCGTTATTGGAAGATATTGGCCGTCTTGATCAGCGCGTGGATAAGCTGCAAAGCCATTTCGGCCAGGCTGAAAAAGATATCCGTGAGATTCGGATTTCAGCAGACAAAGTCAGCAAGCGCGGGGTTAAAATCCAAGAGTTAGAACTTTCTGATGACGGTGATCTGGAAGCCTTAACAGCCGCAGAAAACGTCACCCGGCTGGTTGACCACAACCACGGAAACTGACGACCCGCCGCGCCTTCAGCTGGTTATATTCCTCGCCGCGCCTTCAGCTGGTTATATTCCTCGCCGCGCCTTCAGCGCTTGGGCCAAGGTGCCATCATCAAGATAATCAAGCTCACCGCCAACAGGCACCCCATGCGCCAAGCGGCTAATCTCCACATTCCGCTCTGCCAAACGGTCGCAAATGTAATGCGCCGTGGTCTGGCCATCGACAGTTGCATTCATTGCCAAGATCACTTCGCGCACCTGGCCGTCCATCACCCGCGCAATCAAACGGTCGATATTCAAATCTTCTGGGCCAACCCCATCCAGCGCAGACAGGACCCCGCCAAGAACATGATATTGCCCCCGAAACGCGGCCGCCCGTTCCAAGGCCCAAAGATCAGATACATCCTCAACCACACAAATGATTCCTGCATCGCGGCGCGGGTCACGGCAAACACCACAGGGATTATGATTGTCCCAATTGCCGCAATTGTCGCAAGCAACCACCGTTTCAGCCGTCGTTTTCATAGCGTCAATCAAGGGCAGCATGAGACTTTCGCGGCGTTTCAACAAATGCAAAACGGCCCGCCGTGCCGATCGCGGGCCCAGCCCTGGCAGGCGGGCCAAGTAACGCATCAAGTGATCAATATCGCCATTGCTCATCAAAGCAAGCCTGGCAGATCTTAAAACGGCAGCTTAAAACCAGGCGGCAATTGCAGGCCGCCTGTCAGTTTGCGCATTTCCGCGCCGCTACGCTCGTCCGCTTTGGCGCGCGCATCATTGACGGCGGCAACGATCAAGTCCTCCAACACCTCAACATCTTCTGGGGTCACAAGGCTTGGTTCAATCTGCAGGTTCTTCATTTGCCCTTTACCCGTCATCACCACCTTGACCATGCCAGCGCCACTTTCACCGGTCACTTCCAATTCCGCTAACTGGGCCTGCATATCCTCAACTTTGGACTGCATCTCCTGCGCCTGCTTCATCATCTGCGCAATATTCTTCATCTGCTTGCCTCGCTACCCCTAAAAATCTGCATTTTATGACCTGACACTGATGGGATCATCCGCATCATCAAGATCATCATCAAAATCTGCGGCCTCGATCGGCGCATCAATTATTGCCGTTTCGCCAACAGCGCGTAAGTCCTTGATTGATTCAATTTTCGCCCCAGGGAACGCCTCTAATACAGCCTGCACCACAGGATCCCTGGCAACTTCTGCTTCCGCTTCCAAGCGGGCTGTTTGGCGCCGTTCACTGACGCTTGGCTGGCCACCCATCGTGACCGTTTCCACCCGCCACAGATGATCGGTAAAGCTGCGCAGCCGACTGGCCAATTGGCTTGCTAAATCCTTCGGCGCACCGGGCATTGGCTCAAAGATGAGCTGTCCTGCGGCCACCTCAACAGGGCGCACATTCTCAATCAAATGACTGAGCAATATGGCTTCACG
>JBELLC010000048.1:0-18796 GCA_042088965.1 Nisaea sp. | reverse complement strand
GCACATCACCCAGACAGCCAGTTTGTTGTCTCTGTTGCTGCCGATGCGCCGTTTTTACCGTCAAATCTGGTGCAGCAGTTTTTGCGGGTGGTGGCAGACCTTGAACCAGAATTACTGTGTGCCGCCTCTTATGGTCGGACCCATCCTGTGGTTGGCCTATGGCCGGTTCATTTGCGCGATGAGTTGCGCCGAGCCGTTGTCGACAAAGGTATTCGCAAGGTTGATGTCTGGACGATGCGGTACCGGCTTGCTTATGTGGAATTCAATAACGACATTGGCGACCCGTTCTTTAACGTCAATCGCCCCGATGATCTGCTTGAGGCGGAACGCTTATTGGCCATGGGGCTTTAACGCGCAGCAAGGGGTTTCATTAGCGTGCAAAGCTGCCCGTGGGGCCGCAATTGCTTTGCCCCGCCGGCCTCGCTAATGACTTGGCGTGCAGCTGCAATGTCGGTGAGCACAAAGCCTGCCAGCCGATCAACGCCATAAGCATGCAGATTTCGACTGAGCGGCGTTCCTGGGCCAACGATGGTCACCGGCGCTTGGCCTTCGTTTAACGCCAATAGGCTTTCAGTGGTCGCGGTCACAAAGGTTGAGGCTGTCATGAACAGCTCCCCACAGCCTGGGATTAAATTGTCTGCGGCTTCAGCGGGTAAATCATGGGGGCCTGGATTTTTTTCGATCACCAAAGCATCGGGCAGTTTTTCTGGTAACCCTGGAAATCGGCCAATAACGACCGTTGGCCCCGGGGCGTCGGTGGTGAGAGGGGTTAACCCATCTTGTTGCAGGCTGTCGCCGGGGGGGGCGTGAAGGCCCGCGTTAATAGCGGCCATGCCAACGGCGCGGGCCAGCGGGTTATGGGTCCGCGCCCAGGCCGCAAGATGGTCCAACCGTCGGCCGACCAAGCTACTGTTGTTCAGACCACGGAAACCCGCCGTGCCTTTGCCAGGTGTTTGCGCCAGCCCGGCGCCTTTGTCGGTTGTCACCAATGTCCAATGCAGACCGATAACAACATCGATCACGCTGTCATCAGCAGTATTTTGCACCAATTCTTCGAGTAATCGGCCAGGCCGCCACCATTGCCAAAGCGCCTGATCATTTGGTGCCAGCAGTGTTGGGGCCGCCGCCAAGGCCTGCTGCCAGGCACTGAGATACGCAAACTCAGCTTCAATTAAGATCGCGACCCCACGGCCACGCACCGCCTGCAAAGCGGCTGCTGTATCACGGCTGGGCCGTTCGGTGCCGGTGGCCGCGCGCAGCACGATGAGGTCGGCATCAATGGCGCTGTTATCCAGGGTCAGATGAGTTTCTGCAACCTGCCACCGGCGTTGCCGCAAATCGCCAATAAAGCGGTCTAAGACAGCGCCATTTCCAGGGGCAAACAGGGCAGGGCAGCGGCGCGCAGACATGAGGCATTAATCTCCTGAAAAGAAGGCTACGCGCAAGACCCTATTCAGCCGCGACGGCACCCAGGTTTTGCAGTTTTGCTGCTGCAAATTTAAGCTCTGGAATCTTGCCAAACGGGTCAAGCGCTGCATTAGTTAACATGTTCGCAGGCGCTTCAACAAAGCAAAAGGGAATGAAAATCAGGCCGCTGGGGATATTGTGGTCACAGCGCGCCATCAACGTAATGTTGCCGCGCCGGGTTGTCACCCGCACTTGCTCGCCGGGGGCGATGCCATAGGAACTCATATCATCGGGATTGATTTCCACAAAAGCTTCCGGCTCTAGCGCATCAAGGGCTTTGGCCCGGCGGGTCATTGAGCCGGTGTGCCAATGTTCCAGCACCCGTCCAGTGCTGAGCACGAATGGAAAGTCCGCATCTGGCCGCTCATCAGGGGAAATGATATCGGCGGCAACAAATTTGCCACGGCCATCAGCGGTCGGAAAGCCATTGCCAAAGATGACCTCATTACCGGGGCTGAACTCATCATCACAGGGATAGGTGACCGCATGTTCGCGCTCTAAGCGTTCCCAGGTAATGCCGTTCAGAGATGGCATGACCTGCCGCATTTCGTCGAAAACCGCGCTGACATCGGTATACTGCCAGTTCAGCCCAAGGCGATTTGCCAGTTCTTGGATGATCCACCAATCTTGCTGCGCCTCTCCCGGCGGTTGCAGCGCTTGGCGGCCACGTTGGACGCGTCGGTCGGTATTGGTAAAGCTGCCGTCCTTTTCGGGGAAGGCGCTGGCTGGCAGAACGACATCGGCAAATGCAGCGGTTTCGGTAAGAAACAGATCTTGCACCACCAAATGCTCTAACTTGGCAAGACCAGCGCGGGCGTGGTGCTGATCTGGGTCTGACATGGCGGGGTTTTCACCCATGATATAGACCGCTTTAATGCGCCCATCGACCATAGCGTCGGTGATCTCAACGACTGTCAGACCCCGTTCATGGTCAAGCTCTTGGCCCCAGAACGTCTCATACCGGGAAATCTGCGCGCCAGCATCGACAGGTTTATAATCTGGGTAGAACATCGGCACCAGGCCGGCGTCAGAAGCGCCTTGAACGTTGTTCTGACCGCGTAAGGGATGCAGACCGGACCCCGGACGGCCAACCTGCCCGCACATCAGCGCCAGTGAGATTAAGCAACGGGCATTATCGGTCCCATGGATATGTTGGCTAATACCCATGCCCCAGAAAATCATTGCCCGTTCTGCGGTCGCATAAAGCCGCGCTACGGTGCGGATTTTTTCGGGTGTAATGCCGCAAATCGGTGCCATGCGTTCGGGCGTAAAGGCGCTGACATGGGCTTTCAGCGCATCAAAGCCATCGGTGTGACGGGCGATATATTGGCGATCAAAAAGCGCCTCACTGACAATTACATTCATCATCGCATTCAGCAAAGCAACATCACTGCCAGGGGTGAATTGCAGCATATGGTTGGCATGCCGCGACAGAGCTTGCCCGCGCGGGTCCATCACCACCAGATCGGTCCCTGCTTTGGCAGCATTTTTAAAGAATGTTGCAGCTACCGGATGGTTTACGGTTGGGTTGGCACCAATCACAATAATGACATCGGCATTTACAGCCTCACCAAAGGGGGCTGTAACCGCGCCGGAGCCGATCGTTTCCATCAAGGCGGCGACGGATGAAGCATGGCAAAGCCGGGTACAATGGTCGACATTATTCGTCCCAAATCCGGTGCGCACCAGTTTTTGCACCAGATAGGCTTCTTCATTTGAACCTTTGGCAGATCCAAACCCAGCCAGCGCATTGCCGCCATCTCGGTCGCGGACTGTGCGAAGACCCGCGGCAGCGCGATCGAGGGCTTCCTGCCATGTTGCCTCGCGGAAATGCGTCAGCGGATTGGCTGGATCGAAAGGCAATGCGCTATCCTTTAGCGCGTCGTCGCGGCGAATTAAAGGCTTGGTCAGGCGCTCTGGGTGATGAATATAGTCAAAGCCATATCGGCCTTTGACACAGAGCCGGGCTTGGTTTGCAGGCCCCGGGCGACCTTCGACATAAAAGATTTTCTCGTCGCGAATGTTGAAAGTTAACTGACAGCCAACCCCGCAATAGGGGCAAAGGCTGTCAACAGCGCGGTCTGCAGGACCTTTAAAAACCCCCTGATCATCAATAACTGATTTGGGCAATAAGGCACCTGTTGGGCAGGCCTGCACGCATTCGCCGCAGCCGACACAGGTGCTGGCCCCCATGTCATCGCCCAGATCAAAAACAATATGCGCCTCTGCGCCGCGCCCAGCGAGGCCGATAACATCATTGACCTGCACCTCACGGCAGGCACGTACGCATAGGCCGCAGACAATGCAGGCATCCATGTTGACAGCAATTGCCGGATGGCTGTTATCACTCTTGGGCCCTGTCCGTGACGGAAAACTGCCACCATCAGGCGCTAATTCAGCGGCTTGTGTGAGCAGCGCTGAATTTGGGTCATGGGCGGTTTCGGGTTGGTCACTGAGTAACAGATCAAATACCAGCCGGCGGGCGTCGGCTGCACGCGCGGAGTTGGTCTGGACGGTCATGCCTGCTTTGGGTTTGCGAATGCATGATGCGGCCAAGGTGCGTTCACCGTCAATTTCAACCATACAGGCGCGGCAATTGCCATCGGGCCGGTAGCCATCGCGTGGGCGGTGACACAGATGTGGGATCTCGGTTCCCAATCGTTCTGCAACCTGCCAGATGGTCTCATCACCATTGGCTTGGACAGTTTGACCATCAAGATTGAATTCGACGCCATCACCCATCGCTGGCCCCTCATTTCTCATCGTTAAAAAACCGTAAAACAGATTGCAATGGGTTGCTGGCCGCTTGGCCAAGACCGCATATGGATGCCTCTCGCATGATCGAGGACAGTGCTGTCAACGCGGCGTCATCCCAGTCAGGCGCTTGCATCAGTGTTAATGCTTTTTCGGTGCCGCTGCGGCAAGGGGTGCATTGCCCGCAGCTTTCATCCTTGAAAAAAGCCATCAGATTACGGGCGGCATCTCGTAATGAATCCTGGTCGGATAAGATCACCACGGCATGCGAGCCAACAAATGCGCCATGTTGTTCTAAGGTCCCAAAATCCAGCGGTATGTCGCCCATGCTGGCGGGCAAAATACCGCCAGAGGCGCCGCCCGGCAGATACGCCTTAAAGGTATGACCGTCGGCCATGCCGCCTGCATGTGCGATTAACTCATCGGCGGTACTGCCAGCAGGGGCAATGATCACGCCAGGGTTTTTGACCCGCCCTGAAACCGAATAAGTGCGCGGCCCTGGATGCGCCGGTTTCCCTTGAGCGTTGAACCAATCGGCCCCTTTTTCAACGATGTCGCGAATCCAAAATAAGGTTTCAATATTATTCACCAGGGTTGGCCGTCCGTGGATGCCAACCTCGGCCACATAGGGGGGGCGGTGTCGCGGCAGGCCGCGTTTACCCTCAATGCTTTCGATCATCGCCGACTCTTCACCACAGATATAGGCCCCGGCACCACGGCGCAAGTGGATGGTGGTATGGCGCGCCAAGCCAGCAGCCTCTAGGGCGGCGATCTCTGTCCGCAAAAGGGCAATGATTTCTGGATATTCGTCGCGCATATAAAGATAGCAATCAGCAGCCCCGACGACCCATGCCGCAATAAGCATTCCTTCCAGCATGCGATGTGGATCCCTGTTGAGGAAATACCGATCCTTGAATGTGCCAGGTTCGCCCTCATCACCATTAACGGCGACGACCTTTCGGCCATTTTGGGCGCGCACCATGGCCCATTTCCGATGCGTTGGAAAGCCCGCACCGCCAAGCCCGCGCAAGGCTGATTGCGCCAATGTCTCGATGATCGCATCAGCGCTGTGATCGCCGTCGAGGCAGGATTTTAACAGCTGATAACCGCCATCTGCTTGGTAGTCTGACAAGGCGATTGCTGCGGCGGTCGTGACATTTGGTGGTTGCGCGCCGGTGTCTATGGCCAGCAACTCATCGGCGCTGGCCTGGCCCACTAAATGGTGACCATGGGCCGCGGCGGGGGCTTGATCACAGGCCCCCATACACGGTGCGCGGACAATCCGAACGTCAGCCGCTGCGCTGGCCTGCAATGAGGTCATCAGCGCTTCTGCGCCTGCTAACATGCAGCTTAGGCTGTCACAGACGCGAATTGTGGTTTTCGGTGGCGGCGCGGCGGTTGTCTCGACGATATCAAAATGCGCGTAAAAACTGGCCACCTCATAAACTTCGGCCATCGGCAATTTCATTTCTGTCGCCAGTGCTGCCAAATGTGGGCGCGGCAAGTAGCCAAGCTTGTCTTGGATCGCATGCAAGTATTCGATCAACAAATCGCGTTGATGGGGGCCTGGACCCAGCATTTCTCGAACGTCCCGCAGGGCGGTCTGATCAAGCTGGCGTCCGCGCGGGAACTTTCTGGCATGTTTGCGTTGGGCGTTCACGGTCGACTCTCAAAACTGAAAAACTCTGCCACAGCAGGTCATAATGGATAAGCCACTAACACTCTATTTCTGTTTCAAGGTCGACCACCATCAGTGTCGCAGCGGCGTTTTTGATCAATTGTTTGCCGCCGTGTTCGAAATTCACCGTAATCCGGTCACCAACAACGGTTTGTATTTGCCCGCGCCCCCATTCAGGGCAACTGGGTAAACGAACGAAAGCGCCAGGAATGAGATACATAGAATACCTGTGGGTCGACTCAATATGCCGAGCTTAACTGATATATGGCAGGGTTACACCTAATTAAAAACGTCTATCGCGGGGCACATCATGATCCTGAGGGCTGTCTATGCAATCACCTTATCCGCCCGTAATTTCTGAACGCCAGCCTCATCAATACCGATTTGGCCAAGGATCTGATCGGTGTGCTGGCCTAAAGCCGGGGCGGGCGATGGCGCGCGCGCGGGCGTCCCTTGAAAACGGGCGGCAGGGCGTGCTTGGCGGATGCTACCAATGCCGGGTTGCGCAACCGCCACAACCAGATTGTTATGCACAACTTGCGGATCTGATAGCATTTCAGAGCGACGGTTGACCGGCGCACACGGCACATCGGCAGCTTCTAAAGCATCGAGCAATTGGGCATTCGTTTGGCCACCAATTTCTGCCTCAACAGCAATCAAGCGTTCTTGGCGGTTGGCTTGCCGGGCAGCGGGCGTGGCGAACCGTGGGTCATCAATCCATTCTGGTTTATTTAGAGCAAGACATAAACCGCGCCATTCGGCGTCTGACACAGCGCCGAAGGTGACATGGCCATCTGCGGTTGGGAAAATCAAATCATGGGGGGTTGCCAATTTGTCTTCTAAACCATCGTCAATAACGGTGTAATTGGACATGCCTTCTGGCCAGATATGCGACACAACCGCGTCGAGCATGGAGATTTCCACATGTTGCCCTTGGCCGCTGCGCTCGCGGGCGAAAAGTGCGGCGGTGACAGCTTGGGCGGCATAAATCGCCGTGGTTTTATCAGCAATTAAGGTACGGACCATTTTTGGCCGTCCCGTCAGCGGATCAGATTGAATATCTGACAAGCCGCTGAGGGCCTGAATAACAGGGTCATAAACCCGTTTGCCAGAATAAGGACCTGTCGGGCCAACCCCGCTGATGGACAGGTAAACCATCTTTGGATTGCGTTTGAGGACGCTGCTCGCATCAAAACCAAGGCGCTCAATCGCACCAGGGCGAAAGTTCTGCGCGAAGACATCTGCATCTTTCATCAAGCGCCACAGGATTTCTTGGGCGGCGGGCTGTTTTAAATCCAAGGCGATGGCTTGTTTACCCCGGTTACACGACATGAAACTGGGCGCAAAGCCCGGTGATTTCGGTCGTGAACGGCGCGTTACATCCCCCCCTAAAGCTTCGATCTTGATCACATCAGCACCTTGATCAGCGAGCAGACCCATGGCCGCTGGCCCTGAAATAACGTTTGTTAAATCAAGGACTTTGACACCAGCAAGAGGGCCTTGGGCGGTGGCGGTTGGATAGCTCATGGGGTGTTCACCTTAATCGCGGTTTGATAACTGGGCAGGGCGGCCACCCGCAAACGATAGGCGTTGACCGCGTTGGGAAGATCAAAATCATAGGACAACGCCCAGCGCAGGCAAGTCATCATTAAAATATCAACGCCGCTGAAACAGGGGCCAAGCAAGAATCCGTCCAGGCCCTTTAGGCGTTGATCTGCGGCTATGATCATTCGGATAAAGTAATCTCGTGCAGCCTGATTGGCGACATCAGATGCGCCATAGATATGCGGAAGCCCGAAATGTCGCCGCAGCACATAAAGACTGGTGGCATCCAATTCCATTGTGATGAAGGATTGCCATTCAAAATACCGTGCCCGCGCTTTTGCACAGCCCGGCATTATGCTGTTTTCAGCCGTGCCATAGGCCTCACTCAGATAGCTGATGATGGCTGAACTTTCTGTCAAAATGAAATCACCATCCTGCAAAACAGGTAATTTACCAGCAGGATTGATGGCCCGAAAATCAGCTTTTTCCATCGCTGGGGTGCGGGTTTGAATCGGTTCAACCGCATACTCAAGGCCAAGCGCGATCAAGGCCCAATGGGCGCGCAGGGTGCGGCTGGTGCCAATTCCCCATAGCCGCAGATTTGGCGGGGTTTTCCGGCCCCCATGGCGGGCTGGACCGCGTTTTTCATCCTGCATGTTGGTGATCCTTATCGGTGACAGCAAAACATTGACAGAGTGCCTCAAAAATCCCAGCCTCGTCCCTGGAAAAATACAAGCGTTGACGATTTAAGTGAGGGGTCATGGACCGAATGCGGCAGGTAACAGCAGGCGACGTCATTGAAGATGGCTCGGTCTGGGGGCGCAATGATTTTCCCGATGACCGGTCTTGGGTTCAGCCTTTGCCAGAAAGCGTGATCACGGAAATGCTGGGTCATTTGCCGGCTTTGAAAAAACGTCATTTGGCCGTTCAAGACATCACCGCTAACGACTTTCCCTTGCCTGAAAGTGCGGCTTTTCTGGCGTCCATTCACGCTGCGGTAGAGCAGGGACCCGGTTTTGCCTTGCTGTCGGGCTTTCCGCGTGACCGCCTCGGCTATGACGATACGGTCCTGCTTTATGCAGGATTGATGGCCCATTTTGGCACCATCATCCCGCAAAGCCGGGCGGGCGAATATGTTGTTGATGTATCTGATAAGGGCCGACCGATTGGCCCTGGTGCGCGCGGCCATTATGGCAATGACAGCTTACCGTTCCATGCGGACGGCGGCAACGCGGTAAGTTTGCTGTGCTTGCAAACCGCCCCTGAAGGCGGGCGGAGTTTATTGGTATCAGGGGCGGCGATCTATAATGAAGTGGTCCGCCAGCACCCCGAATATTTGCCGATCTTAGAACGTGGCTTTCACCACCATAGACGCGAGGAACGCGGCCCGGGTGACGCCGCCGTCACACCGTGGCGCACCCCTGTTTTTGCTTATTACGCAGGGTATTTTCATATCTCTTACATCCGCCCGTCGATTGATTTTTGTGTCGATGAAGGCATCGTCATCAGCGCCGAGGAGCGCCGGGCAATGGATTTTATTGACAGTGTCATTGCCCAACCAGAACGCCAAGTCTCGATGGCGCTGCGGCCAGGAGATCTGCAGATTGTGAATAATTTTTTGGTGCTTCACTCGCGCACAGCCTACCAAGATGACCCGCGTCATCGTCGCCATTTGGTGCGTTTATGGTTAGATAATCCAACAGCTTTACGCAATGGACCAGGCAAAATGGATTGGTATATGCCAGAACATTCACGGTTTTTAGCGACCCGTGGTCACCTGCTTGATGGCTACGTCCAGACATAACGGCTGCTCTGTGGACGTAGCCCTGACGGCGATGAATTTGATGGCGGCGATGATTGCCGTTAAATCGTCAGCAGGGTTGACCCTGTGGTCTGCCGACCCTCTAATGCACGGTGGGCATCGCCCGCATCTTTTAGGGCAAAGGTTTGATTGATTTCAATCTTCACGCCATTGCGAACGGCCTCGAATAAGGGCGTGGCAATTTCTTTGGTAAGTTCCGGGGTGGCGGTGTGTGGTGCCAGGCCCGGACGGGTGAAATACAAAGCTTTACCGGCTAATAAATTAGCTTGCACAGCGGGTGGCGGCCCGGAAGCGGCCCCGAATGAGGCAAATACGCCAAAGCGCGCTAAACTGGCCAACGAGCCCTCATAAGTTGATGCACCCACACCGTCATAGACCACGGGCACACCCGCGCCATCGGTAATGTCCATCACCCGTTCAGCGAAGTTTTCATGGCTATAGTTAATGGTGTGGTGATAGCCATGGGCTTTGGCGATAGCGGCTTTTTCATCGCTACTGACGGTGCCGATGACGGTTGCCCCAAGCTTGTTCAACCATTGTCCAATGATTAAGCCGACGCCGCCTGCGGCAGCGTGAAAAAGCACGGTTTGCCCGGCCTGCACAGGAAATGTTTTCTGGATAAGATAAGAGGCCGTCAGGCCTTTAAGCATCATTGCCGCGGCTTGCTGGTCGCTGATATCATCCGGCAGGGCAATCAGGCGGGCAGCGGGATAAACCCGCATTTCTGCATAAGCACCAGGCGGCCCCATGACATAGCCGACGCGGTCACCAACCTTCACATTGTCCACACCGTCACCGATCGCTTCGACCACGCCGACGGCCTCCATACCAATGGAGGATGGCAGCTTCACAGGGTATTTACCGGCTCGCTGATAGGTATCGATAAAGTTCAAACCAACCACTGTTTGCCGCAGCAATGCTTCGCCCGCAGCGGGAACGGGCGTGCTGATCTGTTCCCATTTCATAACGTCTGGGCCGCCAGCTTCATGGATACGAATAGCGAAAGGCATGAATGTATTCCCTTTATATGTCAGCCTGTTTGGCTGGGTTTAGTCAGTAAGTCCTAATTCCTGCGCTTTGATCTGAAGCGCGAGATATTTGGAATAAACCCGGCATTGTGAGAACGCGCCGCCTGTGAACCACAGCCCTGGTTGGCCTGTACGCATCCACATATTGCTCAGCTCTTGAGTGTCTTCTGAATATCCCCAAACTTGATTGACGCGGTCCGCGACCTGCTGGCCGAACAGCTTTTCAACCAAATACATCTGGCCTTGGTAACCAGTGGCCAAAACCACCAATTCAGCCTCTTTTTGGCGGCCATCTTTCAGGCGAACGCCGTGCTGTTCAAATTGTTCGATGTCATGGTATTGCAGGAGTCCGATTTTACCGTCAACGATAAGGTCGGAACAGCCGACATTGAAATAGTAACCGCCGCCATGGTTGCGGTATTTCAACGGCCAGCCTGTGCCATTTTCACCAAAATCAATCCGGAAGCCTGCTTTTTCAAGCCCGTCCAGAAGCGGCTTATCCAGGTCCTTGACCTTATCTGTGACCTCTTTGTAGGAACGCTTTAGCAGCGGTAGGGCCATGGAGGCATTGATTAAGTCACGGTCATCCATGGACGGGCCATCGCCGACATATACGCCATCATAAAGCTGAGCGCTCGGCTCCACATTGATAATGATCGTGGGGCTACGCTGCACCATGGTGACATCGGCACCATTGCCTTGCAGATCTTGGCTAATGTCATGGGCGCTGGTGCCTGTGCCAAAAACCATCACCTTTCGGCCACGCCATTCTGCGCCGCTGCCAAACTGGCTGGAATGTACAACCTTGCCCTTAAAGTTGGGTAATGAGGGAATGTCTGGCATTTTGGGTGTGCCGCTAACACTGGTTGCCATAATGATGTGGCGTGGGCGCAATTGCCGGGTACGGCCATCGCTGCCTTCAATGGTGGCAATCCAGCAGTTGTTGGCCTCATCCCGTTCGGCGGCGATGAGACTTGTTTCTGTCCAAAAATTGATTTCCATCGCCTCGACATAGAATTCCAGCCAATTGGCGATTTTGTCTTTTGGAATATAGACCGGCCAGCCCTTCGGAAAGGGCAGGTATGGCATATGGTTGCTGGTGATTTGATTGTGGAGTTTCAAACCATGGTAACGTAGCCGCCAGTTATCACCGATACGCTTCTCACGGTCGATCACCAGGGTATCCAGGCCCAACTCGTTCATGCAGGCGGCTGATGTTAATCCCGCATGGCCGCCGCCGACCACCAAAACATCGGGATCGCGGTTGTCGTATGTGCATGTTGATTGGCGTTGATCAAGCCAGTTGGGACCGCCGAAATCACGCTCAAATGCTGGCTCTTGGCGGCCAGCATGCACACTTGCTTCGTCATGTCCGGTGATCGCTGCCAAGGCGGTTAATAACGACCAAGCTTGCGTTGGGTGCTCTCCTGCTGGGCCATCGAGGCGCAGCCGCAGCAAGCCTTCGCCGCGGCCAATTTTTGTCTCAAAGCAGATGAAGGCTTCGATCACATTTGCGCCAGCACGTTTTATCCGCTGTGGCGGGCAACGCTGCGGATCAATGGCAAAATTGCAGGTTCCTGCGGCCTCAACAGTGGCTGAAATTTTATCGGCAATGGCGCCCGCGCCGCTGACCGTTGCCATTTCCCAGGAATAGGCAACAATGTCACGCCAATGGCTATCTTCTTCAAAAAGGGCCGCAATTTCATCACGCTGGCCGCTTGAAAGGGCTGCATTAAATCCGGCAAGCCAGCCTTCTGCAAGGCGGGCGGGCTGACTTTCATAAGCATCGGGCATAATCGTTTCCGCTTTCTCATTAGAACGTTGTTGACGGCTTATTCTGCCGCCACTTCGGCATTTTTCTTGCGCATGACGAAACCTTTGTAGCCGTTCTGAGCGACATCATCACAAATTCCGCGATAATGCGCCATACCGCCTGCATAAGGCATGAAAAGCCGAGGTTTGCCGGGCACGTTGGCCCCCAGATACCACGAATGGTTTGCTTGCGGCATCAGGGTGGCATTGGCAGCCCTGTTGACTTCGGAGACCCATTCTTCGGCATAACTTTCGGTTGTTTCAACCGTTGCGTAGTCGTGTTTTTGCATGTGCGCGATACAGCCAGTGATCCAATCCACATGTTGTTCAATCGCCACCGGCATATTGCACAGCACGGAGGGGCTACCGGGCCCTGTGACCGTAAACAGATTTGGGAACCCCGCAACTTGCAGGCCCAAATAGGTGCGCGGCCCGGCATGCCACGCCTGTTTCAATGTCTGGCCATCACGTCCGGTAATGTCCATTTTCAACATCGTCCCCGTCATCGCGTCAAAGCCTGTGGCGAAAACGATAATATCTAACGGGTATTCACCATCAGCTGTCTTTACACCGTCGGCCGTAATGCATTCAATTGGTGCTGATTTCAGGTCAACCAATGAGACATTATCGCGGTTATAGGCCTCGAAATAATTGGTATCGATCGGCGGCCGTTTGGTGGCATAGGGATGGTCGATGTCTGACAGCAGGCGGGCCGTCTGCGGATCATCGACGACATCGCGAATTTTGTTTTTTAGAAATTCGGCGGCGGTGTCATTGGCCGCTTTGTTGGTGCCAATGTCTTGAAAGGTGGCACGGAAACGTAAGCCGCCGACGTCCCAGGCTTTTTCATAACGTGCCAAGCGTTCGGCATCATCAACTGAAAAGGCTTCATCGTCAGATATCCGAAAAGCATGGCCATTTGGCGTGCTTTGGATGAGATCGCGGATTTCATCCTGGTTTTCGCGGGTATATTTTTTGAATTCCTCGCTTAAAGGGCCATTGCGGGCAGGCACGCTATAATTAGCGGTACGTTGGAAAACGGTCAGATGTTTAGCTGTCTCGGCAATCACAGGGACCGCTTGAATGCCTGTTGATCCGGTGCCGATCTGGCCAACCCGCTTGCCGGTAAAATCAACGCCTTCGTGTGGCCATTCGCCGGTGTGGTACCATTCCCCTTTAAAATCATCGCGGCCGGGAATATCTGGCACATTCGCCGATGACAGGCAGCCGACAGCAGCCACTAAATAAGTTGCTTTGAGGCGCTCCCCGGCCGCTGTTTCGACCAGCCAACAGTTTTCATCTTCCAGAAATTTCGCAGCTGTGATGCGGGTATCAAATTGAATGTTCTTACGCAGATCAAAACGATCGGTAACGTGGTTCAGATAACGCATGATCTCTGCTTGCCCAGGATAGCGCTCTGACCATTCCCACTCGTCGAGCAATTCTTTGGAGAAGTAATAAGAATAGGAATGGCTCTCGCTATCGCAGCGAGCACCAGGATAGCGATTCCAATACCAGGTGCCGCCAACGCCGCTGGCGGCTTCAAACAATTTTACGTTGAGACCGAGCTTGTCGCGCAAGCAAAGCAGTTGGTAAAGGCCAGAAAAGCCCGCCCCGATGACCACTGCATCAAGTGTTTCAATGTTATTTTGATGTTTCCCATCTGGCATCTGATCGCATCCCTGTTGTCAATCTGCACCTGACGGCGCGTTCTACCTTAGCTGAATGATACCCAAAAACTTTATCTATCGTCTAGAAGCCTTGGATTGGTCTTTTTGCCGCTAGCCGATTTTGGATGATAAGCCGCCATCCACAGGCATCATCAGGCTGGTGATATAAGCAGCCTCATCAGAGGCTAAGAAAACAGCCGCATTGGCCACATCCCATGCGGTGCCCATGCGATTCAGCAGCGGCACCCGGGAATTTCGTTCGTCGCGGATGACATCACGGGCGACATTGCGTTCACTGGCGCGCCGCTCAATTGCCATGGGTGTGTCGATCAAGCCAGGCAGGATGGCATTAGCACGAATGCCATATTCGGCGTTTTCCAGGGCCAGGTGGTGAGTCATAGTGTTGATTGCCCCCTTACTGGTCTTATAGGTGATGCCAGAGCGGGCATTTGGCTCACTGCGGGCGCAGATCGAGGAGATCGACGAGACGTTCAGAATGACCCCTGATTTTTGCGCGCGCATGACTGGCAGCACATGCTTGCAGGTCATGAACATGCCCTTCAAATTCATCCCCATGAGCATGTCCCAGACATCAGCATCCATGTCTGCAGTATCTTTGTCACCTTGAGAGCGGCCGACATTATTGTGCAGAATGTCAATCCGGCCATAGCGTGCGACACAGGCCGTGGCGATCGCTTGACAATCGGCCTCGCGGGTAATGTCGGCGGCGAGAACCGAGGCTTCGCCGCCAGCCGCAGCGATCTCATCGGCGGTGTTTTCGGCCCGCTCCATGTCCAGGTCTACGACCAGTACTTTAGCGCCTTCCTGGGCAAACCGGATGGCGGTCGCTTTTCCATTGCCGACAGTTTCTCCCGGTTGTTGGCCAGCGCCAACGACGATGGCAATTTTTTCTGCAAGACGCATGATGCTTCCTTTTAGAGTGAGGTGAGGGCGGCTAGGGACGGCCTGCCCTGGGGATTTCAACGGTGATACTTTCAAGGCGCCCGGCGCGGGCCTTGGCCGCTTCAGGGCCTGAGCCTGTATTGGTACAGATAAAGAGCGTGCGGCCATCATCGCCGCCCAGCATGCAGGCGTAAGAGCCACGACCGTTGGTCTCAATGCGGCGGTCGATCTGGCCGTTGGGCAAAACCCGATAGGTTTGTTTGGCCCGGGGGTCAGCCACCCAAACAGCGCCCTCTGCATCCAGACAAATGCCATCAGGATAGCCGCCGTCCAGGTCGGCAAAGACCCGGCGATTGCTCAGATTACCATCGTGCCCGCGATCAAAGGCTGTCAGCTTGCCGCCATAGGTTTCAGCAACAATTAAAGTGCCACCATCGGGGGTTAGGATGATGCCATTGGGGAATAACAGATTATCAGCGGCGATCCGGCAGGTGCCGTCGGGGTCAACACGCACAAGATTTGTTGGTGTCACAGGCTCGCCCGCACGGTGATCAAAGCCGAAATTACCAATGTAAGCCCCGCCCTGATCATCGACCACCATGTCATTGCACCAGAAGCGCGCATGCGCGGACAGGTCCGCCTGCTCGCTCAGGCCATCTGGGCCGTCGATCAGTAACTTTTGATCTGTCATCGAGACAACCATCATGCGGCCGTCTGGATGCCAGCCGAGACCAGATGGTTGCCCGGGGACAGTGGCAAGACTTCTGCGCGTGCCAGCCATATCCACGGACAATACCTCATGGGCATAGAAATCAGAAAGCACCAGGCGGCCATCATGCCAGCGTGGGGCTTCTGGGAAGGTCAGGTTATCAAGATGTAAGTGCAGGTCGGTCATGGCTCTGAGGTCTCATCAGAGGGCAAAGGAAACCGTTCCAGATAAGCAGCGTATTCATCTTCCACGTCAATTTCCAAACTGCCGAGAACCCGCACAACGCCGCAGTAAAACCCGATGGTGACGATTAAATCTACCAAGTCTTCGCGGCTAAAATAGCCGCTGAGCTTTTCAAAGCTGGCGGCACTGATCGCTTGTGCGTTGACCATCTCGCGGGCCGCTTTCAGGACCACTGTCTCACATTCTGGCAAACCGCCAGCGCCTTCAGCCTCGTCGCTTTCGCGGCTGATGGCATGAATGTCAGCCTCAGTGACGCCAAATTGATCAAGGCCAAGTTTGGTGTGATGGGAATACTCATACGCGCTGCGGGCCAGATAGCCGACTTGAATGATGGCCAACTCGCGCAGGCGTTTATCAAGCTTTGATCCGTAGCGCATGTATTCGGCAAGGCCGCCCCAGGCACGTGTCATTCCAGGGCTATTGACCAACGCGCGGTAGAGCGCGATCGGCCGATTTAGCAGTTCTTTATCCTCATCGGCCAGATCACCGACATCCAAATAGGGGATGCGCGCCATCCTCTTTCTCCCAGCTCATATTTATGATTGAAATCTCCCAGAGACATGAGTTTGCCGGACAAATGAGCCCCCTGGCAATGGCTTTTATCGCCGTCAGCCTCCAAGGGGGGCGCGGGCGTCACTGAATGAAGCGATGCATACCGCCATCCACTGGGATCACACAGCCGGTAATATAACTGGCCATTGGTGAGGCTAAAAAGGCGACTAAACGCGCCAATTCTTCTGGCTCGCCAAAGCGGCCAGCAGGGATATTGGCATTGATGAAGGCTTGCCGACTTTCTTCGCTGGGGTGCAAGCGGGTGAGGATTTGCTCGCTATTAATGCGCCCGGGTGGCACGCAATTCACGGTTACGCCGTCGGCGGCGATGTCCCGCGACATGCCTTTAGCCCAGGCATGGGTGGCCGCGCACCCAGCCAATCCGGCATTGGCTGTGAATGGCTCTAGAATACCGGTAACGTGAATAATACGGCCCCATTTTTGCGCCCGCATATCGGCTAAAAATTCATAGGTCAGGCGGCGGCCCATGGTAAATTTCAGCATCATTGCTTCATCCCAGGCGCTTTCTGGGGCGTTTTCGGGCAAGGTTCGGGACAGCCCAGCGTTATTCACCAAAATATCCACCTTTCCCAATTGCGCGCGGACAGCGGTTGCCAAAGTGCTGGGGCCGTCATCGGCCGTCAGATCAGCGCTGATAATCAGCGGGCGAATGCCGCCAGCGGCGCTGATTTCGTCAGCTAGGCTGGTCAGCAATGCGGTGCGCCGGGCGCTAATGACCAAGCGGGTGCCTTCTGCGGCAAGGACCTTGGCGATGCCTCGGCCAATGCCTGCGCTGGCACCTGTGACGAGGGCGGTTTTATCCGTTAATTGCAGATCCATGGGGTCGCTCCTTTGCGGGTCAATGTCGAAATATACAAGGACGCAGCATGCCCTTGGCATGGGTGAAAAAACACGGGATGGCGGTGCGGCTTTTATGTTATCTTGTTAGTGGCGGCAGAAAGAGGTGGCGATATGCGTCTCGATGATAAAGTCACCGTGCACTGCACGGATACAGAAAAAGATATTCCCGGAACTGTTTTGCGCATTCGTGGTAAATTTGTGGATGTGGCGGTCGGCGATCTGATCCTGCATTTGAGCCAAACCAAACCAGGCACCTGGGTTGGCAGTCAAGCAGGCATGGAATTTGTTGTAAAAACCCGGTAGCTCAATGGGGCGGCGTCTCCTTGGCCTGCAGGTCAGTTGCCGATAAAGCGGCGGCACCATCGGTTTTTTCAATATAAATGGACTGGCTTGGGAAGGCAAAATCAGTGCCGGAGCTGGCGACGATTTCCTTGATCTCATAGGCCAGTTGCTCGCGAATTTCCAGCCATGTTGTCCAAGCTGTGGTGCGGGTGAAACAATAAATCATCAGATCCAGCGCGCTATCAGAAAACGTATCAAAGCGGACGATTAATGTGCCCTCTGGCGGCTGCACAAAATCGGGATGCTGGCTGATATAGGCCTCAATGCGGTCACGCACCTGCCGCAAAGTGGCCACGTCGGTGTCGTAGCGCAGGCCGATCACCCAGTAGATCCGGCGATTTGTCATCCGCGAAAAATTCGTCACCGCGTTGTCTGACAGTTTGGTGTTTGGAATGAAAACCGGCGATTTATCGAACCGCCGAATGAAGGTGGAGCGAAAGCCTATCCGCTCAACAGTGCCTTCTATAACGCCATCAACCTTGATCCAATCACCATTGGCAAAGCGGCGCTCCGCTAAGATCAGGATCCCGGCAATAAGGTTTTTAAACAGGTCTTGTGCGCCCAGCGCGACAGCCACGCCCAAAAGGCCAAAACCCGTTAAGATATGGGCGACGTTAATGCCCCAAATTTCCAGGGCAATGGTGGCACCAAAAACCAGCAAGAAAAGCTTAAGTGTTTTGCCAATCCAATCAGCCAGGGAATGACCCAGAAATTTTTGCAAATCGGTGAGCGACGCAAAAATTGGATCAACCAGGTGATAGGCAATCGCAAAGACATTAAAAATCACCAGGGTTGCAAAAACCTGATGCAGGAAATCATCGGTCTTTGGACTTAAATCAAGAAGTTCAAAAAACAGAAAAAATCCTAAAATAAGCGGTGCGAATTGCAGCGGTTTTTGCAGGGCTTTGACAATCATATCGTCGAGGTCTGTCGACGTTCTGCCTGCCATTTCGGCCATTTTGCTCAAGAGGCGCTGGGAAAAGAGTTTTCGGGTGACAATGAAAAACACCAGCACGGCGGCGGCGAGGATCAGATTTGTGATGCCGAGGGCGATGATTTTTTGCTCAAAAAACTGCGTGATTGCAGCGAAAAAAGCTGTTGATTGCTGTGCTAACCCGTCTGGCATAATGTTGATCGTCCTTTAACCCCTGCTGGGTGCTTGCCGCCGATAGCCGCGCCAGAGCAGATCGCATAAAGCGCGATGGCCCGCAGCGCCTCAAAAGCTCTTGGTGACCTGTTTGGCGATGTTTTGCAAGCTGCGGCAATCCCGGACGGGGGAATTTTTGAAAAATCAGCATATACATCTGCGCAGAGATATTTTATATCCAGCGCTGCTGCCGCTATAGTTAAACGGTATAACGGGTGATTTGTAATCTCCAATTCAGGGTTCGATTCCTTGTGGCGGCACCA
>JBELLC010000201.1:0-2981 GCA_042088965.1 Nisaea sp. | reverse complement strand
AACATGCAGGCGATGGCCAAAAAATTCCCTGGTTTCGATGTTTTCGCCGGCACCGAACGGTATTTGTTGGACATGTTACGGGCAGGTGGTGCGGGCACCATCACCGCCACAGGCAATGTCACCTCCACGCTGTGCGGCGCGGTTTATGCAAATTGGCAGGGTGCGGAGGCAGATCGCTTGCAGGATCAGCTCACAGAACAGCGCTTGGCGCTGCAAAACTATCCGGCGGCGGCGGGCCTGAAAGAATTACTGGCGCGCGAAAGTGGCCGCGATGGTTGGCGTAACTTGCGCCCCCCTTTCCTGCCCTTGGCGCGAGATAAAGCCGATCAATTGGTAGCCGATATGGCGGCGATCAACTTTACATTGCCAAGCATGCCGGGCTAAAGCAGCGGTTTAAGGACTATTTATGATGGGCAGGCGGTGCTTAGGCGTCGCCTGCTAACCAGTCTTCAATAAGGCGGCGGGAAATCGAAATCTGCCGGGGGAGATACTTACCCTGAGCGTCAAAATTTCGCATTTCATCTCGGCTAAACCACTGCGCGTCGTCAATTTCATCTTCGTCGATTTTAATGGTCGTGGATTTTGCCTCGGCATGAAAGCCCAGCATGAGGGAGCAGGGGAAGGGCCAGGGTTGTGAGGAATGATAGCGAACATCACGAATTTCAATGCCCGCTTCCTCAAAAACTTCTCGTGCGACAGCCTCTTCGAGGGATTCCCCCGGCTCAACAAAGCCTGCCAAGGTTGAATACATGCCCGCAGGCCAAATCTTTTGCCGTCCCAGCAAGGCCCGATCGCCATCATGAACCAGCATAATCACCGCCGGGTCGGTGCGTGGGAAATGCGAGGCACCACAGTCGCTATTGGTGCAATTACGTTGATGACCGCCCTTGGCAATAACAGTCTCATGGCCGCAAATACCGCAAAATCCATGGCGGCTATGCCAGAACATCAAGCCCCGGGCATAGGCCATGACGGCACCTTCAAAACGCTCAATCAAGGGGCCAATTTCGCGCAAATCTGAAAACTGTCCCCATTTGCCAACCATCAGATTAACGGTCTCTTCATCCAGGGGTGACAGGTCAATACCGATATGTGCAATACCCTGAAAATCGCCGAGAAAAACCACATAACGGGCCAAATCGACAAGTCGGCTTGCTTCGCCCGCGGTTGGAAAACCAGCGCTTGGCGGCATTGCCCGATTGCCCATATCGGCGAAAAGATTGCGCGAGCGCCATACTGGCACTAAGCGGGTTTCAGGCTGTGCCAGCAATTCATCTAACCAATCATGGCGTTCGCGCACATGGGCCAGACGATCAACACCACCGAAGGCAAAAAAATTCGGTGGGCGGCGGGTAAGGTCGAGGGGATAGTTTGAATCAGTCATGGGCGAGAGTTTACACCGCTCGCCATGATCGACAAGAGGGACAACAACAGCTGCTGTCGCTTTTTCAGGGTGCACCGTCAATTTTTAATATTTTTTTCAAGGCTTGCCCCGCTCGGTGTTTTCCACGATATATGGCACAGGAAGGTTGGGCGGACGAGCTTCTCGCCAACCCGGTCAGGTCCGAAAGGAAGCAGCCGTAACGAGTTTTGGTTCGGGTCGTTTCCAACCTTCCGCCTTTGCCCGCGCTGGCCTATGATGTCGACCATGGATGATGTGATGACAACACGCGAGAGCGGCGCCTACCGCGTTTTGGCCCGAAAGTACCGCCCAACAACCTTTGCTGACCTGAAAGGTCAGGAAGCTTTGGTGCGGACGCTGTCGAATGCTTTTGCACAGGGACGGGTGGCCCATGCTTTTGTGTTGACCGGGGTGCGCGGGGTGGGCAAGACCACAACAGCGCGGATTATTGCCAAAGGTCTCAATTGTTTAGCGGCCGATGGACCAACCGTCAGCCCCTGCGGTGTCTGTGATAATTGCCAAGCGATTGGCAACGACAGACATGTGGATGTGATCGAAATGGATGCCGCCAGTCGTACGGGCGTTGATGACATTCGCGAAATCATCGAAGGCGTGCGTTACAATCCGGTCTCGGCGCGTTTCAAAGTGTATATCATCGACGAAGTGCACATGCTGTCCCGCAATGCCTTCAACGCCTTGCTGAAGACCCTGGAAGAGCCGCCGCCGCACGTCAAGTTTGTGTTTGCCACCACTGAAATCCGCAAAGTCCCGATCACGGTGCTATCCCGCTGCCAGCGTTTTGATTTGCGCCGACTAGATACCGCAGCCTTGATTGACCTTTTCACTTCGGTTGCCGAAAAAGAATCGGTGGCGATTGCGCCAGAGGCTGTGGCGGCGATCGCGCGGGCGGCCGATGGCTCGGCGCGTGATGGGTTATCAATTCTGGATCAGGCCATGGCGATGGCCGATGGCATGGTCACCGCAGATCAAGTGCGCGACATGCTGGGCCTTGCGGACCGCGCGCAGATTTATGATTTGTTCGAAACCTTGCTGGACGGCCGCCTGCCGGAGGCCTTGGAAATCGTTGCCAACATGCATGACCATGGGGTTGACCCGATGGCAATGATGCAAGATTTGTTGGATTTAACCCATTGGGTGACCAAGGCAAAAACCGCGCCGGTGACCTTGGCAGAGCCTGGGCTATCCGATCTTGAAAAGCAGCGTGGTGGAGATTTTGCTGAAAAACTTTCGGTGCCGGTTCTGGGCCGTACATGGCAAATATTATTGAAAGGGATTGGCGAGGTGCAGGCGGCATCTCGGCCCATGCAAGCTTGTGAAATGGTATTGATCCGGCTAGCGCATATCGCTGATATGCCGTCTCCTGGTGACTTGGTGAAGCAGCTGACACAAGCCCCCAAGGACAGTACAGCCAATCGCGCCACAGTCACCGCTCCGGCATCATCGGCATCACTGGCCCAAGAAAATATGATCCCAGAACCAGAACCAGAATCAGAACCAGAATCAGAGCCAGAACCAGAGCCAGAACCAGAGCCAGAACCGGAAACACCGATAGAAACCG
>JBELLC010000200.1:0-3014 GCA_042088965.1 Nisaea sp. | reverse complement strand
CTCGAAAAAGAATTTGCCGATTGGCAAGGTGTCAACTATTGCCTGGCCGTGACCTCCGGCGGCCAAGCGATGCAGATTGCCCTGCGGGCAGCAGGTGTCACTCACGGCACCAAAGTACTCGCCAATGCGTATACATTAGCGCCCGTCCCCGGGGCGATATTTGCAACTGGCGGCGTGCCCGTTTTGGTCGAAATTGATGACAACTGGCATGTTGATATTGGCGATCTTCGCGCCAAAGCGCTCCGCAGTGGGGCCAAGTATTTCCTGCTTTCACATATGCGTGGCCATATCGCAGATATGGAGTCTATTACTGAACTTTGTAAAGAATTTGAGATGACACTGATCGAGGATTGTGCCCATACAATGGGCGCGAAATGGAAAGGCACCCGGTCTGGCAATTTCGGTGATATCGGATGTTTTTCGACCCAATCTTATAAGCACCTCAATTCTGGCGAAGGCGGGTTCTTGACCACCAACAACCCAAAATTTGCAGCCCGGGCGGTGGTCGCTTCAGGCTCTTATATGATTTACGGAAGCCATGGGGCAATACCGCCAGAAGAGGTTTTTGAATCGATCCGCTTGAATAGCCCCAATTGCTCAGCCCGGCTTGATAATCTGCGCGCCGCCATCCTGCGGTCGCAGTTACCGCTGCTCGACGACAACACCCACCGCTGGAACGACCGATACCATGCGCTTGAGAAAGGATTGCGCGCCGTACCCGGGATCTCTGTCATCGACCGCCAACCGCATGAAGAATTTGTCGGCTCATCTATTCAGTTTCGGGCCACCGGCATTGGTGTTGAGAGAATTCCGCACTTCATCAAAAATTGCGCCCATCGGGGGGTTGAAATCAAATGGTTCGGCAATGAAGAGCCAACTGCCTTTACCAGTCGCTACGATAGTTGGCGCTATCTTGGCGAAATGGCACCGTTACCAAATACCCTGCGGATTCTGTCAACAACCTGTGATATGCGCGTGTCGTTGACCTTTTCTGAGCAAGATTGCGCCACCATCGCCAACATCATTGGCGAGGAAGCAGCCAGAATGAACCCCGACCTTTAACCATAGCAGACGATCTCCCAGGCAGGTCATTCACGGGCATTATTCACCGGCATTATTCACGGGCATTTTTAGACATGGTAGGCGTCGCCCCATAGCGCGCCTTGAACGCGCGGGTGAACGCCGACGGGTTGTCATAACCACAGCGCACAGAAATCTCTGCCACCGAAAGCTTGGTGCTGGCAATTAATTGCGCGGCTTTTGATAACCTTAAGTGACGATAGACTGAACCAGGTGCTGCCCGCAGATTTTCTTGAAACCGCCGCTCTAATGTTTTCGCAGAACACGAGAGTAATTGCGCCAGCTGCGGCACTGAAAGCGGGGCCTCGATTGTGCCGCGCATCAATTGCACCGCATCCCGGATCAACCGGTGCGTCGGCTGATCTACCGCTGCCTTGGGGCCTTCTGGAGCGCTCGATTGCAAAAATAAATGCGCAATGTCCAGGCGCATCGCTTGTCCTAAATGATCAGCAATTAAATCCAGCGTGAGATCGAGTGCCGACATAGCGCCTGCGCAGGTGATACGGTCAGCGTCCCAGACCACCCGGCTTTGCTCAATGTTAAGGGACAGAAAAGTTTCCGCAAAACTATCGATCACGTCCCAATGCACAGTTGCCCGCCGGGCGTCCAACAACCCCGCTGACGCCATCAACCAAGGGGCCGTATCCAAGCCCACAACTGTGGTTGCGCGTGAAGCGGCCTGACGTAGCGCCCGCCAAACCATCACATTATTGTGATTTTGGTAGTCATAGCTGGCAAGCACGAAAAGATAGTCCCAACCGCCAGCATCCGCGACGGCCGTGCGTGGTAACACCGGCATGCCGCTTGATGACACCACCGACGCGCCTGAAATCGTCAGCAACTCCCATTGATATTCGGTCCGTCCCGAAAATGTATTGGCAGCCCGCAGCGGCTCAAGACAATTGGCCAAGCACAGGTTTGAGAATTGGTCGAACAGAAGAAAACCAATTTTACGCGTAACTTCTGATGATTTTGTCCATTCCTGCATAGAAAATGTCCTAAACTGCATGATGGCATTGGGCAAGCCCCCTTTAGTCTCTTAAGAGAACAATGGAGAAATGCTTATGCCGCTTGCTATGAACCGTGAGGTTTTCATCACCTGTGCGATCACCGGATCCGGTGCCACGCAGAATCGTAGCCCTCATGTCCCGCGCGCGCCAAAGCAGATTGCGGACAGTGCCATCGCCGCTGCCCATGCGGGTGCTGCGGTGGTTCATTGCCACGTGCGTGATCCCGAGACCGGCGCCCCAAGCCGCGATCTGGCCTATTATCGTGAGCTGACCGAGCGAATTCGCGCCGCCGATATCGATATCGTCCTAAACCTCACCGCGGGCATGGGCGGCGATATTGTCTTTGGCAGTGCCGCGCAACCCCTTCCACTTGCGCCAGGTACCGACATGGTTGGCGCTGCAGAGCGGGTGGCCCATATCGCTGACTGTCTGCCTGAAATTGCGACACTGGATTGCGGCACGATGAACTTTGCCGAGGCCGATTATGTGATGACCAACACGCCCGGCATTTTGCAAGCAATGGGGCAGATGATCACAGACCTTGGTGTGACACCCGAGATCGAGGCCTTTGATACCGGTCATCTCTGGTACGCCAAACAATTGGTCGCCGATGGTATCTTGCCGGCAGATGCGTTGGTACAGCTTTGTATGGGGGTGCCCTGGGGCGCACCAGATGACCTGAATACCTTCATGGCGATGGTGAATAATGTTCCCCACAACTGGACCTTCAGCGCCTTTGGACTGGGCCGCAACCAAATGGCCTATGTTGCCGCAAGCGTTTTAGCTGGCGGTAATGTGCGCGTTGGGCTGGAGGATAATTTGTGGTTAGACAAAGGCGTTCTTGCCACCAATGACGCATTAGTGAGCCGCGCCAAAACCATCATTGAAAGTATCGGCGGGCGCATTATCGGCGCGGCGGAAGTG
>JBELLC010000198.1:0-2030 GCA_042088965.1 Nisaea sp. | reverse complement strand
CGCGCGGATTGGCGGCACTGATTTTGACAGCGCCATTAACTTTCACGCTTTCATGCCACGTTTTGGCAAGGGCGAGCAGCTTAGCCAGTTATTTAGCCGGGAAACCTTGCCAGCCCCTAACACGGTGTTTTTGGACTTGGCAACCTGGGAGAAAATCCCCTTCCTGTATTCCGCCGAGACCTTGCGCACGGTGCAAGAATACCGCCAAAGGGCGATCAATAAGCCGCCGTTTGAACGCTTATATCAGGTCCTAGAGGCGCAGTTAGGCCATGATCTGGCACGGCTGGCAGAGCAGGGAAAAATCACCATGAACGCCAGTGCGGACCCGGACATCACCCTCGACTTTGCGGCGCTGCAAAAAGGCTTTCAGCTGTCCTTGGCGCGGCCCCTGTTTGACCGCTTGATGCAGCCATTTCAGGCAGAGATTACCGCCGCCATGCAAACCACCCTCGGGCAGGCAGGCTATCCTCCCGAGGCGGTTAGCGATGTGGTCTTTGTCGGTGGCTCTAGTCTGATGGATTTTGTCAGCAGTGCCAGCACCAGCGTTTTTCCCGCTGCCACGGTACACAGACAGGCGATTTTTACCTCTGTGGTTGATGGCTTGGCGCTGTTATCGGCCAGTGATCTGGCTGCCGCTGCTACTGCCGCTGCCACTGCCACTACCGCTGATTAGTGCCGCAGAAGGCCCAAGCGGTGATTATTCCGCTGCCAGGGTCTGATTGCCCGCAAGGTCAAATTCATTGGCCAGCAATTGATAGCTTTTATGGCGTGCCGCCTCGTCATGGGCCCAGGTGACAATGGCCAATTCATCGACCCCTGTTTCTGCACTGAGCGTGCGGATGCGGTCGGCGACATCGCTGGCCTTGCCGACCAGGGCGCGGCTGCGGTGCATGTCCATATGCGCCTTCTCGCGGGCGCTATAGTCATAGGCCAAAGCGGTTTCAGGGTCTTCTAAGGCGGTGAACACGCCTTGATCACGGAACAACCGCCAGCGTGCCCGGCTGGCGTAATGATAGGCTGCTTCCTCGGCGCTGTCCGCAACCAGTGCCCAAATGCAAATCCCGGCATTGGCTTTGGGATGGCGGCGGCTCGGCTTGTAATGGGCGCGGTAGATATCGAGGGCTTGTTGGCCGCCTTGGCCATCGGTGAAAAACCACGCAAAGCTATAGGGCAGGCCGAAATGAGCGGCCACTTGCGCGCCATAGGTGGAACTGCCGAGAATCCAAAGCTCTGGGGCGGTATCACCCTGCGGCATGGCTTGAATGCTGCCATAGGGATGATTATCGGCCAGGGCCTCCCCATGCACCCAGGCATCTAGATCGGCGACATCATTGGGGAATTCAGCGGGCCGTTGATGAGCTTGCGGGTTCAGGGCCATGGCGGTGCGACCATCGGACCCAGGGGCGCGGCCCAGGCCCAGATCAATCCGCCCAGGGGCCAGGGCGTCAAGCACACGGAATTGCTCGGCCACTTTCAGGGGCGCGTAATGGGGCAGCATAACGCCTGCACTGCCGACGCGAATGCGCTGGGTATTGGCGGCGATGGCGGCCATGAGGATTTCTGGCGCGGTGCCAACAATCGTAGGGTTTGCATGGTGTTCAGAGACCCAAAAGCGATGATAGCCCATCTGATCGGCAGCCTTGGCCAGACCCAAGGTGGCGCGAATCGCGGCCCCTTGTGGGCGGCCAGCAGCGGCGATGGATTGATCAAGAATGGAAATACGCATGGGTCCCTCCCGGTCGACTTTCATCAACAGTAACCTTGAAACCAGCGTGCGGTCCATGGCCGAAAGCGCACAGCAGAAGATCAATTTCTGCTTCTGTTGGCGAACGCCTTCGATTAGCGTTGGCAGATATCAATAAAAACACATTGACGGGGTAGGGATATGACAAGTGATCGATTTTTGCGGACAGGCGTTTTTCTGGCCCCGTTTCATCAGATGAATGAAAATCCGACCATGGCGCTGGAACGCGATATGGATCTTTTGGTGCATCTGGATAAGCTGAATTACCACGAAGAGATCGGAAGAG
>JBELLC010000047.1:0-19397 GCA_042088965.1 Nisaea sp. | reverse complement strand
GCACGACACCATAAAAAATTATTTTGAACAGCAGTCGGAATAAAGCGTATGGCTCCTAACGTCGCGACCATAGACCATCTGCGGGTTGATCTTGCAGGCCGGAGTTACGATATCAAAATTGGCCCAGGGTTGATTGCTGACGCTGACAAATGGCTTGCTGATTGCCTTGGCAAAGGGGGTGTTTTCATCATCACCGATGAAAACGTTGCAGGCTACTATTTGGCGCCGATTGAGGCTGCTTTGACGCGCTTGGGCCATCGTCAGCACAGCATTGTCTTGCCGGCAGGTGAGGCCAGTAAATCATTTGAAAGCTGGCGCGATGTCTCAGAGCGTTTGCTGTCGCTGGGTGCTGAACGTGGCAGTACCATTATCGCACTGGGGGGCGGCGTGATTGGTGATTTAGCAGGGTTTATTGCTGCAACTTTGCTGCGGGGGATTGATTTTGTGCAAATTCCAACAACGCTTCTGGCGCAGGTCGACAGCTCCGTTGGCGGTAAAACAGCGATTAATTCGGCCCATGGCAAAAACCTTATCGGGGCGTTTTATCAGCCAAAGCGGGTTTTGATTGATAGCGCGGCCCTTGACAGTTTGCCGCGCCGAGAGTTGCTTGCCGGTTATGCGGAGACGGTGAAATACGGTTTGATCGGTGATCCTGAATTTTTTGATTGGTTGGAAATAAATGCTGGCGATTTGATTGCCGGTGATGAGCGCGCCCGCCGCCATGCTATTTTAACAAGTTGTGCGGCCAAGGCGGCGACAGTGCGGGCTGATGAACGCGAACATGGGCAACGTGCTTTGTTGAACTTCGGTCATACGTTTGCTCATGCGTTTGAGGCCGAAGCAGGCTACGCGAGCGGCTTACTGCATGGCGAGGCGGTCGCGGTTGGCATGATTATGGCGCTCGAGCTTTCTCGTCAGACAGGCATGTGCTCTGGCCAGGATGTTGAACGTGTGCGCCAGCATTTCCAAGCGGTTGGCCTGCCTATTTGTTTGGCAGACTTGCCAGGGGCACAAGATTGGGATCCCCATCGGCTGTATCATCATATGCATAGCGATAAAAAAGTCGCTGCGGGCCGTATAAATTTTGTTGCCGCAACAGCCATCGGCGCGGCGGTTCTCAGCAATCAATTTCAGGCCGCGCAAGTGCTTCAGGTTTTAACCGATCATTAGGGTTTCGCAACGTGAGTGACATTGACGCCGATATTTTTGCTTGGCTGAATTCAGAAATTACCATGACGGTTGCCGCCATCTTGGTGTTGCTGATCATGTCAGCTTTTTTCTCTGGCTCGGAGACCGCCTTGACAGCGGCGTCCCGTGCGCGGATCCACCAACTCGCAAAAGCGGGCAGTCGGCGTGCCGTCTCGGTTGAGGAATTACGTGATAATCCGAGTTCCTTGATCGGCGCTATTTTGATTGGCAACAATATCACCAATATCTCGGCCTCAGTTTTGGCAACAAGCCTGCTGATTGCGCTGTTCGGTGAGACTGGCGTTGTCTATGCGACCATTGGGATGACGGTTTTGGTGGTCATTTTTGCTGAAATTTTGCCAAAGACTTTCGCCATTAACCGCGCCGAAAAAGCGGCGTTGGCGGTCGCCCCTTTGATCAGGGCGCTGGTCTGGGTCATTCATCCGATCAATCGCGTGACCTCAATTTTGGTGATTTGGGTCCTGCGCTTGGCCGGTGTTCAGGTGTCGGCAACCCTTGGCCATGATGAAAATGAGGCTGAACTTCGCGGTATGATTGACCTGCATGAGGGGCCCGATCAAGACGCCGAGCAAGAGCGCCAGATGTTGCGCAGTATTCTCGATTTGGGCGATGTGTGGGTTGAGGATGTGATGACCCACCGCAGTAATGTGGTTATGCTAGAGGCCGACACGCCGATTGCTGAGTTGATCCAGCAAGTGATTGAAAGCCCCTATACGCGGGTTCCTCTGTGGCGTGAAAACCAGGATAATATCCTTGGTGTTTTGCACGCCAAAAGCTTGCTGCGCGCCCTCCGTGACAAAACCGATGAGGAAATCGCAGAAATTCAAATCCTTGATCTGGCGAACCAGCCCTGGTTCGTCCCGGAGACCACCAGTTTGCTGGACCAGTTGCAAGCGTTCCGCAGTCGCCGCGAGCATTTCGCCACGGTCATTGATGAATATGGCGCTTTCATGGGCATCATAACCTTGGAAGATATTCTGGAGGAAATTGTTGGCGATATTGTCGATGAACATGATGTTGCTGTGGCCGGTGTGCGCCCCCAAAGTGATGGCACTTTATTGGTAGACGGCACTGTCACGATCCGTGACTTGAATCGCGAATTTGATTGGTCGCTGCCGGATGAGGCGGCGTCAACGATTGCCGGTTTGGTGTTGCATGAATCGCGACGCATCCCGGAAATCGCCCAGGAATTTGGCTTTCACGGGATGCGCTTTAAAATTCTGCGCCGGTCTGGCAACCGGATCACGCTGATCCGGTTGGTGCCGCCCAATGCCCCTCTTGGCAAAGCGGCACGTTCAGATCGTAAAGCCACATAGTCACCTGAGATTGAAAAAAGACGATTTAATGTGAACCCCGGCGGGGCCAAGTATGCCAGGAGGGATTGTGCGGTGATGGAAATTTGGATCACGCCGGATATCAGGGCACAAATGCGCTTTATAAGAGTGTTTGACAGCTTGACCTGCAAGGCGCGATCACGGTGAAGCGTGACGCAGATTTGGGCGTGGGGAAGGCTTTTATCGCTGGCATTGGGGCAGGCGGGTCAAAATAAAGCCCCTTGGCTGTGATGGCCAGCGATCGTTGGTATTGACGCTTGCCTGATGCGCGTTATCCTGGCGGCGTTAGAGATCATTAAAAGAGCTATCCCATGCCGTTGAGTTCGCCCGTCGCGCGCGCGCCCCTGCACACGCGTACTGTCACTTGTAACGCCTTTCACCGCGATGATGATCTGATCGATATCGAAGGTCACATGACAGATGTGAAAGCCTATGAGATCCCTAATCGTTGGCGGGGACCGATCGGCCCCGGCGCGCCGATCCATGATATGTGGCTGCGCTTGACGCTTGACAGAGATTTCACAATTATCGCTGTCGAAGCGGTCACAGACTCCAGTCCGTTTGCAACCTGTCCAGCCGTGACCATTAATTTTCAGCGCTTAAAAGGCGTGCAGATTGGTCCCGGATGGCGGCGCATTGTAAAGCAAAGGCTTGGCGGGGTTGAAGGGTGCACGCATTTGGTTGAGCTTTTGGGGCCAATGGCGACGACGGCTTATCAGTCGATGTGGGGGCTCAAAGCCCGCGATGGCCGTCGTGATGACGGGCAAGATCAGTCCCAAAAAATATCAGAAAAACCCCCAAGGCTGCTGAATTCATGCTGGGCCTATTCGGACCGTGGGGAGCTTGTGCGGGAGCACTATCCTGCGTTCTATCAAGGCGATGCGGCGGACCAGTAGGTTAAAGGTGCTTTTTCTGGCTATTTCAAAGCCTCGATAGTCCGGTCAATGAGGCTAGGTGTGAACACGTTTTGCACACGGTCCTGGGATTCTAATAAGGCGACCCACTCGCGATAATATAACAGGGCGAACGTCCTGATAACGGATGTGAAACTGCCGCTGCGTGGGTGTTTGGCAATCAGGGTGCACAACATATTGAAGGTTATGTTCTCGCGTGACACAATTTCTTCAAGGGCACGCCAAACCTCCGGTTCTAATCGCATGCTGGTCCGGTGGTCATTGACGTAAATATTGCGGCTTACCAATGATGTCATGACGAAGCCTCCGCAAGGATCTCTTATTAAGTATTTTAAAACCGTGCCATCTGTGGGCTGAAAGCGGTCTAATATAAAGCTATCGAATAAAATAGTTTATGCAACTAAATTCATTGTAACAGAGTAATATAATTATCAATTTGATTTTTTTGATCAAAAAATCAAAGGATTACACATGTATTCAGCGAAATATATCGCAAATATTTTGGGAATAATTCTTAATATGAAGTAAAAAGAAAATTTTATATATTTTTTTACTTCATTTTTTTTGTGGTTTTAAGTCAAGTGAGAGGGCGTGCACTGGACCGGCGAGTTCAGCTTGTAAAGTTTGATAAACCATGCGCTGACAGCTCACTCTGGTTTCACCGTTGAAGCGCGCGCTGGTCATGTATACTTGAAAGTGGCTCTCGCCGCCTTCGCGCCATCCACTATGCCCTTGGTGCTTGTGAGATTCATCGACAATCTCCAAATGTGATGGTTGAAAGGCGTCGCGGAGTTTTTGCGCCATTTGTTCAGCCACAGAAACAGACATAATTGCAATTTTCCCAAATTTGGCCCCGTTTTCATGCGCGGCGATGGTTTCCATTCGGTCTTTGCCACACTATACTTATCATTATGAGACGAGGCCACATAGATATGGCACCCCTGCGCTCGGATTTTGGCGCAACTGGTGTGCGGCACTGCGACGTCCCTGGATGTTCATCACATGGTGAACACCGGGCACCGAAGGCGCGTGACCGGCTGAACGATTATTTCTGGTTTTGCCTTGATCACGTCCGTGAATATAATCGTGCTTGGAATTATTACGCCGGGATGAGCGAAGCGGAAGTTGAAGCAGATCTGCGGCGATCCACAACTTGGAATCGCCCAAGTTGGCCTTTTGGCACTGCTGGCAAGGGGGAGAGTCCAGCCTGGGGCTTTCGCGACCCATTTGATTTATTCGAGGGGGACGGCCAGGCAGGGGAGCGTCAAGACTCGTCGCGAACGCGCGTCTTACGTCCCGAAGAAAAAGCATTCCAAACCATGCAGTTGTCACCGCCTGTGACGATGGTAGAGTTAAAGGCGCAATACAAATCCCTGGTCAAAATTCATCACCCCGACGCTAACGGCGGTGACCGCGACGCAGAAGAACGCTTGAAATTGATCAATGACGCCTATACGACGTTGAAGGCCTTTCTTGGATAGGCCTATTTGAAGACCAAACCCCACGGTCGATACCAATCGACAACCATTTTCACGAGTTGGATGATTTTCATGTCGCAAGCCCACGAATACGAGCGCAAGCCGGCGCACCACTTTGACCAACCAGACACCACCGTCAACGTGCGAGAGGTCTTTGGTATTGACGTCGATATGCAGGTTCCTGCGTTTAGTGAGCCGAGCGAATATACGCCAACATTTGATGACTCGTATTTGTTCGATCATGACACCACTTTGGCGATTTTGGCTGGCTTTGCGCGTAACCGCCGCGTGATGGTTCAGGGCTATCATGGTACAGGTAAATCAACCCATATAGAGCAGGTTGCAGCGCGCCTGAATTGGCCATGCGTGCGGGTCAACCTTGACAGCCATATCAGCCGGATTGACCTAATCGGCAAAGATGCCATCGTTTTGCGGGACGGCATGCAGGTGACGGAATTCCGTGAAGGCATTTTGCCCTGGGCGTTGCAAAACACTGTGGCGTTGGTGTTTGACGAATATGACGCGGGCCGTGCAGATGTGATGTTTGTGATCCAACGGGTCCTGGAAGTGGATGGCAAGTTGACCTTGCTGGACACCAATAAAGTCCTGCATCCAAACAAGCATTTCCGCTTGTTTGCGACAGCGAATACCGTTGGCTTGGGCGACACCACAGGCCTGTACCATGGCACCCAGCAGATTAACCAAGGTCAGATGGACCGCTGGAGCATTGTGTCGACCCTCAACTATCTGCCTCATGAGGCTGAGACAAATATCGTATTGGCTAAAGTGCCCAGCTATGATTCAGACGCTGGCCGCAAAAATCTGGCAGCGATGGTGTCCCTGGCCGAGCTGACCCGTACTGGCTTCATGAATGGAGACATTTCCACTGTTATGTCGCCGCGTACCGTGATCACCTGGGCGGAAAACGCCGACATATTTGGCGGCGATATTGGCTTTGCCTTCCGCCTGTCCTTCTTGAACAAATGCGATGAAGTTGAGCGTACCACGGTGGCAGAGTATTACCAGCGTTGCTTCAACGCCGAGCTGCCGGAAAGCAGCGCGGTCGCGGCTGAATAACCTAGGCAGCGGATGATCAGATGAGCATCGATGATGAGGCGATTGAAGAGTTCAAGCGGGCAACGGCTGGCTGCCTTCGGACCATGGCCGCAGAAGAGGAGCTGGACGTCTCTTATGGCGCTGAGACGCCCGGCATGTCTGCGAACCGGGCGCGCCTGCCCAATCCGCCACGCGACTTAAACGCAGATGATGTCGCGCGGGTGCGCGGCGAGGCAGATAATATCGCCATTAAAATGCGTCATCACGATGACCGCATGCACAGCCGTTTGCGACCGAATGGTCAATCAGCCCGTGAAATCTTCGATGTTGTCGAAGAATCGCGGATCGAAGCCTTAGGCACAGCAAACCGCCCAGGTGTTGGCCGTAATTTGGAAGTTTTGCTGGAAGATCAATTTCAACGCAAGGGCTTTGAAAGCGTCACAGATCGCCGCGATGTGGCCATGTCTGATGTGGTCCGCTTACTGACCCGCGAAGCGTTCACAGGATCACCGCCACCAGCAGCAGCACAAGCGGCTGTTGACCTCTGGCGGCCCTTGATTGAGCCTAAAATCCAAGAGGACTTGGCATCGCTGCGGTCAGTTTTGGGTGATCAAAAAGCCTTTGCGGAAGCGACCCGGCAGTTAATTGATGACTTGGATGTCGAGCTTGGCGACGAGAGCATGTCAGAGGACAGCAACGACGACAGTGAGGGTGATGACGACAGCGGTGACGCGGAGGATAGCGCGGACAGCGGCACCCGTGGCATGAGTGAGGATGGCGACGAGTCGGAAATGACTGCTGCTGAAATGGAAGCAGGCGACGAAACCATGGATTCCGATGACATTTCGGACATGGATATGGAACCGGGTGGTGCCGATGACGAAACCTCGACCCCAGGCACGCCGCCAACCCCGCCTGCTGGGCAAGCAGATGGCCAAAACGATAAAGGTTACCGGCCGTTTACGACAGAATTTGATGAGGTCGTGGCCGCTGAAGAGCTTTGTGATAATGATGAATTGGTGCGTCTGCGGGCGCTGCTCGATCAACAGATCGCCCATCTACAGGGGGTGATCTCAAAGCTTGCCAACCGGTTGCAGCGGCGCTTGATGGCAAAACAAAACCGGTCGTGGGAATTTGACCTTGACGAAGGCATTTTGGATGCGGGGAGACTTTCACGGGTTGTCTCAACACCGTTGCAGCCTTTATCTTTTAAACTCGAGCATGACACAGACTTCCGCGATACGGTGGTCACATTATTGATTGATAATTCGGGCTCGATGCGGGGCCGACCCATTTCCATTGCGGCGATTTGCGCTGACATTATGGCCCGTACGCTCGAGCGGTGTGCCGTTAAGGTGGAAATCCTCGGCTTTACGACTCGTGCTTGGAAGGGTGGTAGCGCCCGTGAGAAATGGATTGCTGCGGGCAAGCCAGCCAATCCAGGACGGTTAAATGACTTGCGGCATATCGTTTATAAGCCCGCAGATGCGCCCTGGCGGCGCGCCCGTAAATCTCTGGGCTTAATGCTGCGCGAAGGTATTTTGAAGGAAAATATCGACGGTGAAGCCCTGATGTGGGCGCATCAACGGTTGATGGCACGGCCAGAAGAACGGCGCATTTTAATGGTTATTTCTGATGGCGCGCCGGTCGACGATTCGACCTTGTCTGTTAATCCAGGCAATTATCTAGAACGCCACCTACGCGATGCTATTAAGTATATCGAAGGCCGCTCACCTGTAGAGTTGATTGCCATTGGCATCGGCCACGATGTCACCCGTTATTATCGGCGGGCGGTGACGATTGTGGACGCCGAACAATTAGGCGGCACCATGATGGACCAGCTGACGGCCTTGTTTGAAGAGGATACCGCGGCTGGCAAGGTGGGGCGGCAGCGTCGCTCAAACGCTGCCTAGCCGACAAAGGTAGCACCATCAGTAGCGCGATTTGCCGGTTTTTTTGAAAGCTGCGATTGAAGCTTTCAGCTCGTCATATTCTTCGCAACCAAACATGCAGGCGCGGTCAAGAACGGCTAAGCGTTCTTCGGCTTTTGCCAGCCGGTTGGTTTCAAGATACAGCTCGCCAATGTATTCATTGGCACCAAGGTGCGCTGGCTCCAGCTGTAACGCTTTTAAGTAGAATTTTTCGGCGTCGTCAAAGCGTTTGATTTTGCGGTTGCTAAAGCCAAGATAATTCCAGGCGTCAGCATTTTTCGGCTCGTCTGCGGTAACTTGCGCAAAAATCGCGGCCGCCTCAGAAAAATTCTTTGCCTTGACAGCATCACGGCCCTTTTGAAACAGCGCAGACTCTGTCACAGCGTCGCTATCACTACTGCCCGCTGCCGATACGGGCTGTTGGCCGAGCAGTAAAACGCCAAGCACCAAGGCAGAAAGTATCGCTTTCATCATCAAGCTCCATAAGATTGCCCAAGCTTAAGAGATGGTCCTTTTTTTGCGTTATTCCAGATATATGCCGCCAAAAACTGACCGGCATTGCCGAACGTTCCGGGTGGCCTCGCTTATTGGGCAGGTTGTAGGCGTTTTAAAGGCTGCTCATTTATCGGCAGGTGAATGACTGCTGCCGCGACGCCCAAGGCAACGCCAGCCCACCAAACAGGGTCATAGCTGCCGAAGACATCAAAGAGATAGCCGCCGAGGTAAATCCCGGCAAAGCTGCCCAATTGATGACTTAGGAAGACGAAACCAAATAAGGTGGCAAGATAGCGCACGCCAAAGACTTGACCGACGATCGCTGTCGTCAACGGCACTGTGGAGAGCCATAAGAAGCCCATGCAAACCGAAAACACCAGAATCGTCAATTCGGTTTTTGGCGCCAAAATCAGCCCCAGGATGGCAACAGCACGGAGGAAATAAAGCAGACTTAGGCCGTTTTTCATGGAATAGCGTTGGCCATAAACCCCAGCACCCACAGCACCGAGAATGTTACAAAGCCCGATGATGGAAATGGCCATTGCGGCGGTGCCAGCGGACAAGCCGAGGTCGGTCACATAGGCGGGCAAATGAACGCCAATGAAGGCTACATGAAAACCGCAAACGAAAAAGCCAATTGTCAGCAGCACAAAGCCTCGGTGTCGCAATGCTTCTGTTAGGGCCTCGCCCAAAGATTGCTTGTCAGCGTTGGGATCAATGGCTTGATTCCGCGGCAGGCACATGGTCAGCGGAATAATTAGCAGCGTTATCGCCGCTAACATCCATAGGGTTGCGACCCAGCCAAAGGTCTGGATATAGCCTTGGCTGATGGGGGCAAAAATAACCTGCCCGGCGGACCCCGCAGCGGTTCCAAGGCCCATCACAAGGGTGCGTCGGGTCGGGCTAACCACCCGCGCCATGACGGCGATGACCAATGAAAATGCCGTAAAAGCGACGCCCAGACCGGTAAGCAAGCCACCGGTTATTTGCAGTAGGGCGGGGCTATCGGCAATACTCATGCCATAAATCCCAACCGCATATAACAACGACCCACAGACCAGCACCATAATCGGACCGCGGCGATCAGCAATCGCGCCTGCGATGAAAACACCGATCCCCCACATAATGTTCTGGATCGCCATTGCCAGGCTGAAGACATCACGTCCCCAACCGTTGCCAACTGATATGGGTTCCATGAAGAACCCAAAGCTTGACCTGACTCCAAATCCAATCATGGAGATCAGGCAGCCAGCGATGATGATGATGGTTGGCGAACGCCAAGAGCTTCGCGGAGATGATTGGCTGGAGGGAGACATTATAATGCCTTTTGCAGAACGATGACCCGCTCTATCGCGCTTTTACGGGCCGGTTAATGACGCGGGATTAACGCAGATGTCGGCTAAAGAAATCGACAGTGCGTTCCCGGGCGATGCGGGCGGATACTTCTTCAAAGCTACCGCGTTGATCGCAGTTAAAACCATGCCCGGCTGGATAAATATGCAGCGCGCTATTCGGTTGCTTTGCTTTGATGGTGTCGACCTGCTCCATGGGGATGGCATGGTCTTGATCGCCAAAATGGAACATCACGGGGCATTGGGGTATCTCGTCAATATAATTGACCGTACCGCCGCCGTAATAAGATGACGAAGCCGCGATACCGGTGACGCGCGTTGCTGCCAGCCAAGCCATCAGCCCGCCCCAGCAATAGCCGACAACACCAACCTTACCGGCGGCATTGACCGCCCCAACCGCCGCTTGCAAATCAAGGACAGCCTGTTCTGGTGCGACGTGGCCTTTTAGCTCTAGGCCGGCAGTCACGTCGTCTGCTTCATAGCCAAGCTCAATATTCGGGCGAACGCGGTCAAAAAGCGCAGGCGCAATGGTCAAATACCCTTCTTTGGCGTAGCCATCTGCGACCCCGCGAATGTGACCGTTAACGCCAAAAATCTCTTGGATCACGATCACGCCGCCTCGGGGCTTGCCACTTGGTTGTGCCAAATAGGCATCCAACTGGTGGCCATCGCTTGCGGTGAGCTTCAGCATATCTGACATTTTGCGCTTTCCTTGTAAATCAACCTTATACGGCTAGACATTAAAGCGGAAATGAAAGACATCACCATCCTGGACAAGGTACTCGGAACCTTCCACCCGCATTTTACCGTTATCCTTAGCACCTTGTTCGCCTCCAAGGCGCTCAAAATCATCATAGGCAATGGTTTCGGCGCGAATAAAGCCTCGTTCGAAATCAGAATGAATGACACCAGCGGCTTGTGGTGCGGTTGCTTCCCGGCGGACAGTCCAGGCCCGCGCCTCTTTGGGGCCAACGGTGAAAAAGGTAATCAGGTCGAGTAAGCGATAACCTGAGGCAATTAACCGGTTAAGGCCCGCTTCCTCTAGTCCGAGGGTTTCTAAAAACGCGGTTTTTTCCTCTGCGCTGCCGAGTTGCGAGATTTCCGCTTCAATCGCCGCTGAAATGATCACTGCTTCCGCGCCTTCCGCGCTGGCTTGTGTGAAAACTCGCGCACTCAAGCTATTGCCATCGGCGGCGCTTTCCTCATCAACATTGCAGACATACAATACAGGTTTGGTGGTCAATAACTGTAATTGGCGCACGATGATACGCTCCTCACGGGACCAATCGGTGATCACACGGGCAGGCTGTCCATCGCGCAAAACCGCCAGGATACGTTCCATGACAGGGGCTTCTTGCATGGCAATTTTGTCTTTGGCACGGGCTTTTTTGGCGGCACTATCGGCCCGCCGCTCAAGACTGTCTAAATCTGCAAGCATCAACTCGGTTTCGACCGTTTCAGCGTCGCGGATGGGGTCAACATTGCCTTCCACATGGGTGATGTCATCTGACTCAAAGCATCTGAGCACATAGGCGATGGCATCGACTTCGCGGATGTGGGCTAAAAATTGGTTGCCCAAACCTTCGCCTTTGCTGGCCCCGCGCACAAGCCCAGCAATGTCGACAAATTCAATCTGGGTGGGGATGGTTTTCTGAGACTGCCCAAGCTCACTCAAGATATCTAGCCGCCGATCGGGAACAGCGACACGGCCGGTATTCGGCTCAATCGTGCAAAAGGGATAATTTGCGGCTTCAGCAGCGGCTGTGGCTGTTAATGCATTAAATAATGTGGATTTGCCAACATTTGGCAAACCAACGATCCCAAGCTTAAAACCCATATTAATCCTCGTTGAGTGGCGTGTTGTGATGGCCAGCGCGGCGCAGCGCGGCACTAAGAGCTGTTTGACCCTGATCCGCTGTGTCTGCGGCTGTTTTTAGGGCTGCCGCTGGTTCGGCCTGCGTGTCGGTCGACCTGGCTTTAACGGGTTTCATTGGCGGCGGAAACACAATATGTGCAAGCCGGCTCATGAAGCGGCCATCATCACCGTCAATGAGGGCATCAATTTCCCGCCCAATGCCCGGGATCAGGTCGGCAAGCCAGCCGGCGCGCTCGGTCTTTGCGAAATCATCTAAGACATAATTGAGGACGGCATCTTTATGACCAGGGTGGCCAATACCGATCCGCACCCGGCGATAGCCATTGCCAATATGGGCATCAAGACTTCGCAGGCCATTATGGCCGCCAGCACCGCCGCCGTATTTAATTTTAACCTTGCCAGGTTTCAAATCAAGATCATCATAAAAGACGGTGACATCGCTGGCATCGAGCTTAAAAAACCGCATCGCCTCGCTGACCGCGCGGCCCGATTCGTTCATAAATGTCTGTGGTTTTTGCAGCAGCAGGCGTTGGCCCGCAATTTGCCCGTCTTGAAACCGTGATTTAAAGCGTTTGCGTTCAGGGGCAAAGCCATAGTGGCGGGCCAGCTCGCTCATCACCATAAATCCAATGTTATGCCGATTTAGGGCATATTTGGGGCCGGGATTGCCAAGGCCGACAAATAACAGCATCTGGCAATCCCTCCCATTGGTCGTTGTTGAAAGTCATCCTGACAGCAGGATTTAGCTTTCACCCGCGCCTTCAGTGGCGTCGTCGTCAGTGCCGTCAGTCTCACTTTGACCGCCGCCACTTGGCGTCGCAATAGAGCAGATCGTAAAGTCGCGATCTGTGATCGCAGGGGTAATGCCTTTTGGCAGGTTGATGGCACTGATATGCACACTCTCGCCTGCTTGTACCTTACCCAGGTCCAGCTCAATGGTGTCTGGAATGTTGTTCGCCGGACACACCAATTGAACTTCCCGGCGCACAATATTCAAAACGCCGCCACTTTTAATGCCGGGGCAGGTGGCCTCGTTCAAGAAGGTGACAGGCACATCGACAGTGACCAGCGTCTTTGCAGAGACACGCAAGAAGTCAACATGCATGATGGTGTCTTTTACCGGATGCAATTGTGCATCACGGGCCAAGGCACGGTGTGATTTGCCGTCAATTTCAATTTCGAAAATCTGGGTAAAAAACCCACCTTGGTGATAAATGCGCTCAACATTGCGGCTTTCAATGGTGATCGAAACAGGTGCTTTTTTATCACCATAAATCACAGCTGGCACCAGGCCGTTGCGGCGATTTGCGCGGGCGGACCCCTTACCAACCCCATCACGCATCGCGGCCGTAATACTAATCATATCGGACATCGATTACTCCCTTGTGTTTGGTCATCCGCCATCGCGCTGACCATCGGTCAACCGGCCTCCAGGGGTGCCGGCTCGGGCCCGACAAAGCGGGCGCGGGGTTTTTACCGATTCTGGGCGCAAAAGGCTAGTGTTTTCGCGAACTGCACCGATTCAAGGCGCTGACGGCCTAGTTGAACAGGCTGGAAACAGAACGTTCCTCGTTGATTCGGCTAACAGCCTCGCCAAGCAGTGAGGCAACAGAGATTTGCCGAATATTATGTGCCGCAAGAACAGCTTCGGTTGCTTCGATGCTATCGGTGGTTACCAGAGATGTAAGCGGTGATGCTGTGACGCGGGCGACAGCAGCGCCAGACAGCACGCCGTGGGTAATGTAGGCGTCGACAGAAATTGCACCAGCTTCCATCAATGCTTCGGCGGCATTACAGAGGGTACCGCCGGAATCAACAATGTCATCGACCAGGATGCAGCGCCGTCCTGCCACATCACCGATAATATTCATCACTTCTGAGACTCCAGCACGCTCGCGGCGTTTATCAATAATCGCGAGGTCAGCATCAAGCCGCCGTGCCAAAGCCCGGGCACGCACCACGCCGCCCACATCGGGGGAGACCATCATCAACTCGTCGCCATTATAGCGAGTCTTGATATCGTCATAAAAAACCGGCGCCGCAAATAGGTTATCCGTTGGAATATCGAAAAAGCCTTGGATTTGGCCAGCATGTAAGTCAATTGTTAATACCCGGTCGGCACCGGCGCTGGTGATGAGATTGGCAACCAGTTTTGCCGAGATCGGTGTGCGCGGTCCCGACTTCCGGTCCTGTCGAGCATAGCCATAATAGGGCACCACGGCTGTGATACGCCGCGCCGAGCCGCGCTTTAGGGCGTCAAGCGTGACCAGTAATTCCATTAAGTTATCGTTCGCTGGATGCGAGGTTGATTGCACCACAAAAACATCTTCACCGCGGACATTTTCATGTATTTCGACGAAAATCTCCATATCAGCAAAGCGCCGAATATCTGCCTCCGCCAGCGGTTTATTGAGATGAGCAGCAATTGCCTGTGCGAGTGACCGGTTAGAATTACCGGCCATGATTTTCATTCGATTATCTTCCATGTCCGCCCTGACATCTGCGGAGCAATGTTTTGGCAATGCCCCGATGCTTCACTAACAATCGTGATATTAGTATCAATCTGGCTGTGGTTTACGCAAGGGCTATTGCCGTTTCGCGGAGGGGTTTTGAAAATCAAATTGCTTGACCAACTTTTCAATCGCGGGCAGCGCTGCCGCCGAAATGGCGGCCGCCATTTGTCGCCAAGATTTGGTTGCCGTGCCAGCAGGCACATTATTGCTTTGGGCGAGTTGGCCAATGGGCTCGCCATTGATATGCATCAATGACCAGGAAACGGTGATTGTCTCAACATCCATGCGCGGTGTGGTCACCTCGACCACGCCGAGAACAAAATAATCAACTTCAAGATCATCTTTTTCCGGCTGGTAGCCCGCGCGTTGAAGCTGCAAGGCCATGGCCCGTTGCAAGGCCTTGTTGCCGTCGCTGGGGGCGCCAATCACTTCTGACACAGAAAACCGTAAGCGCCTTTCCTTTGCCGAGAGGGGGGCGGTTAATTTTTCTCGAATGGCCATCGCAATTTGGCTCAATTGTCGTGTTAGCGCGGCGCGGTCGCTGGTCTCGGGGTCAATTTCAGCAGGCCAAAGCTGGTTTTTTTGCAATAGATTAATGCTGTCTGAACCATCAAGAAACCAGCGTATTTCGACCGTTTGTTGATCGGCACTGACAAAACCATTGGCGCTTAAAAGATAGCTGCCCGCATGACCTGGTCCGACCAAAGCGGGTAAGCCTTGGCGTTGTAACATTTGGGCCAGTTCTGTGGCGATTCGCTGACCACGGGCGTGGCCAATCCCGGTCACAGGCAGGATCGCCACAACCGCTGACCCAGGGGCCATTAAAAAGCTATTATGGTGTTTGCTGCCCTCGCTGGGGCGAAAAGGTTGTGGCAACTGACCACAGGCGCCCAGCTGGCCGCTGACCAGCAGACCCGCAAGCATGCTGGCGGCATAGCGTGCGGCGGCGCGCAGCTGCCTGTCAGACCACCAGCACACAGGTCGCCAAACTGAAAACCAATGTGAAAATCACCAAGATGTAAAGATAGGGCATACGGCAGCCTGTTAGGTGTTTTCGCAGGGCGGCACAAGCGCAATCACGGCCAGCGCGCGACCATAATCAGCTTTGCCGGTTAAAACCGAGCGGCGATAGCTAAAAAAATTGGCTTCATCGCGGCACGTATCAAAATCCAAACGATGCACCGCTGCCAAGCCTAAGGCCTCTAACTGCGCATGAATATAGCCCCCGAGATCAAACATGAAATGCCCTGGTCTGTCCGCCGCGGTGAAAAACATCGCATTCTGTACCGATTGTTCAAGGAAGGGGCTGGGAAATTCAGGTCCAACTTCATAGGACTGCACACCAATACAGGGGCCGATGGCCGCATGTATATTATCGCAACGCGCGCCCAGTTCAATCATCGCGTCAACGGTGGCGGCGGCAATTTCACCGAGGGCACCGCGCCAACCAGCATGGGCGGCACCGATTATTCCATCAATGGGGTCGGCAAATAACAATGGTGCGCAATCCGCCGTCAAAATTCCCAGCGCCACGCCAGCTGTGCTGGTGACCATGGCATCTGCCCGAATTTCAGCTTCTTTTGGATGGCTATCTAGGGTTGCCACGGTCGTTGAATGGATTTGATGGCAGGTAAATAAACAGCTCGCCTCCAAATCGAGTGCGGCCATCGCACGGGCCCGATTGGCGGCCACATGCGCGGTTTTGTCAGCAGATCCAAAGCCGCAATTAAGCGACGTGTAATCACCGCCACTCACGCCGCCGCGCCGTCCATAAAAGGCATGGCGGATCCCTTGGTTGGGAAAATTGTCAACTTCAATCATCATGTTACCCGCTGCATGAAGCTCGCTCATTCATGATTAAATTCATTCAAATCCAGCGGGCACCGCCTGGCTTGGCGATGTTATCGCTAGCACTTTAAATAACATGCCCATTTCGGTGCTACCAATCAAGCGTTGGTGGGCTTGTTTGATCAGGGTTGCTTGTGTCGGGTTTTGCCGTTGCAAGGCTTCTGCCCGCTGGTTGATACCAAGGCTCATCAAAAATTGTCCCTGGCTAACGGGGCCGTGGACATGCGCTGCTATGGCAGCTCTGGCGAGGGCTGCAAAATCCACATGCGCGGTCAAATCGGCGTTGCCAGGCGCGACTAACGGGTCAACAGGTTGATGGTTTTTGAGCGCCTGAAAGCTGTCGCCAAACGTCGATTGGCGGTAGCCATAGTCGATGAATAAGGCCGTGGTGGGGGTGTCAATGGCCCGCCGGGCAAGGCTTGCCGCGATGTGCGCCGCAGCAGGGGCTAATTCGGCAATATCACCGTTGCTGCCGCCTTGGGGTAATTGGGCGATTAGCGCCGGCGGGGCAGCTGTCCGGCACCAGCAAAATTTTTGTTCGCCGGCGTCCCAGTCAATGCGCCGTTCGAACCATCGTCCGTGCTGGTGAATAAATTGCAGGATGGGCAGTGCGTCGAGAAATTCATTGGCAATAATAACGGCGGGTTCTGGCGGCAAGGTGCTGATGTCATCATGCCACACGGGGTGATAGGCAGATAACGCTGTTGCTTGTTTGGCACGCAGAACAGGGCTGGTTTCCACCAAATGCAACTCGGCTGCCTGGGCAAATCCGGGGAGGCTTTGCGCCGCCCGCAAGGCGTCTGCCGACAGGGTTCCGCGACCGGGACCAAGCTCAACAAATAACAGCGTTTTGGGCGCCCCCATGTGTAACCAACATTGCGCGGCCCACAGACCGAGGAGTTCGCCAAACATTTGGCTGATCTCTGGGGCTGTTGTGAAATCGCCTCGTTGGCCCAGGGGATCCCGCGTGATGTAATAGCCAAAGCGCGGATGGCCAAGGCATTGGGCCATATAATCTGCAAGGCTCAACGGCCCAGATAAGGCGATTTGACGGCGTAATAGCGCGCCGAGAGTATCGGCTGTCTCAGTCATTGTTTGAGGACATTATTTTGGCGCCGTCGTTTCGGTGGTTGCGGGCTTTTGTCGGCAGAGCATGACGACCAATCCGACACCAAAAAGGATCATTGGCACCGACAGCAATTGTCCCATGGTGATGCCTGCGAATAAAAAGCCTAAATGGGCGTCTGGTTCGCGGAAGATCTCGGCGCAGCTGCGGGCGATGCCATAACCAGCAAAGAACAGCCCCGCCAGAACCCCCGGGCGATGGCGGAGCGCAGGCATGCGGGCAGCGATCGCCAACAGGATCAAGAGCAACAGGCCCTCAAGGGCCGCTTGGTAAAGCTGGCTGGGATGCCGCGGGGCGGCATCGGCATGGGGGAACACCATCGCCCAAGGCACATCTGATACCCGCCCCCAGAGCTCACCATTGATGAAATTGGCAACCCGACCAAAGAATAAGCCAATCGGTGCTGCGGCACAGATCGCATCGGCCAAACCCAGAAAGCTTATCTGGTGGCGTTGGCTAAATAACCAGGTGGCGGCCACCATGCCGATCAGACCGCCATGAAACGCCATACCGCCCCGCCAAACCATCAGGATTTCTGCTGGATTGTTGGCGAAATAAGTAGGTTGGTAGAAAATTACATAGCCAAGGCGGCCGCCCAGGATAATGCCCAGGGTTGCCCAGATCACAAAATCATCAAAGATTTTTGGGGCGATCGGCTTTGGCAGACGGGCAGCAAGGTGGGCCGCATATTTCCAGCCCAGTAAGATCCCCGCGATATACGCCAGGGCATACCACCGCACCGCCAACGGCCCGATTTCGACAGCAATTGGATCAATGGTCGGAAATACGATTACCGGAAACATCTGCTCTCCTAACGATACCGGCCTAACGATACCTGCCGAACGATACTGGCCGAACGATACTGGCCGAACGATACTGGCCTAACGATACCGGTCGTCAGCGTTTAGAAACCCTGTCACATATCGGTCGACACCATCTTCCAAGGTGGTGAACTGGCCCTGATACCCTGCGGCCCGCAGGTTGTGGGTATTGGCTTCGGTGAAATATTGATACTTATCACGGATCGCTTCAGGGGTGTCGATATAGGTGATCGCTGTTGGCAAACCATTGGCGGCAAAAACAGCAGCCGCCAAATCAGCAAAGCTGCGGGCTTTGCCTGTGCCGACATTGAAAATACCGTTTACGTCTGGCGTGTCACGTAACCATAACATCACATCGACACAATCACCGACCCAAATGAAATCCCGCATTTGCCCGCCATCGGCAATACCATCGCGGTGTGACTTGAATAAAACGGCAGGTTGGCCTGCTGCAATTTTTGGATGCAAATGGGCAACCACGCTCATTTGGCCGCCCTTATGATATTCATTGGGTCCATAGACGTTGAAAAATTTTAAACCCGCCCATTGTGGGGGCGGCGGTGTGGTTGCATTGCTGATCAAGCGCATTACCCGGCGGTCGAATAAATGCTTTGACCAGCCGTAGGGGTTTAGGGGTTTGAGACCCCCAAGAGCGGTCAGGCCATTATCATCGTCAAAGCCTTGCCCGCCATCGCCATAGGTGGCCGCCGATGAGGCATAGATGAGGCGGGTGTTATGCTGGCTGCACCAATTCCATAAATCCAGCGACAGGCGAAAATTCTGCGCCATGATGAAATCAACATCTGTTTCGGTGGTTGAGGATGATGCGCCGAGGTGAAAAATCAGCTCAATCTCAGCTTTATGGGCATTGAGAAAGGCAAATAAGGCGTCAGGGGCGATCAGGTCAGCAATTTCATGCTTGGCAAGATTGCGCCATTTATCATCCGTGCCAAGATGATCAACAACAACAATGTCGGGGCCACCGGTCGCTGTTTCGGCGGCAAGGGCGGCAACTAAGTTTGAGCCGATAAACCCAGCACCACCTGTGACCACAATCATAGCGTCATCCTTTTGCACCGCGCGCGCCATGCGTGCGTCTGTATTTGACGATTTTTACACCATCCGCGCAGACGCATAAAGCATATAGCGGCATAAGACACGCTGAATTGATTTTCGTTAGGGATTGTTTTTCGCCGCTGTACGGCGCATATCATGAGCAGTAGCGTGGAGGACTCGAGATGCAAAACTCTAACCGATTTTTCGACGATCTTGCAAAGATGGCTAATGGTGCTGTGTCGGTCGCGACCGGGATGCGCCAGGAAGTTGAACAGATGGTGCGCCAGCAATTCGAGCGATTCCTGTCCGATCGCGATTTGGTCAGCCGGGATGAATTTGACGCGGTGCGGGTAATGGCTGAAAAGGCGCGGGCGGAGAATGAGGCTTT
>JBELLC010000046.1:0-19307 GCA_042088965.1 Nisaea sp. | reverse complement strand
TTGCGGGCAAATGTTGCCTGCTCCTGTGATAAGGTCAAACAGAGGATCGTGCAGTTGAATCGCCGCGCCGCATATTCGGCAAAGCCACCCCAACCGCAGCCAATTTCAAGTATATTGTCGCCGTCACTCAAGCCGATTTTATCGGCCAAGCGTTCATATTTACGGTGTTGTGCATCGGCTAAAGGGCCGTCAATCGCCTCAAAAATAGCGGCTGAATAGGTCATGCTTTGGTCCAGCCAAAGGCGATAAAAATCATTGCCCAAATCATAATGGGCCGCGATATTGCGGCGGCTGCCGCGGCGGGTATTGGCGTGCAGCTGATGATACATCCGGTTCGCCATGCGGCGCAGCCATGAGCCGCGCAATAATTTATCCATGGCCATGAAATTTGCGATGCCAAAATGCAACAACTGGCTCAAGTCGCTGGTTTCCCATTCAGCGGCCATGAAACCTTCAGCCAAGCCCATGTCGCCGCCAAACAGCAGTCGACGCAGCGCTCGTTGATGAAAGATTTTCAGGTTTGCCTGCGGCCCGGCTTGCGCACCGCGAAAGGTCGCGCGCCGCCCTGATGGAAAATCGATGGTGATTTGGCCACAAATAATTGATTGGCAAAATCGGCTTAACAGATTTTCCCAGATGCTCGGCCGGCTGATAGCAGGCATACTCAGAACGGCCGGGTCGGACGTGCGGTCAGTCATCATCTAGGCTCGGTTTTGCGGGCTATTGGTCTTGCCAATGCTGCTGGAAACAGCGGCGGCAGCAGGTTGGTGCCGATAGATTTTAAAGCCTTTAAACCACATTAATAACGCCTCCCAATGAATACCCGCCATGACCTTCACAGATTGCAACGGAAAGGCTGCCAGCGCCGCCGTCAGGCTGGCCGCCGTCAGCGCAATTCTGTTGCCCCGAAATGCCGCCGCCAAAATCGGCCCGTCCTGGTCATCTTCGCGGATCACAATACTGACTGATTTTTGCGGCGATGTAATCCGAAAGTGGTAGGTCGCGTCCATCTTAATGAAAGGCGAAACGTAAAACTCTTTGTCGCAGGATTGCCGGATCACAGGGCCGCTGGCGGCGGCTGGCATGATATAGGTGTGGCGTTCGCCGTGGGTATTACAGACCTCATACAGCACGGCGGCCAACGCGCCACTGGGATAATGACAATAATAGACGCTCAACGGATTGAAGACGTAGCCCAGAATGCGGGGAAAACAAAGCAGCTGAATTTTGCCACCTGCCAAGCAAATCCCGGCGCTGTCTAGTTGCGCTTCCACCCAGGGGCGTAACGCGCCATCATCTGGACCACCATGATCGCGGTCGAAAAAAGCCAGCGGCGCCCAGCGATTATGGCCAAACAATCTAAATTTCTTGTCCAGTTCGGGCAGTTCATCCAGATCAAACAGCATGGAGAACACCTGATAGCGCAACCGGTGTCGCCGTGGTTTCATGCGGGTGTGCACAACAGCGCCGCGAAAAATCGCTGAGGCCACCATTAGGCCACCGCCCGTGGGGTTGCAGACAGGGTGATTCGGCCACTTTCATTTTCAACCTGCCAAGGGCGGCGCAGACCGCCAAGCTGTTCTGCAACGGCAAGCCCCGATTGCAGCGCGTCTTCATGAAACCCCGCGCCAAAATAACTGCCGCAATACCAGGTGCGGCGATGGCCTTGTAAATCCCAGAGCCGCTCTTGGCTGGCCAGGGCGTTGAGGTCAAAATACGGGTGGCTGTAGTCAAAACTGCGAATCACCAAATCGTCGCGCGGCGGTGTTACAGGATTCAGGGTGACAAAAAGGGGCGCGCCGTCCAAGCCTTGCAGCCGGTTCATCCAATAACTGACGCAGAGCCCTTCTTCATCACAGTCATTTTGCCCGGCGATAAAATTCCAGCTTGACCAAACCCGCCGTCTTTTCGGCATAAGCGCGGGATCACGGTGCAGCACGGCTGTGTTCTGCGTGTAGCGCCAGCCGCTCAGGTGGCTGCTTTCCAATGGGTCGCGATCTTGCAAGAGCTTAAAGGCTTCATCGCTATGGGTGGCGATAACAACATGATCATACCGCGTCTGGGAGCCGTCTTGACCAATCACGGTGACATCATTGGCGCTACGCTGGATAGCCGCTGCCCCAACAAGCCGGATCCTGTCTTGATACGCGGCCGTCAAACGCTGCACATAGGCTCGGCTGCCGCCATCGACGGTCCGCCAGCTTGGCCGATTGTCGACTTTCAGCAGGCCATGATTGTCAAAGAACCGAATGAAGGCTGCGGCGGGATAAGCGCGCATTTCAGCGGCTGTGGTCGACCAGATCGCAGCGCCCATTGGCAGCAAATGATCCCGCAGAAAATCGTCGCTATAGCCCCGCTTATCGAGGAGCTCGCCAAGCGATAGCCGGGCCAATGTAGCATCACTCAGATAACCCGGTGCTTCCCGGAAAAAGCGCATGATATCGCGGACCATCCGCCAGAAGCGCGGCCGGACAATGTTACGCCGCTGCCCCAAAAGGCCGTTTAAATCTGTACCTGCGTATTCAAAGCCACCATTATCCAGCGAGGCGGCGAATGACATGTCGCTGTGTTTGGTGGGGACGTCTAAGTGGTCAAATAATGCGACCAGGTTGGGATAGTTTTTGGCGTTATAAACGATAAAGCCGGTATCGACAGCGACACTTTGCGCGCCATTGGTGGCGGGGGCATCGACTGTATTTGAATGTCCACCGATCCGACCGGCTTGTTCATACACCGTCACGTGATGTTTTTTATTCAACAACCACGCCGCTGACATGCCAGCAATGCCGGTCCCAATAACAGCTATTTTCAAGCCGCCGGGTGTGGATAATACATTTTCACTCACAAGCAGGTCCTCTTCGGTGCGCTCTTTTGGCTCGCTTTATGGGCGATGCGCGTTGTTTTGTCGCGTCGTTTTGTTTACGCCCTGTCATATGGTGCGGATCACTGGCATCGTCGTTTTGGGCACCGGTGTTTGATTGTGGTGATCTGCAGACGGCTGATGGCCGTACCTGATATATGGAAGCGCATATTGACGAAATCAAAAAACCTTCTTCTGAAGGCCGGGTGGCGGTATCCCTGCACGGGCGGGCCAGCACTATGCATCTGTCCCCGCGCGAGCGGTCAGCGGCGGCAGTCAATGTCGAGGCACAGACGCTACGGTCCTGGCCAATGAACGATATTTTAACCCGAGATGATCTGAATGATCTGATGCGCGCTGTTGCGCGTGATCGTGACCGGATCGCCTTTCGGCAGATTTTTGAATATTTTTCGCCGCGCGTGAAAGCCCTGATCCAACGCCAAGGGGCCGCACCAGATGTGGCTGACGAAATCGTCCAAGAGACGATGGTCAACATTTGGCGCAAAGCGGGACAATTTGACGCTGAACGGGCATCTGCGGCGACTTGGGTCTTCACAATCGCCCGGAATCAGCGCATTGATTTGATCCGAAAAGCGAACCGGCCCACGCCTGACATGGAAGACCCATCGATGGCCCCAGCCCCAGAAAAGAGCGCGTCAGAGACCATGGTGCAAGCTGAAGAAGCGACAAGCGTTCGCGCTGCCATTGCTGATTTGCCTGCCGAGCAGCGCGAGATCATTCAGCACGCGTTTTTCGAAGATAAGACTCACATCGAAGTGGCGCAGTCCCTTGATTTGCCCTTAGGAACAGTTAAGTCACGTATTCGTCTAGCGATGAAACGCATTAAATCGCGGCTTGGAGAAATTGAATGAATGCATCCCATCATCCCAGCGATGCGCTATTACTTGACTATGCCGCTGGTAGTCTCGGCGAGGGCTGGAGTTTGGCTGTCGCGACCCATGTCAGCATGTGCACTGAATGTCAGCAAAGACTGGCAGCGATGGAAGCGATTGGCGGCGCGATGCTGTCGACTGAGCCGACAACGGCAACGCTTGATGAGGACCTTTGGTCACGCGTCGCTGACTGCTTGGATGAAGAAGCTGTCGTGATCCCGAAAGCGGGCGGCAAAGCAGCTGTGTCATCGTCCGTTCTACCAGCGCCTTTGCATGAATATCTTGGCGGCGACGTTGACACGCTGGCATGGCGGCGCTTGGGACTGGGCGCACAGCAAGTGGTGATTGAAACCCGGGAGCCTGGAACGACAGTGCGCTTGCTACGGATCCCTGCAGGGCAGCGTGTGCCTGCGCATACCCATCGGGGCCAGGAATTAACGCTTGTACTTTCTGGCGCCTTTTGCGATGAAACGGGCCGCTTTGCGCGGGGTGATTTTCAAGAGCTTGATGGCGATGTCGAGCATCAGCCGGTGGCTGAAAAAGGCATGGATTGTATTTGCCTGGCAATTACCGACGCGCCCCTTCGCTTCAAAAGCTTAGCCGCACAATTGGCGCAACCGCTTATCGGCATTTAAATCTTGAACGCGGTTGGCGATGCTGGTTATTTGCCATCGCTTGGTCACGGCAAACGTGTTCTGATCTGGGGCGCTGGTGGGGCGATAGGGACCGCACTGATACATCACCTCAGCGTCGATGCATCGGTTGACCGTGTTTATGCCGTTGGTCGCTCTGCGCTGACATCAACAGCATCGAACCTCACATCCTTGGTCGCAGACTTTAGCAATGAAGACAGCATTGCTGCAGTCGCCCAGCACTGTTCAAAGGAGGGCGGGCCGCTGGATGCGGTGATCATTGCCACCGGCATCCTGCATGATGCTGACGCGGGGATCACGCCCGAAAAAACCTGGCGCAGCCTATCGGCCGCGCAAATGCAGCAGGTTTTTGCCGTGAATACCGTTGGACCAGCCTTGGTCGGCAAGCATTTTTTGCCGCTTTTGGCCCGTGATAGGCGGGTGCTCTTTGCCGCTCTGTCCGCGCGGGTTGGAAGTATTTCAGATAATCGGATGGGCGGTTGGCACGCCTATCGTGCCTCGAAAGCGGCGCTGAACATGGTGATTCAGAATTTTGCCATTGAAATGGCCCGGCGCAATCCACAAGCGATTTGTGCAGGTTTACACCCAGGGACAGTTGACAGCCAGCTTTCTGCGCCTTTTCAAGGCAATGTACCCTCCAAAGGCCTGTTCACGGCAGATTATTCAGCGGCACAATTGTTAACAGTTCTTAATGGATTAACGCCGGAAGATAGCGGCGATTTATTTGCTTGGGATGGCGTTCGCATCCAACCCTGAGCCGAGAGCGGCGAGGCCAAGTGTCAGCGTGACCGCAATGCTTACCGGCAGCCGAAGGGATAGATACCACACCGGTGCAACCTTGGTTCGGCAGGCCGCTCGGTCCAGTAAGGGCATGGCCGCAAAAGCGGCGGTAAGTAGCCACAATCCTGAGCCACCACCAACCATGACCGCCAGCCAGCCGATCAGCGACGGTATGACCGAAAGCGTTAACCAGCGGCTTAAGTGCGCGTCTGCCGCGATTGCCAAACCCCAGATTACCCCCCCCAGAAAAGATAGAATGACCGCCCCATAGCCAAGGGCGGCTGTAAGTGCCCACTCATGTACAAGTTCAGTCCATGGCCCAGCCCAAACCCCAGGCATGAGTCGCGCGCAGATGATCAATGTGGCTATTGCGAACGGCAGGTAGCCGCTTGCGGTCAGCCAAATCGCAGAGCGTGGGATAGGCGCCATCACCTGCTCGATGACAAGGCAATACTTACGAGGGTTTGGCGAGAAGCTTTTCAATCGCCTCGGTGACTTTTGGGGCTGTCGGGGCGGTCGTTGAGGCAAACCAGTCTGCCAAACTGCCATCAGGCGCAATCAGGTATTTATGAAAATTCCAGCGCGGCTTGGCCATCATGCCAAGTTCACCAGCGGCCCAGCGATAAAATGGGTGGGCGGAATCTCCGCTGACACTGGTTTTTTCCGTCAACGGGAAATCAATATTAAAGTTCACGGCACAGAATTCTTTAATTGTGGCGTTGCTGCCGGGCTCTTGGCCGCCAAAATCATTGCTTGGCACACCAAGGACAACCAGCCCTTGTTCCTGATAGCTTTGCCAAATCGTTTGCAGATCCGCGTATTGCCTTGTAAAGCCGCACCGCGAGGCGGTATTCACGATCAGAACGGCCTTTCCAGCAAAATCCGATAGGGCCAGGGGGCTGCCATCAATTGTCACAAACTTAAAATCATGGGCGTTGGCGGCCTCTCCATCACTCAATTCCCCCGCATGCACGGCGGTGGGCCAAAAAAACACTAAGGCCATGGCGAGTTTGCGTAAATTCATCTGCGTGTCTCCTGTGCTACCATATAAACTACGCCTTTGAGACTGCCTTGGATCACCTGTTATTGCGCGGGTGATCGTTGATTTCACTTGCGGTTAATGGCGTCCAATGCTTGCTTGTCGCTGCTTTTTGGATTGAGGTTCTGCATGACCACACTAACAATCGTCTTAATTTTGACCGCCCTGCTTTTGGGCAGCTTGCCAACCTTACAGGCAGGCATCAACGCCAATGCCGGGTCATATTTGGGGCATGCCTTGTGGGGGGCGGTCACCAATACCACGGTGGCAACTTTAACCCTATTGACGACGATTGTTTTGGTTGGCGCCCCCATGCCCACATGGCGCACGGCCTTGGCCGCGCCACCGTGGATTTGGACGGGCGGTATTCTGGGGGCGGCGATGGTCTTTGGCGGGCTGTCGTTGGCGCCGCGCTTGGGGGCAGCAAGTTTTGTTTCTGCAACGATTGTCGGCACAGTTCTGGCCTCCATGGCGATTGACCATTTTGGCCTGGTTGGCTACCGAACCTTGGCGATTACGCCATGGCGGCTATTTGGCGCAAGCCTCGTCATTGCTGGGATGTTGGTGTTACAATTCCAGCGATGACGCGCATTGCTTGACGTCAGCGGTCCTGTCACCTAGCTGATGGCTTGATGCTGAGTAAAAATGAAATGTATACGAGATAAGTATGGCGAAATTACAAATCCTTTGGGTGCCTGACCCGATTTTGAAAACCAAATGTACCCCTGTGCGTGATATTGATGATGCGGTGCGGGGATTTTTAGATGATATGTTGCAAACCATGTATGCAGCCCCGGGCATTGGCCTGGCGGCCCCGCAGGTGGGCCGGGCCGAACGGATGTTGGTGCTTGATGTCAGTGATGACCGCAGCCAGCCGTTGAAAATGATCAACCCTGAAATTGTCGATGTTTCCGACCATGATGCGGTTTATGAAGAAGGCTGTTTATCTGTGCCGGAGCATTATGCCGAGGTTACCCGCCCAGATTGGGTGAAAGTGTCATATATGGATGAAAATGCCCATGCCTGTACGGTGACAGCAGAGGGGCTTTTGGCAACCTGCTTGCAGCATGAAATAGACCATCTTGATGGCATTGTTTTCCTTGATCATCTGTCGTCATTGAAGCGTAATATGATTGTCCGCAAGATGATTAAGGCGAAAAAGGTCGCAGACCGCGACGCGGCTGCGTGACCGATATGCCGGCAACGCCGAACAGTCGTTTGCGTTTGGCCTTTATGGGAACGCCTGATTTTGCGGTCCCGACGTTGGATGCGCTGGTGGCGGCGGGTCATGACATCTGCGCTGTTTATTGCCAACCGCCGCGCCCTGCCGGCCGAGGCCAAAAGCCGCGCCCTTCGCCTGTTCAAGCGCGCGCTGAGTCAGTGGGATTGCCAGTGTGCTATCCCACATCCCTGAAGACAGCGGATGCGCAGGCAGCGTTTGCTAGCCTGAATTTGGATGCTGCCGTGGTGGTGGCCTATGGCCTCATCTTACCACCAGAGATTCTGGCAGCACCGCGCCTGGGTTGCCTGAATGTGCATGCATCCTTGTTGCCGCGTTGGCGTGGTGCAGCGCCTATCCAGCGTGCCATTCAAGCTGGGGATCGTGAAACGGGTATCACCTTAATGGTCATGGACGCTGGTTTAGACACAGGACCTACCTTATGCCGTCAGGTGGTACCATTGGATGACCACCTTACCGGTGGGCAGTTACATGACAGCCTTGCCGCCCTTGGGGGCGAGATGATTGGCTGTGGCCTGGCCGATTGGGCAACAGGGCAGATGAAAGCGGTGCCGCAAACAGACGGTTCAGTCACTTACGCTCACAAGCTCAGCCGTGCTGAAGGGCAAATTGATTGGCAGCGGTCAGCAGACTTTCTGGCCCGCACCATCCGGGCCTTTCATCCATGGCCGGGGTGCTGGTTCATGGATCGTGGAACGCGACTGGCTGTGAAAGCCGCGACGGTGGTCCCGAACAGCGATATGACCACCCAAGCAGGCCAAGTGTTAGACGCGGACTTAACGATTAAATGCGGGCAAGATGCCTTGCGCTTAGACATCCTCCAACGTCCGGGCAAAGCGGCATTGCCGCGGGCCGACTTCCTGCGCGGCTATGATCTCTCGGCGGGAACGCTGTTAGGGCAAGGCGATGACACGCTATAAGCTCACCCTTGAATATGATGGCGGTGCCTATGTTGGCTGGCAGCGGCAAGATAATGGCCCGTCCATTCAAGGCTGTTTGGAAGATGCTTTGGCAGGTTTGATTGGCCATTCGATTGATGTTTATGGGGCCGGGCGCACCGACGCAGGCGTTCATGCGCTGGGTCAAGTGGCGCATATCGATTTGGAAGATGAACGTTTTGACGCCCGTAAACTGCGTGAGGCCGTCAACCATTACCTCAAGCCTGCGCCGATTGCTGTCCTTGAGGCCTGTGCTGTGGCGGATGATTTTCATGCCCGCTTTTCAGCGATTGAACGTGGCTATCTTTATATCATCGTCAGCCGCCGCGCACCGCTGGCGATTGATCGCGGCCATGCCTGGCATGTGCGTCATCCCTTAGATGCAGATGCGATGCACGCCGCTGCCCAACGCCTGGTTGGTTTCCATGATTTTAGCAGTTTTCGCGCCGTTCAATGTCAGGCGAAATCACCTTGCAAAACCTTGGACCGAATAAGTGTTTCAGCGGCCGGTGATGAAATTCGCATTACCACAGAGGCGCGTTCTTTTTTGCACCACCAAGTGCGCAATATTGTCGGCACTCTCAAAATGGTTGGTGAGGGCAAATGGACCGCTGATGATGTCAGTCAAGCGCTTGCTGCGTGTGACCGATCTGCCGCAGGCCCGACGGCCCCTGCCGACGGCCTCTACCTTGTCTCGGTGCGTTATCCTGCTGCCGGCTAAACAGCCAACCGCACGGATCTGTTATCGGTGTTTACCCGCATTGTTTTCAGGCGCTTTAAAGGTCGGTGGGAATGCCCGTGCGGGCCAGTTCATCGGCGCGCTCATTACCCGGATTGCCCGCATGCCCTTTGACCCAATGCCAGGCAATGTCATGCTCGCCAGTGGCCTTATCCAGGCGTTGCCAAAGATCGACATTTTTTACTGGTTTCTTGGCGGCGGTCCGCCAATTGCGCCGCTTCCAACCGGCCAGCCATTCGGTAATCCCGGAGCGGACATAAGTGCTGTCGGTATATAAATCGATGGCCATTGGCCGCTTCAGGCTTTCTAAGGCCATGATCGCGGCCATCATTTCCATGCGGTTATTGGTGGTGTCGGCCTCACCGCCGCAGATTTCCTTTTCCGCATCGCCATATTGCAGCAATGCGCCCCAGCCGCCAGGGCCTGGATTACCAGAGCAGGCCCCGTCGGTATAGATGGTGACACGCGGTGCGCCGGTCATAGGCCATAACCTGCAAGACTGCTCACTTGTTGGTGAAAGCGCAATTTTCCGAGATATTCCATCGGGTCTTTAGGTTTAACCAGGGCGCCTTCTTGATGGTTTAACCAGTCATATAGCCGTGTCAGTAAAAACCGCAGCGCCGATCCTCTGGCAAAAATGGGCAAGGCTGCCCGTTCCGAGTCGCTCAGCGGGCGGGTTTTTTCATAGGCCGTGACCATTTGCCGAGATTTTGTGACATTAAAGCTGCCATCGGTCTCAAAACACCAAGCATTCAAACAAATCGCCAAATCATAGGCGAGGGCGTCGGTGCAGGCGAAATAAAAGTCAATCAACCCGGACAGCTTATCACCGAGAAAAAAAACATTGTCAGGGAATAAATCGGCATGAATGACCCCTTCGGGCAGGCCGCTGGGCCAGTGACTGCTGAGGTAGTGCAGCTCGTTATTCAAAAGGTCATAGAGGCCATGATAAACCTCATCGGCGCGTCGACCGGAGGCGGCCAATAAGGGCCCCCAATCCGCCAGTGATAGGCTATTGGCGCGGCGCATCTCAAAACGGCTGCCGGCAAGGTGGAGTTCGGCCAATGCGGTGCCAACTTCGCGGCAATGCACCGCACTGATACGGCGGTGCCAAACCCCATCCAGAAAGGTCACAATCGCCGCGGGACGGCCAGATAACTGCCGCAGGTAATTTTGATCAACGCCTGCAATCGGCGTTGGACAGGAGAGGCCTTGGCGGGAAAGGTGATCCATCAGGCCAATGAAAAAGGGCAAATCGTCGGCGTTCACACGTTTTTCATAGAGCGTCAGGATATAGGTGCCGGTGGTGGTGCGCAGCAGGAAGTTCGAGTTTTCGACACCCTCAGCAATTCCAGCATAGGATACCAAGTCACCGATGGCATACTCTTGTAAAAAGCCGACCAGGTCGTCATCAGAAATTTGCGTATAAACGGCCATTGCGCACCTATTTTGTCATCAAGCTGCGGGGCAGTTTGAAATGAACATTTTCCGTGGCCACGTGCACCTCGGTAACGGTGACCTCGAAGCGCGCTTGGCAGGCGTCGATAACCTCTTTGACCAAAATTTCAGGCGCAGACGCGCCAGCGGTCAGGCCAAGGCGTGATATCCCGTCGAGCCAGCCCCACTCAATCTCATCGGCGCGGCCAATCAGCATCGCCTTATCGCAGCCATTGGCTGCAGCGACCTCGACCAATCGCCGGGAATTAGACGAATTTGGGGCCCCAATGACAGCAATCGCGTCGCAGTCACGGGCAATCGCCTTCACAGCAGATTGCCGATTTGTGGTGGCGTAGCAGATATCTTCTTTATTGGGGGCGGTAATGTCTGGAAAGCGCGCCTGGAGAATTTGAATAATCTCCGCTGTGTCATCCACAGACAGGGTTGTTTGGGTGGTAAAGGCAAGCGGCTTGTCTGTGGGCAGGGAGGCGGTTTTTGCTTGTGTGGAGTTTTCGATCAAGGTCATTGCGCCATCTGGCAATTGGCCCATGGTGCCAATGACTTCTGGGTGCCCCTCATGGCCGATCAGAATGACATGATGACCGCTGCGATGGTGACGTTCGGCCTCAAGATGGACTTTACTGACCAAAGGGCAGGTCGCATCAAAATAGATCAGGTCGCGGGCTTTGGCCGCCTTGGGGACAGATTTTGGCACCCCATGAGCGGAAAAGATCACGGGCACGCCGTCTGGCACTTGATCCAGTTCTTCGACAAAGATCGCGCCCTTGGCTTCTAAATCTTCGACCACATATCGGTTGTGAACAATCTCATGGCGCACATAGACAGGCGCACCATGGCGATCAATGGTGCGCTCGACGATTTGGATGGCGCGATCCACACCAGCACAAAAGCCGCGGGGATTAGCAAGGACAATGGTTAAGGCAGGTTTCATCATGATAGATCGGTTTTTGTCTTGAAAAAGCCGAACCGTCAATTGCGGACTTGCCTTGGGCGCGATAATGTCAGCCAAACGAACACATCATGGAGCGTTAAATGACCGATGCGGTTGTCCCTCAGAAGAGCCCTTTTGCCGTCGATGTAGAAGCTGGAAAGACTTATTTTTGGTGTGCCTGTGGGCGTTCCCAAAAGCAGCCTTTTTGTGATGGCTCGCATCAGGACACCTCATTTGCGCCGGTAAAATATAAGGCAGAGGCTGCCCGCAAGGTGTTTTTCTGTGGCTGTAAAGCCAGCGCAAAAGCGCCGCTTTGTGACGGTGCTCATAATAAACTACCGTGACCCATATCCCCCCTCAATGGAAGGCATGAGCCATGCGGATGCACCCTCAATGGACGGCTTTAATGGCGATGACGGTTGTTGCGGCTGTGCTCACAGGCTGCGCCCGTAAGGGCCCAGAGGTGGCCTGCCCAACCGTTGATGTGGTTGATGCCTTGCATCAAACCACGGCATTCCGCCCAGAGTCTGTTGGTGATCTCAGCGCGGTGCTATACCGGGTTGAAATCTTCAGCCTAGAGGCAAGCTGTCAGGTCAGCCGCGATCAAATTAAACTGCCGATTAGCTTTCGGTTAATCGCTGATCGGGGCCCGGCCAATGTCACAAATGACGCCAAAATTGCCTATTTCGTTGCGATTTTAGACGCTGCCGAAAACATTGTGACCAAAGAAGTCTACCAGGCCCGCGTACCTTTTGAGGAGGGCCGCCAACGGGTTGCCATTGATGAAGCGTTAATCCCCGTTCTGCCCTACAAGAGCGCCGATGAGCGGGCCGGATATCGGGTGCTCATCGGCTTGCAATTGAATCGCAGCGAACTGGAATACAAACGCTCCCGCCGTCAGTAACCTTTAAACACGGGGGGCCGCTTTTCACGGAAGGCGGCCATGCCTTCGTTGCCATCGGCGCTGGTGTTGACATGGTCGACCTGTACCCGGGCAATGGCGGCTGTCTCGCTGGGGCCTTTGGGCAGGGCGGCATTGGCGAAGCGCTTGAGCATCTGTGTTGGCAGCGGCGCAGCATCGCGAATTTTGCGGGCCATTTCGAGGGCCGCTTGTTCTTCGCTGCCATCTGCGGTGATGCGATTTACATAGCCAACCTCATAAGCACGGTGGACATTTATTGGCTCACCAATCAGCAGTAATTCCATGGCCACTTTATGGGGGATGCGGGTGGCAAGGTTTGAAATTAGACCGCCGGAAAACCCGACTTTTACCTCCGGATAGCTGAACATCGTGCTTTCGGCGGCAACAAGCAGGTCACACATGGTTGTCAGCACCATGCCGCCGCCCACGCACCAGCCGCGGACAGCGGCAACGATGGGCTTGTCGACAGGCACGCCAACGCCTGGAATGGCGCGGTAAAGATCATGGGGGATATCATTGAGGTTGGCCCCAACTGTGAAGGCTTTGTCGCCTGTCGCGGCGAGCACAGCGACCAAATCGTCCGAGCTGGTGAAGCGTTGCCAGGCGGCCTCCAGTCCGGCCACAATATCATGGTCCAAGCGGTTGCGGCTTTCTGGTCGGTTTAGGCGAATGGTTGCGATCCTGTCGCTGGACTGATAGGTGACGGCATTATGCATGTCGGTGCTCACGGTAATTCCCTCCTCATTTATCTCTATCGTCTATATGTTGGTGATATGAACACAGCTCCTCTCTCGATACTAGACCGGGTGATTTTTCGCGATGGCCTTGTGCTGATCATCGACAAGCCCGCGGGCATGCCTGTGCACGGCGGCCCCGGCGGCGGCGATAATCTGGAACTTTATTTTGAGGCCCTCCGGTTTGGCCTCAGGCAAAGCCCGGCGCTTGGTCACCGCCTGGACCGGGATACCAGCGGTTGTTTGGCCTTGGGACGCCACCGCAAGGGGTTACGCCGCCTGGGACGGGTATTTTCTGAGGGGTTGGCTGAAAAAACCTATTGGGCGCTGGTTGCGGGGCGGCCTGACCAAGATCAGGGACAGATTAATGCCCCCCTGCTGAAAATCTCGAGCGCCAAACGTGGTTGGCGTATGGTGGTTGATCACACCGATGGCAAGTTCGCCCGCACAGATTATCAGCTCATCGCGAGCGATGGGGCTGTCAGTTTTTTGGCCTTTCGGCCGCAGACGGGGCGTACCCATCAGATCCGCGTGCATGCCGCCACGCTTGGCTGTCCGATTATCGACGATCCTGTTTATGGGGCCGGAAAGCGTGCTGGCGGCGGTATGATGCAGCTGCATGCCCGCCGTCTGGTTCTGCCGCTTTATGCCAATAAGCCCAAGATTGTTGCCGACGCTCCGCCGCCGCCGCATATGGCGGCCCGGCTTGATCAACTGGGCTGGCAATTGCCAGATGATGCGCCAAGCGGCGATGCGCCAAGCGATGATGCGCCAAGTGATGATGCGACAGGGGTATAACGGCGCCGGTATTAACGCAGCTTTGAGATGACAACGATATCAAAAATAGTCTTAATAAATGAAAATACACTTCATATATTTCCAATAACGCATAAACGGGCGATCAAAGAAGGATGTGATGAAAACAATTCAGTCAGCCGCCGCGCACGACGTCAGCGCCGATATCCAAGCCGCTTTGACCTTTACGCAGCCACAAGACAGCAAACCCTATTTCAAATCAGCAGCTTTAACAGGCGGCGCGCCAGAAGTGCATTTTTCAACTGAAAATATCACCGTTGATATTCGCGATATGCGGCCGATTGCGGATTGCTTGGCATTAGACCGAAATGGCTTTGAACTGCATCATCACCGCAGCGCGGTCAGTGATTTTTATAATGATGCTGACATAAAATCTGTTTATGAGCCTGAATTACGGACCTTGCTTTGCCGTCAAACAGGGGCGGACAGGGTGGCCATTTTTGACCATACGCGCCGCTCTGACGCCGCCGCTGGGGCGATGAACCCCGATGGCGCGCGCTTGCCAGCATCTCGGGTGCATGCCGATTACACGCCAGCGTCTGGGCCGGTGCGTGCCGCTGATGCATTTGGGGCAGATACGGTGGCGGCGCTTTTGGCAGCAGGCGGGCGGATTACCCAAGTGAATGTTTGGCGTCCGATTAAAGGTCCGGTGCTGCGTGCGCCGTTAGCGTTGGCACGGGCTGATAGTGTGCCGGCAGAAAGTCTTATCGCCACAGATCATATTTTCCCTGACCGTACTGGCGAGATCTATCAACTGGCCTATGACCGCCAGCAAGCTTGGTTTTGGGCACCTGAGATGATGCCAGATGAGGTGATCTTAATTAAAGGCTGGGACAGCATCGCCGATGGGCGGGCGCAATTTACCCCCCATGGGGCCTTTACCCTGCCAGGGCAACAGGCTGATAGCCCGCCGCGTGAGAGCATTGAATCACGGTGTTTTTTAGCGTTTGATCCTGCTTAAAGGCATCATAGATGATGCGTAAATATCGCCTAAATACCGGCCAGATTGCGCAGTTGAAAATCAACAACCAGGTTAAGGGTAAAGCTGAACAATACAAAACCTATGGCATGCGGGACGGGCAGTTGTAGACCAAAACGCGCAACGGCATGGACAATCCAAAGCGCGCAAATAACCCCGAATAACAACAAAACTGGTGCGCCGATGGCCACCTGAATGATGATGATCAAAAAGGTGATTGGCAGGTTGGCCCAATGATAGGGGACGATAAAATCAAAAAATAAATGACGACGATTGGTCACTTTCAGCAGGTAAAAAATAATTAACGGGAACAGCAACCAATTGATCACATAAATCAAAATGTGATTTACGGCGAAATGCAGGCCAGACATTGTCGCGGGAACGCTTTCAGTCCCCAAAAACACATCTAAGAAAATAACTGGCAGCGAGATCAGGGCAGCTGTGAAGGATTGCCAAAAGCCAATGATATCGCGGCGAAAATAGCCCAGGCCACTCGGTCGCAGCCGCGCTAATTCAAACACACCTTGAAGGGCCAAACGGATGTCCTGACCACTGGCGATCATCGCTTAGGCGCTTTCAAAATAGTGTTCCAGAATGGTCTGATAAATCTCCGTCAGCGCAGTGATATCAGCGACGGCCACATGCTCATTCACTTTGTGCATGGTTTGCCCAACCAAGCCAAATTCCACCACTTGGCAGTATTTTTGGATGAAGCGGGCATCAGAGGTACCGCCTGTTGTCGACAGTTCGGGTTGCTTGCCCGTGACCTTAGATACCGCCTCTGACACCAGTTGCGATAAGCTTCCAGGTTCGGTTAAAAAGCTTTCACCAGAACAGGAAACCTGCAGATCATAATCGCCGCCAACAGCATCAAAGCCACGGCGCAAATCAGCTTCGAGGGACGCGGCACTATGTAGGTCGTTGAAGCGAATATTGAAAACCGCATGAGCTTTGGCGGGGATCACGTTTGTTGCCTCATTACCTGTATCAATAGAGGTGACAGCCACGGTTGTGGCAGGGAAATGAGCGCTCCCGGTATCAAGGGTTTCGGTGGCCAAAGGGGCCAGCATTTGCAGCATCCGCGATAGCGGATTATCGGCCAAATGCGGGTAGGCGGAATGACCTTGGGTGCCATTAACGGTGAGCCGCCCTGTTAAGCTGCCCCGGCGACCGATTTTAATCATGTCGCCAAGTTCACTCGGATTGGTCGGCTCCCCAACGATGCAAGCGTCAATAACCTCCCCTCTTTGCGCTAGCCAGTCTAAAACCTTCACCGTGCCGTTAATCGCGGGGCCTTCTTCATCGCCGGTGATCAATAAACTGATTGAGCCGTTTAGGGGGGTGTCTTGGGCGGCCAGATAATGACCAGCGGCAGCGGTAAACGCGGCAATCGCTGACTTCATATCAACGGCCCCACGACCATAAAGTCGGCCCTCTGAAATAATTCCGGCAAAGGGCTCGGTGCGCCAGCCGTCGGTATCCCCCACAGGCACAACATCACTATGACCGGCAAAACAGAAATGGCGGCCGGTGCTGCCGATGCGGGCATAAAGATTGTCCACATCTGGGGTGTTTTGGTCGCTGAAGGTCAGGCGATGGCAGGTAAAGCCAAGACCCTCAAGCACAGATTGCAAATGATCCAGCGCACCGCCGTCAACGGGGGTAACGCTTGGACAACGGATAAGATCCTGCGCCAGGGTGAGGGCGTTGAGCTGAGCTGCCATAACCGGTCCTGTTAATCGCGCAACAGATCATTGATGGAGGTTTTTGAGCGTGTTTGCGCATCGACTCGCTTCACAATCACAGCACAATAAAGCGACGGCCCGGGGCTGCCATCTGGCAACGGCTTGCCTGGCAGGCTGCCCGGCACAACCACCGAATAGGCGGGCACCCGGCCGATATGAACCTCGCCCGTATCGCGGTCAATGATTTTGGTCGAGGCGCTGATGAAGACCCCCATGGAGAGAACAGAGCCTTCTTCAATCACCACGCCTTCGACAACTTCGCTGCGGGCACCGATGAAGCAATTGTCTTCAATGATCACCGGACCTGCCTGTAACGGCTCCAGGACGCCGCCGATACCAACGCCGCCAGACAAATGGACATCTTTGCCAATCTGCGCGCACGAGCCAACAGTGGCCCACGTATCCACCATAGAGCCGCTATCCACATAGGCACCCAAGTTCACAAAACTGGGCATCAAGACGACGCCGGGGGCGACATAGGCGGACCGGCGGACAATGCAGTTCGGAACCGCTCTAAAGCCAGCGGCGCGAAATTCTTCTGCCCCCCAGCCGTTAAATTTTGACGGCACCTTGTCCCACCACGCGGAAGCGTCCGGGCCGGGGCCAACCGACCCACCGGGCATGACGTCCATGTCATTTAACCGAAATGACAACAGCACAGCTTTTTTGGCCCATTGGTTCACATGCCATTGGTGATCCCCCAGGGGTGAAGCGACTCGAATACTGCCGTTATCAAGGCCAGCCAATGTGGCCTCAACGGCGTCGCGTACCGCGCCTGTGGTGTCTAAACCGATTTGGTCACGATCTTCCCAGGCTTGGTCAATGATGGCCTCAAGTTGGCTGTTCGTCATGTTACTCTCCCGTGATTACGCGGGCGCCATAAAGGGCGTCTACCGCCTGCGGTGTGGTGGCCGAAGATGGGCCATGCAAGGTCACTCTGTCAACGCTGCCGGGAAAATCTAGGCGGCGTCTAGTCGGTCGCTTAAATCTTCCAATAAACTGATCAAATCATTGGCCCGGTGATGCACATGGGCCGCGTCACTGTCTGTTTTTGCCCAATCAGAGTCCGTCTCAAGCCAGACCGTGGTTAATCCAAGGGCGTCGGCAGGATGCAGATTAATGGCCATGTCCTCGACAAAGACGGCCGACTTTGGATCAACCCTGTGATCAGTCAAGAACTTTTGGAAGGCGCTCAGGTCAGGCTTGGGCCTGAAATCGGCAGCCACAATATCAAAAATACCGTCAAAATGGTGATCAACGCCAAGCTGAACCATCGCCTTTTGTGCATGGCCTGTTGAGCCGTTGGTATAAATCAGTTTGCGGCCTGGAAAACGCGCTAATAAACCTGACAACTTCGGGTCAGGGTCGAGGCGGGTATAGTCAATGTCATGGACATAATCGAGATAGGCCTGGGCATCGACTTGATGTTCTGCCATCAAGCCATTTAACGTGGTGCCATGGCGCAGGAACAAGTCACGTTGCAGGGCCAAGGCATCCTCGCGGCGCAGCGCCTGGTTGTCTTGGACAAATTCCGTAATCCGGTCACGCACTTGGTCAAATAAGTTCGAGCGCGCTGGATAGAGCGTATTGTCGAGATCAAAAACCCAACATGAAATCGCATTTGGATCAAAAGGCATGGCGCAGTTCAACTCCCGCGGATAATGGTCCCAACCCCATGGGGTGTGAATAATTCAAGCAATACAGCATGTTTAACCCGGCCATCTAAAATAACGGCGGCCTGCACACCATTTTTAATGGCTTCAATGCAGGTTTCAATCTTTGGAATCATGCCACCTTTAATGGTGCCATCGGCAATCAACGCCTCTGCCTCTGCGACGCTTAATTCTTCAATAAGGTCGCCATTGGCATCTAAAACCCCGGCGACATCGGTCAGCAATAGCAAGCGTTTGGCATGGGTCGCCGCTGCGACAGCGCCGGCAGCGGTATCGGCATTAATGTTAAACGTTTCCCCCTCATGTCCGAGGGCGATTGGCGCAACCACAGGAACGAATTGATTGTCAGCTAAGGTGGTTAAGATATGGCCATCCACATGGGTCAAGTCACCCACAAAGCCCAGATCGACTATTTCCTCACTCTGGCTGTCAGGGTCTATCCTGCTGCGCAGAAGCTTTTTGGCCCGCAGAAGACCGCCATCTTTCCCCGACAGGCCAATGGCCCGGCCACCCGCCGTGTTTATGGCGGCAACAATCGCTTTATTCAGCGTGCCAGACAGAACCATTTCGACAATTTCAACCGTGGCGGCATCCGTGACGCGCAGGCCGTCGATGAAGTTACTTTCAATCTCCAGGCGTTTCAGCATGGCGCCAATTTGCGGGCCGCCGCCATGCACCACAAGCGGGTTCATACCGACTTGTTTTACAAGCACCATATCAGCCGCAAATTCTGCCGCTAACCCGGCATCAACCATCGCATGACCGCCATACTTTATGACCACGATCTGACCGTTGTAACGGCGCATGAAGGGCAAGGCATCGGTAAGAATATCTGCTTTTGCAAGCCATTCGACCTGGAGGTTTGAATCGATGCTGTCCATCGTCCGCTGTCCCATTGTTATTGCCA
>JBELLC010000045.1:0-19561 GCA_042088965.1 Nisaea sp. | reverse complement strand
CAAATTGACTGAATTGAGCAATGAGGGCATCACCCAAGACCAGCGCAATATCTTGAATGACGACTTTTTAAGCTTGTTAGACCAGGCTGAGGACTTCATTACCAACTCCAGTTTCAATGGCGTAAACCTCCTCGACGGCGCTGTCGGTGTCACTGGCGTCACGACCCTATCCGGTCTCGATGGTGGAACATTAACAATAGCTAGTCATGACATTGAAACGACACGCGCGGCTTTGCTAGGCGCAGCGCCTGCTGATGCGGCCGCCGCTCAAGATGTTCTGGATGACACGTTGACCGCGGCGGGCACACCCCCAGGTGGACACTTTGGTCGTTTTGAAACTGCAGTGAACAACGCTCTCGGTGGAATTGGTGCTGATGTTCGAGCACTCAACTTGCAAACCGATTTCTTGCAAGACATCACTGCGGCAACCGAGGAAGGTTTGGGTAACATTGTGGATGCCGATATGGCCCGCGAATCAGCCCGCATGACCTCGCTTCAAGTTCAACAGCAATTGGCAGTTCAAACCCTCGGGATTATCAACCAAGCACCCAATAGTATGCTCGGCCTATTCCGTTAAACCTAAGCAATACAACTATAAAATAATACGTCCTCCTCAAAAACTAAGACGACGCGGCTGCCACCGCGTCGTCCTTTTCTTATGTCATGATCAGGGTCGGTTATACCCCCTCAACTAACCGCTTACAGATCTTAAACGGCACTCCACAGACAACAGAAAATCACCTGTCAATCCAGCGTTTCAGATAGGCGGCTTCAGCGCGCCGACGGGTTGGGTAATTGTCTTTAAAGTCGTTTAAACAGTCATATACTGCGCCCCAATCTTGAGACGTGACTCTCGCCCAAAACTCTGGCGTCACACGCGGCAAGTTACTGCCATACTGCCAGACAACAGAACAAATGACCGTTTGCACCTCTGGTGGTAAGTCATCAAACCGACGTTTTTCAGACCCATCAGCAATTGCCTGGTTATATCTATCGGCGATCCGCGCAAAGGTTTGCATTTTCACCGCCTGATCAAGCAAATCCGCTTCCACCGCCGATACCGTGCAGGGGTTTTGGTCAACAAACTGCTGGGCAAGTTCGCCCTTTTTGCCGAGATATGGGGTCAATTTAGCAATCAACGCGGCCGGCAGCTGCAGGCTTTCCAAGTCGTTCACATCGCGGCAACCAAGATCAACGCCCGTGGCAACCGTCGCCCCCGAGCTTTGTGTGTTCGCGCCAGATGGGAAATAAATATCGCGCCACTGCCCGCCCTCGAATTGCCCAATCAATGTCAACATTACTGTCCTTTTAAAACCACAATTAACAGCATTCACAGACCATACCTCTGCACATTCAAGATCACTCAAAGCATGCTCCACCTCGGGACATGCTGGGTTTTATGATTTATGAAGCTTAGGTGATGGCACCCACATTGCTATGCTGTGAAAATCCAAATCCCACCAACGAGACGATTTTCCAGAACCCGCATATGGGGGTGTCCCTCTGACAATCAAGAGGCAAGGCAGATACAGAAAGCCGCTGGCAAAATACCAGCGGCTTTGTCATTTTATTCTATAATTAGGCGCTGACCTGCCACCTTAGTCGATAGACTTGACCACAGCTTCGGTAATTGCCTTGGCATCACCAAAGAGCATTGTTGTATTTTCCCGGAAGAATAATTCATTCTGCACCCCCGCATAGCCTGACGCCATCGAGCGTTTGATGAAATAAACCTGGCCTGCATCTTCAACATCTAAAATCGGCATGCCATAGATTGCACTGTCTGGATCCGTCTTCGCCGCCGGATTGGTGACATCATTGGCACCAATAACGAAGGCCACATCCGCCGTCTTAAAGGCAGAATTAATGTCCTCTAACTCAAAGACTTCATCATAGGGCACATTGGCTTCTGCTAAGAGCACATTCATATGCCCCGGCATCCGTCCGGCCACCGGATGAATGGCATAGCTGACTTTCACCCCTTCAGCTTTCAGCGCATCGGCCATTTCGCGCAAAGCATGCTGGGCTTGCGCCACGGCCATCCCATAACCGGGGACGATAATCACCGAGCTCGCAGTTTTCATGAAATAAGCAGCGTCTGCGGGTGCACCCGATTTAACCGGCCTGTCATCCGCCTCGCCGCTACCGCCGCCACCGCCGCCTTCTTCGGCACCAAAACCACCGAGGATGACGTTGAAAAACGAGCGGTTCATGCCTTTACACATGATATACGACAAAATCGCCCCTGACGCGCCAACCAGCGCACCAGTGACAATGAGTGCCGTATTCGCCAAGGTAAAGCCAATCCCACAGGCCGCCCATCCAGAATAGGAATTCAGCATCGACACAACCACCGGCATGTCCGCCCCGCCAATGGGGATAATCAGCAAATATCCAATCAACAACGACAGAACCACAATCGCCCAAAACGACGCCGTCGTTTGCTCCTGGCAGAACCAAACCACCGCCACCACGAGGGCCACGCCAAGCAGCGCATTCAACGGGTGTTGGCCGCGGAAGGTAATCGGTGCCGAGCGGAACACACCCTGCAATTTACCAAAAGCAACGATCGAGCCGGTAAAGGTGATCGCCCCAATCGCCGTGCCAAGTCCCATCTCGAGCAATGAGGCAACCGCGATCCCGCCACTTTGCCCCAACCCATAAGCACTTGGATTATAAAACGCCGCCGCCGCCACAAAGACAGCTGCCAGACCAACCAAACTGTGGAAAGCAGCGACCAATTGGGGCAATGCGGTCATTTGAATTTTGAGGGCGGTAAAGGTCCCGATGGCCCCCCCAATCAAGACCCCAACAATGATCATCTCATAGCTAACAACCTCAGGCTTTGCCAGGGTTGTGACAACCGCGATGATCATCCCGGCAATGCCAAAGAAGTTTCCTTGCCGGGCTGTAACCGGCGAGCTAAGCCCCCGCAGCGCCATGATGAAACAGAGCGAGGCAACCAAATAGGCGAAACCAGCGAAATTTTCCATGACTGATACTCTCCTGCCTACGCCTTAGGCTTTTTCTTGAACATTGACAGCATTCGGTTGGTGACAACAAACCCGCCGAAGATATTAATGCTTGCGAGGATGACGGCGACGAACCCAAAGACTTTGGACAGGTTCAAATCAGCCGGGCCAGCCGCAATCAATGCGCCGACAATGATAACCGATGAAATGGCGTTGGTGACACCCATCAGTGGTGAGTGCAGGGCCGGTGTGACATTCCAAACCACATAATAGCCAACCACGCAGGCCAAAACGAAGGCGGTGAACATCATTAAAAAATCGCCGCCGGCACCTTCTGCTGTCGCGGGCGCAAGCGCTTGTACTTGTGCTGTGAAAGCTTCGGTCTTCGCCGCCAGGGCCTTTGCTTGAGCCGCCAGCGCCGCAGCGGTTTCGGTCAGTTGGTTCTGATCCATGGTTCTACTCCCCTCAGCCAGCGTCAACCAAAGCCGGATGCACAATCGCGCCGCCTTCGGTAATCATTGATCCAGCAACAATCTCGTCTTCACGATTTAAGCGCAACGCGGCGGCCTCCCCATCCCAAAGCGGGGTTAAGAAATTCAGCAAATTGCGCGCAAACAGCTGGCTGGTTGTCTCCGGCACCCGACTCGGCCAATTGCCATGCCCGATAATGGTCACACCATTTTTCTTGACCACTTTACCAAATTTAGTCAGCGGACAATTGCCACCTGCCTCGGCGGCAAGGTCAACAATGACCGACCCTGGTTTCATCGATTTGACATGATCTTCGGTCAGCAAAATTGGCGCGGCCCGCCCTGGAATCAGCGCGGTCGTAATCACGATGTCCATTTTGGGAATGGTCTTTGCCACCAGCTCTGCCTGCTGGCGCTTGTAATCATCAGACATTTCCTTGGCATAGCCACCGTCGGTCTGAGCTTGTGCAAATTCGTCATTTTCAACCGCAACGAAGGTGCCGCCAAGGCTTTCAACCTGTTCCTTGGTGGCAGGCCGAACATCGGTCGCGTTGACAATTGCGCCCAGCCGCTTGGCAGTGGCAATGGCCTGTAGACCGGCAACCCCGACACCCATCACAAAAGCCTGTGCGGCTGGCACTCGGCCCGCTGCTGTTGACATCATCGGCACCACACGGCCATAAGCGTCAACAGCGTCTAATACCGCTTTATATCCGGCGATATTCGCCTGGCTAGAGAGCACATCCATGGATTGGGCACGGGTAATTCGCGGCACCATTTCTAAGGCAAATGCGGTAATCCCACGGGCCGCAATGGCGTCCACTAATTCACGATCTTGAAATGGCTCAAGCAAGCAAATGAGGACCGCGCGGGTTTTCATCAAGGCCACTTCATCCGGTTGTTTGGCGATTGTCGCGCCGGGACCAATCGGCTTGCGGATTTTCAAAATGATATCCGCATCCTGGTATACCGCAGCGGCGTCCGCAGCAATCTGCGCACCAGCTTCCAGGTAAGTTGCATCAGCCATCGCGGCACCCGCACCAGCGCCTGCTTCAACCAGGACCTCAAAACCCATTGAGATGAATTTTTTGACCGTCTCAGGAGACGCTGCAACCCGCAGCTCACCTGGCCGTCTTTCTTTGGGGATAGCAATCTTCATGATCGTACGTTATTCCCTGTAGCGCGGCAAATTGCCGCCTTTAAATTCTGCATACGGCATAAATGCCCCGTCAGTGTGGACAAATCAAGGCTTCATCGCGCCTGACGTCTGGAGGACCATATAATGATCGCCGCCACACGTACTGTAAAACTGCATCATTTCACTCAAATTTCAATATGCAGGCAATGCGCGGCGACGATCTAACTCGATCCCTTGAAGGTCTCTGTCGCGCTGTTGCCGCAGACGCGCCAAGGCTTCACCACAAATTCTTGGCAGATTGTCCGGATCGGTCACGACCGCACCGGCTACCCCCGCCAAACATTCTTGGCGCACTAACGCCGCTGTAAAAACCCAATTGGCAGCGCGCGTCATTTTTCTTTTACCATAATAACGATCACGTGCAGCGACACTGGCAAAATCCCGCTGTGCGAGGAATAAATTAACCCAATTTGGATAAACGGAGCCCAATGCCGCACGTTGATAGGGCCATGGCCCAATCTCATGATTGATTGCCTGACCTTGCAGAAGTTTTTGCATAACAGGGGCGTTACTGCCACGGGGAAGTATCAGCCGACGTACAAAATACCCGTCCATACGGCATTCGATTTTGACTGGCGCAACCAATAACCCAAGCGGCAATGTTGCTGGCGTCACCAACTCAAATTGTCGGCCTGTAGCCTCTGACAAGGCACAAATCGCTCCGCTTGGGATACTGTCGATCAAGGTTTCATGTTGATGGGCCGTATCGCGGGCTTCGCCACTTAAATACCCTAAATTTGCGCACCCCCCCAAGATCGCCGGTAGCCCCATCGCGATGAATAAAATCAGCCACCAACGGGGCCTCTCTTGGGTATTGCCGCCCTTTAAATCACGCACGTCGTTCCTCAAATCACTGTCAGCCAGTGACGGATCGCTTGGCTAATCTCGTCAGGCGAATCTTCTTGGATAAAATGGCTACCTTTGACAGTGACTTCTTTTTGGTTTTTCCAGCCACGGCAAAATTCCCGCTGGGCGCCGATTAAAATCGCGCCGGGTTCAGCATTAATGAACAGTTTTGGTAGCTCATTTTCCGCCATCCAAGCGGCGTAATCGGCCGTCAATGCGACAACATTCTCAGGGCTGCCAGAGAGCGGTATCTGCCGCGGCCAAGATAGGGTTGGACGACGATCTTCACCAACCGATACAAAAGGCCGACGATAGACCGTCATTTCCGCCTCCGTCAGGCCGCGCAGGACTGAACCTGGGAGGACTTTTTCAACAAAAATGTTTTTCTCAAGCACCATTGTTTCACCGGCGGGCGAGCGGAATCCTTCAAACACAGGCCGTGCTTCTGGGTTCCACTCATCCCATTCAATCGGCCTGACGATTCCTTCCATGTAAGCAATCGCTTTTACCCGATCTGGATGTCGGCGCGCCCAATCGAACCCTAGGGCTGATCCCCAGTCATGGATCACCAAAGTCACATGATCGCCAATGTCCATTCCCTCAATCCAGGCGTCCAGATAGGCACGATGTTCGGCAAAGCTGTAGCTGTCTGGCCCTGGCGCGTCGAGCTTTTCACTATCGCCCATGCCAATCAAATCTGGGGCCAGACACCAGCCCAGATCACTGACCTGTGGCATGATATTGCGCCAGAGGTAGGAACTGGTCGGATTACCATGCAGGAAAAGGATCGGGTCACCACGGCCCATCGATACATAGGCCATCGATTTACCCTTAACCGATAGATGTTTTTTGGGATGTTCACGGGTTTCAATCATGCTTCTCAACACTCCAGCTTCGGCCTGCATTCGCCGTTGGCACACTATTCACCCTTAAAGGTCGGGTGACGTTTTTCTAAAAAGGCAGCAATGCCCTCGCGGCCATCAGCGGTTTTCGCCATCCCAGAAATCGCTAAAGATTCCTGTTCCATTTGAGTTTCAAGCCCCGCCCCAAAGGTCGAGGTCAACAAGGATTTGACCCGTCCATAGGCTAAAGTTGGCCCTTTTGCCAAGGCGGCAGCTTGCGCCCGGGCTTCCGCCAACAGATCATCATCGGCGATGACACGCGTGGCGATCCCCCAATCAGCAGCTTCCTCGGCACTTAATAACCGGTTGGTAAACATCATTTCCTGTGCGCGGCGCAGGCCAACCACGCGCGGCAGGAAATAGCTAGAACTGCCATCCGGCGCGACCCCAATACGGGTATAGGCCATGGTGAACTTGGCTGACGCGGCGACAAACACCAAATCGCCAATCAATGCCATACTCAACCCGGCACCGGCAGCGGTGCCATTAACAGCGACAAGCAACGGCGGGTCCATGCGGGTCAACCGGGATATCGCCCCATGCAAGGGAATTGTCACATCCTTCAAATGCCGGGCCATGCCGTCACCCTGGGCATGGAAACTGGCGATATCGCCGCCAAAACAAAAGCTTTTGCCCGCGCCGGTGAGCAACACAGCCCGTACCGCTTTGTCTTCGCTGACACGGTCGGCAATATCCAACAGGTCAATCGCCATTTGCGCATTCAGAGCATTGCCAAAATCTGGTCGATTTAGGGTAATTTCAGCGACCCCCTCCTGGAAGGTTGCTGTGAGTGTTTCGTAATCAGGCCAATCCATTGTCATTTTACGCAGTCTCCAAAAAAACGCCTCATTCCAGTGACTTTAAGCAGCCCGAGGCAACAATTCTTTCACAAGCTCAACCCAATAGGTTGCGCCAATTGGCAGGACCGCATCGTTAAAGTCATAACGCGGGTTGTGCACCATGCAGACACTATGGCCATCTTCGCGAGGGGTATCGCCATTGCCGATAAAAATATAATTGCCCGGTTTAGCTGCGAGCATGAAGGCAAAATCCTCCGACCCCATGATCGGCCGACAGTCGGCATTCACAGCTTCTTCACCGACAACTTTGGCCGCAACTTTGCGGGCAATCGCCGTCTCATCGACAGTGTTGATCAGCGGCGGATAGTTGCGGCTATAGGTGACCTCAGCTGAAATCCCGCGTGACTGACAGATGCCGTTCACAATCCGATGCAGTGCCGCTTCAAACTGCTCCCGCACTGCTGCCGAAAATGCGCGCATGGTCCCTGCAAATTCCACCGAATCGGGGATCACATTTATGGCATCACCCCCATGAATCCGGCCAACCGTGAAGGTCGTGGGCAATTGGGTATCAATTTCCAGGGCCACAAAATCGCTCAGCGCTTGGATGATGGCGCAAGCTGCATTGACCGGGCTGCGCGCCAAATGTGGCATCGCCCCATGACCGCCAACGCCGTTGATGACAACCTTGACCGTGTCCGAGCACGCCAGAAGCGGCCCGGGACGGGTGATAATATGGCCGACAGGCACCGTTGGGAAATTATGCATACCCCAAACAGTTTCGACGGGAAACCGCTCAAATAAGCCGTCGTCGATCATCCGCTTGGCCCCTGCCGCACCTTCTTCAGCAGGCTGAAAAATGAAATGCACAATACCATCGAAATCCGGATTGGCCGCAAGATGTTCTGCCGCCCCCAGCAACATTGTTGTGTGCCCATCATGCCCACATCCATGCATCTTACCTGCATGGGCGGACGCGTGATCAAAGGCATTCAATTCATCCATGGCCAGCGCATCCATATCCGCACGCAAGCCGATAGCGCGGTTGCCGCCGCCGCCTTTTAACGTGCCAACAACCCCGGTCCCGGCCAGGCCACGGTCGACCTCGATACCAAAGCTGGCAAGTCGCTTTGCGACAAGGTCAGCGGTGCGGTGTTCTTCATATGCAAGTTCGGGATGCTTGTGAATGTCCCGGCGAATTTCAGTAAGAGTGTCACTATTGGCGACAATATCCTGGATTAATTGCATGGCAAGCACACCGTAAAATGGATTAATTCCCTAAATGTAGCCGCATGCCGAAAGCTCCGCAATCACTCTTGTCGAAACAGCCAATAGCCTTAGACTGCCTTAATTATCGCTCACCGTTTCAGGAATAAATATCGCTATGCGTATTTTTCATCACCACTTGCAGGCCCGCCACAACCCGGGTTCTTTTATTAACCGTGGCGTCGCCAGGCCTAATCCAGAAGTCCCTGAGCGGGCACAAATATTCCTCGATGCTGTTAGCTCTGCTGGCCATGACATTTCCACGCCAACAGCCCATGGGCTGGCACCGGTAAAGGCTGTGCATGACGCCGGCTATCTTGATTTCTTGGAAAATGCCTGGTCGCTTTGGTCGGCCTTGCCCGACCATGGCCCCGAGATTATCCCCAATATTCATCCCGGACGGAATATGACAACAAAGCCTGAGGGCATTATCGGTCTGTGCGGTTATTATCAAACCGACACCGCCTGTCCAATTGGCCCTGAAACCTGGTTGGCCGTGCAAGGAGCAGCGGATTGTGCGGTTTCAGCCGCAAACCATGTGTTACAACAGGGCGCCCCCGCTTATGCTCTGTGCCGACCGCCCGGGCATCACGCCTATCACGATATGGCTGGTGGGTTTTGTTTTCTAAACAACTCTGCAATTGCGGCCCAATACTGCCGCGATCAGGGGAAAGCCCGCGTCGCCATTCTCGATGTAGATGTGCATCATGGCAACGGCACCCAGGGGATTTTCTATCACCGCAGCGATGTGCTCACCGTCTCACTTCACGGCGACCCCAATCATTTTTACCCCTTCTTTACCGGATATGCAGGTGAAACGGGCACTGCTGCGGGTGACGGGTTCAACCTTAATCTGCCGCAACCGCGCGGCACGGGGGATGATGTTTTTATGACCGCCCTTGATGGCGCGCTTGACCGGATTGAGGCGTTTCAGCCTGATGTCTTGATTTTGGCCCTCGGTCTGGATGCCTCAGAGGCAGACCCTTTGGCATTTCTGTCGATCAGCACCTCAGGCTTCGCGCGCATCGCCGGCCAAATAAGCGCCCGACAATGGCCGACAGTATTGGTGCAAGAGGGAGGCTATGTTTCCGATCAGCTCGGGCCGAATCTCGCGGCATTTCTCGGCGCTTTTGACGCCCAAAGATAAGCGTTAAAGCCCCCGCCCGTACGCGCCTTTACGGAATTATTCGTGACGGGTGGGGACTCAAAAAGTGGTTGAATTAAGTGTCTTTGCGCTGCGGCGGGGCCGCGGGGCGAATATGTAACTCGCGTAATTGCTCTGGGCGCACCTCGCTTGGGGCATTCATCATCAGATCTTCCGCCCGTTGGTTCATCGGAAACAAGATGACCTCGCGGATGTTCGGCTCATTCGCGATCAGCATGACGATCCGGTCAATACCAGGGGCAAACCCCCCGTGCGGGGGGGCGCCAAATTTAAAGGCATTGATCATGCCGCTAAACTGCTCATCCACCACCTCAGGGCCATAACCAGCGATTTCGAACGCTTTATACATCACCTCTGGCAAGTGGTTTCGGATCGCCCCAGAGCTTAATTCCACGCCATTGCACACGATGTCATATTGATAGGCGAGAATATCAAGCGGATCCATTGTCGCCAGCGCTTCTAGTCCGCCTTGTGGCATCGAAAACGGATTATGGCTAAACTCAATTTTGCCGGTGGCTTCATCCAATTCAAACATCGGGAAATCAACGATCCAGGCAAACCGAAAAACATCTTTTTCCAGCAGGTCGTGATCCACACCCAGCTTGGTGCGCGCCTTACCGGCAAGGTCGGCGGCTGCATTTGGCTTATCACAGGCAAAGAACAAGGCATCCCCATCATCAACGCCAGCACGTTCCTTTAGCGCAGCAATGGCAGCATCATCTAAGCGGCTGGCGATTGGGCCCCGCCCGCCGCCGTCGGCAAAGATGATATAACCAAGGCCAGGGGCTCCCTCACCTTGGGCCCAACTGTTCATCCGGTCACAAATCGCCCGACTGCCACAACCAGGGCCAGGAATGGCCCGCACAACAGAGCCCTTTTTGATGTTATTGGCAAAAATCGCAAAGTCAGAGCCGTCAAAAACATCGGTGACATCGCAAATCTCAATCGGATTGCGCAAATCTGGCTTATCAGAACCATATTTCAGCATCGCTTCGGCAAACGGAATGCGCGGGATGGGTTGGGGCACCTGCCAACTGCCAAATTCTTCAAAGACACCTGTTAAAACTGGTTCGACCGCTTCAAACACATCTTCTTGTTCAACAAAGCTCATCTCTAAATCAAGCTGGTAAAACTCACCCGGAGAGCGATCAGCGCGGCTGTCTTCATCACGGAAACAGGGTGCGATTTGGAAATACCGATCAAACCCGGACACCATCACCAGCTGTTTGAACTGCTGCGGGGCCTGCGGTAAGGCATAAAATTTTCCAGGGTGCAAACGTGAGGGCACCAAGAAGTCACGCGCACCCTCAGGCGACGAGGCTGTCAAAATAGGTGTTTGAAATTCGGTAAAGCCTTGATCCACCATGCGGCGGCGAATGGATGAAATAATCTGACTGCGCAGCACAATATTATTGTGCAAACGTTCCCGGCGCAGATCAAGGAAGCGATAGCGCAAGCGGGTTTCCTCGCCTGCATCTTCATCGCTATTCACTTGTAATGGCAGCACATCAGCATGGGATTCGACCGCAAATGCATCAATCCGCACTTCAACCTCACCTGTCGGCAACTTGCTGTTAATGGTTTCAGGATCGCGTTTCACAACCCGCCCGGTGATGGTGACAACGCTTTCAACCCGCACACCCGCGACGTCTTTAAACATCGGGTCTTCGGCATCGACAACACATTGGGTAATCCCAAAATGATCGCGCAGATCAATAAACAAGAGCTGACCATGGTCACGCAAACGATGCACCCATCCGGAAAGACGAACAGTGTCACCGACATTTTCGGCGCGCATTTCATGACATTTATGGGAACGATAACGATGCATTTTAAGGTCCAGTCTTAGCGTAGTGATAACCAGGTACCGCCCGCACCGTCATTCGGACGCGGGGTATAGATTTCGAGGCTGCTTTATCAGGCATCGAGCAATCTTTGGTATCGTCTATTCTGAAACCACTGTAGATGCAAGATAGCGTTGCACACCAACACGCCCTGGCCTGCCCCTCTCGCGTTCAAGCGTGACCTCAATTTCATATGCCCCTTTAGGCCAACCGCCTGCAGGACGCCTGCTCCCGACAAATAAAAAGTACCTCAAGCGGCTGCGCTTAAAAATAACCGTCTTATCATTCAGCGTTTGGTCTTGATGGCGTATTTTCAGCCGCAGCTTGTCACCAGGTACGATCCCAAAAGCCCGCAGCCAGCCAACAATAACAGCCGCATTCGCATCCACATCAGCACCTGTGAGCAGCCCGCGGCGCGCCTCTTTCAGATTTGGCACATGGCCCGTGAGTCCCAGATCGATGACCACTGGCACATCATAAGACAGGCGTTTAACCGTCGCCGCATCCCATAGGGTGTTGGCCATAGACCCTGGCGCCTGCGACGCGACTGCTTTGGCGCTGGCACCGTTATACGGATCAACAGGCACACCGTTCTTTGCAACCGTCATATGGACATGCGGAAATTCAGTTGACCCAGACAGACCAATCGCACCAAGTTTCTGACCAGCGGCTACCATTTGGTTGGCCTTCACAGCGATACTTCCGCGTTTGAGATGACAATACTGCGTTGTCCACCCATCGCCATGGTCAAGCCGCACCCCATTCCCACATTCTTTTCCTTTGATACTCACATCGGGGTGATCAAGGATATTTTGGTCGGGCATGCGATCGCGGGTGCCAACAACACGGCCCGCCGCAGCCGCTGTTACAGCCACCATGCGATCAATGTCGCCTTCATGTCTCAGGCTAATATCTGTCCCCTTATGGCCGTCTCCGGTGACCCGACCACCGGCAAAATCAAGGCGCGCTTTACTGGGATCAAGATCAACATATTTGCGCACCCAGCAGTTTACGCCCGGGTCACAATCAACCGGCCAAGATAATGTTGGCGGGGCCGCATTGGCACTGACAGCGGCGCACAGAAGTACTGCAAATGATATGGTGGCTTTAAACCAGTGACCGTAGGTATTTGCCATAGCCCGATTTTTCCAAAGGCTCTGACAGTTTCAGCAGCTGCGCACTGTCAATCCAGCCTTTATGATAAACGATTTCCTCAATACAGGCGATCTTCAATCCTTGGCGGCGCTCAATTGCGCGCACATAATCTGACGCTTCGACCATTGATTCATGGGTGCCGGTATCAAGCCAGGCATAACCGCGGCCCATTTTTTCCACATGCAGGCGACCTGTCTCTAGGTAAACACGGTTTACATCTGTAATCTCAAGCTCACCACGTGCCGATGGCTTCATCTTAGCGGCAATGTCGAGCACCCGGTTGTCATAGAAATATAAGCCTGTCACAGCCCAATTAGATTTTGGCTGATGAGGCTTCTCCTCAATCGTTTGCGCTTGGCCATCGCCATCAAAGCTGACCACGCCATAGCGTTCCGGGTCACTCACGTAATAGCCAAAAACCGTCGCCCCTTCGGTCCGTTGAACCGACCGTGTCAGCAAATCCGTAAAGCCGTGACCATAGAAAATATTATCCCCAAGAACCAAAGCACAGCTATCATCGCCGACAAAATCAGCGCCGATAATGAACGCCTGTGCCAGGCCTTCTGGATTCGGTTGCTGGGCGAAGGTTAACGCAATGCCCCACTGGCTGCCATCCCCCAACAAACGCTGAAACGCCGCCTGATCTTCCGGCGTCGTAATCACCAGAATTTCCTTAATCCCGGCCAGCAGAAGTGTTGACAGCGGATAGTAAATCATTGGCTTGTCATAGACGGCCAAAAGCTGCTTGCTGGTTGAAATGGTTAAGGGGTAGAGCCGGGTGCCCGAGCCGCCTGCCAAAATGATACCCTTCATAACAACAATCCTATCTTATTTTTCTTAGTCCGAGAAATAGACATTCATTTCAGCGTTCAGCGCGTCTCGCCAATGACGGCGGACCGGTTGAAATGTCGCAAGCGTTTGCGAACAGTCAAGTACCGAATAGGCAGGCCGCGGCGCTGGTACGGGATATTCTGCCGATGTAATTGGAGTCACCGTTGGCCGACGCCCCCAAATGGTCGCCGCATGGTCAAAAATCGCATTGGCAAAACCTGCCCAGGTGGTCTCACCATCGGCAACATAATGATAGGTGCCAGCACATGCGGCACCATCAGGGCGGCCAAGCTGCGCCGCGATGGCCAAACAGGCCTCGGCAATATCACCAGCTGGCGTGGGGGTGCCGTGCTGATCATCCACCACCCGTAATTCGTCACGTTCAGCGCCCAGACGCAACATGGTACGCATGAAATTGCTGCCATGAGCTGCATATACCCAGGCCGTACGCAAGATCACATGCCGGTCCAGAACCTCTCGAACAGCGCGCTCCCCTGCCTCTTTTGTCTGCCCATAAATCCCCAATGGTGAGACCGGGTCATCGGCCCGGTAAGGACGCTTGCCGCTGCCATTGAAGACATAATCCGTGGACAGATGGATTAAACCACAGTTTTCAACGGCCGCCGCTGCTGCCAAATTGGCGGGGCCAATGCGGTTTCCAAGATCTGCGGCCGCGACAGCAGACTCAGCCTGATCGACCGCTGTATATGCCGCCGCGTTGATGATGACCGAGGGACGAATTTTCTGCACTGCTGCCAGCACCGCCTCAGCATCGCCAATATCCAAGCCCGCACGGTCCAAAGCGACCAGATTTTGCCCCATACCCTCGGCCCGGCGGCGCAATTCATAGCCGACTTGACCATTGGCGCCGGTGACCAAAACAGTCAAGTTATCAGCCCTCATTTGGCGTTGCCTGGGGTGTTTAAGCCACGCCGCGTTGTGGCGTGTTGTTTGGCGATAATCGGTTGCCACCAGTCTTTATTTTCAAGATACCAGCTGACCGTCTTTTGCAATCCGGTCTCAAAGGTCTCGCGGGGTTGCCAATTCAGATCACGAAGAATTTTGCTGGCATCTATCGCGTAGCGGAAATCATGCCCGGGTCGGTCAGTCACATAAGTGATCTGGCTTTCATGCAAACGCCCATCACGATGCGGGGCCAAGGCGTCAAGACTGGCGCAAATTCGCTTTACGACCTCAATATTCGACACCTCATTGTTACCCCCCACATTATAACTATCGGCGATTGCGCCGCGTGTTACGATGATCACCAAGGCGCGCGCGTGATCTTCGACATGCAGCCAATCACGGACATTGTCACCTTTGCCATAAACAGGTAACGGCTCCCCTGCCAAGCCTTTGATAATCATCAAGGGAATCAGTTTTTCCGGAAAATGATACGGCCCATAATTATTCGAGCAATTGCTTAACACCACAGGCAGGCCATAGGTTTCGCCCCAGGCCCGCACCAAATGGTCGGAGGCCGCCTTACTGGCTGAATAGGGCGAGCGGGGATCGTAACGGCTGTCTTCGGTGAAGAGGCCACTGTCACCAAGCGAGCCAAAGACTTCATCGGTTGAAATATGATGGAAGCGAAAACCTTGGCGGGCCTCTGCTGACAGTTGATCAAGATATCCACGTGCCGCCTCTAACAACGTATAGGTCCCGACAATATTGGTATCAATAAAAGCGGCGGGTCCATCAATGGAGCGGTCAACATGGCTCTCTGCTGCCAGATGCATAATGGCCGTTGGTTGATGGGCCACAAGCACAGCCGCCATCGCTGCCGGATCACAGATATCAGCCTCAACAAACGCATATCGCGGCGATGACGAAACTGAATTTAAGGAGCTTAAATTGGCGGCATAGGTCAGCTTATCAACATTCACAACTGAGAATTCTGTATCTTCGATAATATGCCGAATGACCGCCGAGCCAATAAAACCCGCACCGCCCGTTACCAAAATTTTATTATTCACCATCGTTCATCCGCCTTCATCCCTTTGAGATGGCCAGGTTACCGCCTCGAATACGGTTAAAAAAGGTCACTTGAATTCGCAAGCGTGGGATTTTCCCCATCTTTGCCAGACAGCACCGGCTGGCCCCCTTGCAGCGGCCAGTCAATGGCTAAATCTGCATCATCCCAGGCGATGCCCCGTTCAGAGGCGGGCGCATAGGGTGCTGTGACCTTATACAAAACCTCTGTGTCTGGCTCTATGGTACAAAATCCATGGGCGAAGCCAATTGGCACCAAAATCTGATTCCATTCATCAGCACTGATGACGGCCCCAACCCATTGCCCGAAGGTCGGCGATTGACGGCGAATATCGACCGCAACGTCATAAATTGCCCCCCGTGTGACCCGGACCAGTTTGTCTTGTGCAAATGGTGGCAGTTGAAAATGCAAGCCACGCAGTGTCCCCACTTGCGCTGAGAGCGACTGATTATCTTGCACGAAGGTCAGATCAATGGCGTGCTCAATCAATCCCTGACGGCTATAGGTTTCAGAAAAAAACCCGCGTTCATCGCCAAATTTTTTTGGCGTCACGATCTTAACATCCGGTATCTGAAGAGTTTGAACAATCACTAAAAACTCCAATTCATCAAACTTTTTGTGCATTTACCATGCCAGACGGCCCAACGGCAAGCCGCCGAGGTCGCCCCCTTGGCGCTTAATATATGGGAAACCATCAGATAATATGCTACCTAAAATACCGTCGTGAGATGGAAAGATAGAAAATAGTGGAAAAAAACATCACCCCTGTTGAGATGTTTAAGACGACCAGCTTCCGTTCCAGCCGAGAAATATCAGGGCGCGGGTGCAGTGTTGTCGTTGTCTCCTATCGGACCGGCCCGATCTTAATCGCATGCTTACGGTCGATCTTGGTGCAAGATGGGTTGCATCAACTCATCCTGGTCGACAACAGTAACACGACGACGCTGATGCGTCAGGTCCAAGACTTAGCCCTTGAGTTCCCACAGCTCGAAATTCTCTCTGGCCAAGGTAATATTGGCTTCGCCGCAGGCTGTAATTTGGGCGCTAAGCGCGTCACAGGGCAGTTCATGTTGCTGTTAAACCCAGATTGCGTCATGCCGAAAGACTCGCTCCGCATGGCCTTATCTGTTTTTGCCGACCGACCTGACGCAACGGTGGTAAGTGTTCGAATTGAAAATGCTGATGGCAGCGAGCAACGCGGCGGTCGGCGCAATTTAATGACACCATGGACTTGCTTGGTAGAATTGTTTCGCCTAGACCGTTTGGCCCCAAACCACCCCCAATTCATTCGTCTGAATCTTAATGAGACAGAACCTAGTCCTGGAATAACGGCCATCCAGTGCACGACGGGCGCTTTCATGATGATGCGGTCACAAACCTATTTTGACCTCGACGGCATGGACGAAGATTACTTTCTGCATGTCGAAGATGTTGATTTTTGCATGCGTCTGGCAAAATCTGGCGGCCGTATTTTTTATGTGCCGTACATCAAAGTGATGCATTTAAAAAGTACCAGTCGGGTATCGCCGATCAAAATCGAAGTGTTTAAGACCAAGAGTGCCGTTATTTATTTTCAAAAGCATTTTAAACCGGCCTATTCAGATCTATTGCTCAACCTGGTCACCGTGGCGCTTTATTCACGGTTTATTGTCCGTGTTATTCCCATGACGATTAGCTGGTTGGCTAAAAAACTCTCTGGCTTAAGCGATCGCCGTGATGAAAAAGTCCAGCTTGCGGCGATCAATGCTTTGGATAATCAATCTGAGACAACGGTAAAGATTACGGTCGACGAGTAACACAGCAGAGGCCGCGCCAGATGGCCTGAAGTTTTGCCCACCGGTCTCTGTCCCATAAGCTGATCCTGAGCACATCGCGGATGACAGCAAGCCCTTCAAACACCACATAGCCTGGCTGGCGAAGCCCATAATCGCGCCAAACCTGAACACGGTTGGTATAGATCGTTTGTAACCGTCCAACTGAATGCGCTTGCCGCCGCCGCTGGCCAGCACAGAGCTCTGCTGGCACGCCGAAACGATGCTGTAAACGGGCCCCACCAACAGCGATCATGGTCAATCCTGCGCGCTGCAAGCGAAGGCAAAAATCAATGTCGATATAATCGATGAAAAAGGCCGCACGCATGAGCCCAATCCGCTGCAAGACAGCAACCGGAATAAGACTTCCCGACGCCGCGGCGAATGCCAAGCCGCGCACCGTTTCGCCTTTCTTCAGGCGGCGTCGGCGAACCCAACCAAACGGGCCTTGTAAATAGAGTGGCGCGTTCAAGCTGCCCGCTGGATCAACCAATCGGGGTGCCAACAGGCCGATCTGGTGGCCATCATTTTCTGTCGCCGCAACAGCCATCATCGCGGCAACCATCCCGGCATCGGGCAGGCTATCATCATCGAGCAGCAGTGCCCACTCCAGGCCCGCATTGATGATCGCTGCAAGGCCCTGGTTCTGTGCCGCACCCAAGCCACGATTGGTCTTATTTTCAATCAAGGTTAGCCACTCCGTCTGGCGTACCGCTTGGGCACGAATTGCCGCCAAATTTGCATCATCAGAGCCATTATCAATCACCCAAAGATGCGCCACCTGCCCCCGTAAAGCCGTTATCGCGTCAATAATTTCAGAACCTGGATTGAAGCTCACAATCACTGCGCCAACGGCTCCTGCCTGCGCCGTTGATGTGGTGGTTTTGTCGGTCTTTGGTGACGGCGTCAGGTGACGAACATCAATGCCACGACGCAGCAATGTTATCGGCGACCAAGTGAAACTTGACGCTAACCGTGTCATCTTAATTTGCCGTCGCGATTGCTGGTGGCCGCGCGATTGGATCAACCACGGTAATGCTTTGACAACCTGCCACAAGGCATGGCTGCGTGGCCGCACTTGCCGTCGCAGCAATGCCTTTAACAAGCCAAATACCTCCAAAATCACAACAACCGGCAAAATCGGCAATAGCAGCGGCCAGGGCATATTGCGCAGCAAGGTGAACAAGCGGTTTCGAACGATATGTTCGACAGCGAATGGGGAAGCTGCACCACCACTTGCAGAGCCCATATGTGCCACCTGAGCGGCGGGCACCAAAACAGTGCGTGCGCCCTGTAGACGGGCCCGGAACCCGAGATCTACATCCTCGTAATAGCAAAAATACCGCTCTTCAAAGCCGTCTAAATCAACAAATAATTGCCGCCGAATGAGCATGGCCGCACCGCAGGCACTAAAGACTTCACCTTCCATGGGCCAAATTCTTGGATGGCGACCTTTGCCGCCTCGCCATGCCGCCCCCAGCACATGATAAGGATCGCCGGCCCCATCCAACAGGTCCGCTTGTCCGGCGGACGTTAATTGCCATTGCAGGGACGCGAAAATATCAACCGTTCGATGGCGTTGGCTTGCTGCCATTAAATTCGCCAGCCAATCTGGATCAGCGACCGTATCTGGGTTTAACAACGCCAGCCATTGACCGTTGGCCTGCGCCGCTGCCCGATTATTCGCCGCAGCAAAACCAAGATTTTGTCCTACCTTGTCAATTTTCAGTGGCAAAGGGCATTGATCAAGACCGTTAAGGGAGTCATCGATGGAGCCATTATCGATAATGATAATTTCAAAATCTCGAAAGCGCTGCTCGGCCAAAGCCACAACACAAGCCGCTAAACAGGGGCCAGAATTATAATTTACGATCAGAACCGAGACCAATGGCGCGGCAGGTGTATGTAACGGATCAGCCATTAACAGCAACGCTCATCTGATATGATCACTTGCCTACAGCATATACACATGCGTCGATGGCTGCACCATCATAGCATATCAACGTGTTGGCATTTGACAGCAGCGATGCACTCCCGGTTTAACGCGCCAACAACTTGAGAATATCTGCGGGCAATGCAAACGCCGCGACATGAATGTCTGGCGTGTAGTAACGGCAGGATATGCCCGTTTCGGAAAAACGACTGGCGATCATTGCCGCATCTTGTTGCCGTAAGGCCAAATTATTGGTGGCCCAGCCAAAAGCCATATGACCGCCTTGATAGGTTGGCACAGGGGCAACGTAAAACCACATATCAGCCACTTCTGCACCTAACCGGCTATAGGTTAAGCCCACTTCGTCCCCTTGCA
>JBELLC010000197.1:0-3162 GCA_042088965.1 Nisaea sp. | reverse complement strand
ATGAATACATTTGTTCTGTTACACGGGGCTTATCAAGGTCCATGGATTTGGAAGCTGGTCGCCGCGACGCTGCGTAGCGCGGGTCACAGTGTTTACATCCCCTGTTTACAGGGCTGCGGCGAGCGTGCCGCCAGTGTTCGCGCCGACATCACCACCGAAAGCCAAGCAGCTGAAGTGGCCGAAATGCTGCGTCTTGAGGATTTACAACACGTGGTCCTGGTGGGGACCTCCAGCGGCGGCATGGTCATGGCACGGGTCGCAGAGCTGCAAAAGGCCCGCATTGCCCGTTTGGTTTTTGCCGATGCATTAGCATTGATGGACGGTGAGACCATTCGCGATTTTGTCACCGCCCCCGCCGCCATTGAAGGTCCGCTGGCTATTGGCCCTGACCGCGATGACCTGATCAATCGTAGCTTCAAAGGCATCCCCGATGATCTGCGGGACTGGGCTACAGATCGCGTCACCCTGCACCCGCGCGCCTGCTTTTATGAACCGGTAACGCTCGATCAGTTTTGGTCAGACAGATGGCAGGCCACCGTCATTTATTGCACACAAGCGCCAAACCCTGGCCGGGCGCATCAACAGCGTTGCGCCGTCGCCCTTGGTGCGCGCTGGCATGAAATTGACACCGGCCATTACCCAATGCTGACCACCCCAGATACCCTCGCCCGCCTGATTATGGACGGTTAGCCAGCTCTAAACGTGCCAGCTATCTTTATTGGCGCGCCATGACCGATCTGTTGATTTGTCCGGCAACTTTGCGGACCTTGCGCGGGGCGGCCATCCAGGCCCCCAAAATGCCAATCAGTGCCGCCACAATACAGCCGATGAAGGCGATTTCGTAACTACCATAATGATCATACAGCACCCCTGCCAGCCACGGACCAACAGCCCCGCCGCTCATCCCAAACAGGCTTAAAGCACCAAAAATCTTGCCATAATACCGACCTTGAAAAAGTTCTGCTGGCATGGCTGCAAAACATGTTGCCATGCCTTGACCAAGCAAGCCTTGGGTGATCACCATGGCCGCCACCAAGACCCAAGATGGCTGACTGACCAGCAGCAGCGAGACGCTGTAACACGCGACATAGCCCAACATGGTCAAAGTCCAGGCGACCTCTCGCCCCCAGCGATCAGATAAAGCACCCGTGGCGATAAGACTGACAACACCAAAAGTACTAACCAAGCCCAGGGCAAAGGCAGCTGTGTCACCGCTAAAACCAATATCGATCAGGAAGCGGGTTTGATGCACGAGGATGGTGTAATAGGCCGTGAAACTGGCGAAAAACCCCAGACCGAGCCACCAGAAGCGTGTTGTTTTCAGGGCCCGGCCAAGAGTCCAGTCAACCGCCACCCAGGCCGGGTCAACCACATTATCTGCTGTCATGACGGGCGTACCCTTTGGTACGTCTGCGTCGCCATCTGCGCGCCCGCCCAAATCCTCAGGGCGGCGACGCTGAAACAGCAAATTCAGCGGCAGAACCACCACCAAGACAACCATGGCTAACATCCAACAGGCTGTCCGCCAGCCCGTATCATCAATGATGATTTGCACCCATGGCAAGGCACCAAGTGACAGCACCCCAACCCCCGAAAAGGCGATCCCAATGGCAAGGCCGCGGCGGCGCACGAACCAATTCGGCAAAAACGCTGAATGGCCAACATAGGAGAACAAAACACTGCCACCAACCACCATCAAACCAAGTGTTGCAAACAGATGCCATGGTTGTGTTGTCAGCGTTGCTGCCATGAAACCAACGGCAACCACCACCCCGCCAAAGGGGAAAACCAGACGCGGGCCAAACCGGTCCATGGCCATGCCAATAAAGGGGGACAGGATGGCTGAGGCCAAAAAACCAACGGAAAAGGTCGCTGCCGTGACCCCTCGGCTCCAGCCAAATTCCTCTAAAATCGGTGGGTAAAGCAGCGAGAAGGCGGTGCGGGCGTTGACCCCAATGGCAATGGTGATAAAGGCAACAGCAACAACAACCCAGCCATAGAAAACAGGAAGACGCATGACCTCCCTCCTTTGGTTAGGCGCAGGCCTGCCTGCAGCTTGCTCTGGGGATAATTGTGAAATTAACCCCCGATACACAAATCTGTCAAATGCTCCTCTGCCGCTTTAGACCGCGCCCCCTTCACAGATTGGGCGGTCGCTCCCCCAAACACCATGACCTGGGAAAAACCCAAATCATCAAAAAAATGTGCTATTCTCTGGCTTAATAATAGCAAAAAATGGATGAACAACATGCAGATACGGTCTCTTATCATTGGGTTCATTGTCGGTGCCTTTGTCGGCGTTATCCCAGGTTTCGGACTGGGGATCTATGTCCTGCCTATTCTGATCGCTGAAGACGGGGCGAATACCGCGCAGGTGGCAGACGCGCGCACGCAAAATCTTGCCAAAGCTGTTTTTCAACGTGATCTAAAAGGCAGCGACGGGTTTCACTGGGGCGATGGCACATTGTTTTTAAGCCGCGAACAGGGACAGTATTTTTTCACCCTTGACGGTGAAATCAGCCCTGGTCCTGACTATAAGCTGTACCTCACCCAAGAGCTTGTAGACGATGAGGCGAGCTTTAAAGCGATCAAAGATACCAGCGTCTACGTCGCCGATATTAAAGCCTATGAAAATTTCCGGATTGCTGTGCCCGCAGGCATTGATCCCGGGGACCATAAAGCGGTGGTGATTTGGTGCGAACGCTTTGAAGAGTTCATCACCGCGGGCCAATTGCAAAATCAATAATCCGCGCTAAACGGTAACGGCGAAACACCAATATCTTAAAACAATCAAAGCTTGTCGCCTTTGATTGTGCTATTGTGAGGGCTTGTTGAGCAACGGATGAGGCTGCGTCATGGCCAAAGCCGGCTTTACCGTTACCCCATCAGACGCGCTATCCGGCGGGCCATCAATCAGGCGACCGCGCTGGTCACGGCTGAGCCGTGTGATTATCGCCTGCGCCTTGACACTGATTTTAAGTGCCTTTGCCGCCTGGATCTGGATCCTTTGGCGCTTCGCGGTCGATGTCCCGATCATGGATCAATGGGATACACCAGCGATGCAGATCATTGCCTTTTGGGAGGGGCGGCTGAATTGGGATTTACTGACCGGGCAACATAATGATTCCCGCAAGCTTATCCCCAATTTGATATCCCTCGCCC
>JBELLC010000044.1:0-19890 GCA_042088965.1 Nisaea sp. | reverse complement strand
GATCATATCAACATTATGACGCATCGATTTGTCATGGAAGTCATGATCCTCAAGGGTGGCAATACCAGCGGCGACAGCGCCCAAGTTCACCCCATAAGGTGGTTTTACGCTGGCCAGAGTCTTGGCAATATCCTCTGGGCAATAGGCCCATCACAAGCGCAAGCCTGCCATGGCGTAGAATTTCGAATACGTTCGCAGCATGACGACATTTTCATAGCGATCAACCATCGCGACGCCAGCGCTATAATCATTGCGTTCAACATATTCAGCATAGGCGGCATCCAGCACCAGCAAGATGTTTTCTGGCAAGCCATCACGCAAGCGTTGCACTTCGGCACGTGACAAATAGGTGCCGGTGGGATTGTTGGGGTTGGCCAGGAAGACCATTTTTGTGCGCGCACTGACAGCAGCTAAAATATTATCAACGCTGGCGGTATAGCCGTGATCATTGGCCTTCACAGGCACGCCGCCGGACATCAGCGTCAAGTGGGTAAACAAGACAAAGGCATATTGTGTGACAATCACCTCATCACCTGGATCAACATAAGCTTGGCAAAGCGTTGCCAAAAGCTCATCTGAACCACAGCCAACAATTATCCGGTGGGCGTCGGGAATGCCGTGATGGTTGGCAATGGCGTCGGTTAAATGATCCAGGTCAATTGGTGGATAGCGATGCAATTCGGGCTTGATCTGGTCGAGGGCAGCGATTGCTGACGGGCTTGGCCCAAGGGCACCCTCGTTGACGGAAAGACGAATAACCTGACCTTCGCGCTTGCCCTTCACCTGTGATGTATAGCGGACAAGCGGTTGAATTGCGGGACGAGGGGTGACGACTGCCATGACGATCTATCTCAATATAACGCGATTGTAAGGCTCAGCGTTGCTGGGTTTAATGCTCAAAGGGCCGCGGGTAAGTTCCCAAATAAATAATACATTTGCCCGCAGGGCGTTGGTGGTTTGGGTCTTCTGGGTGACCATCAACTTCATGGATCTGCCAGCTTGTTTCGGCACCCTCACGGCCAGCGTAAAAGCTTACATCATCTCCCGAGGCATCGCTATCAAAACCAGCAATCACGACAGCCTCAAGTGCGCCGCCATCGGCAAAAAAAGGCAGCCGTGAGATAACCCGCGGCTGCACTGTGGTTTCAGACTCTGTCAGCAAACTACGCCACCACGGATTACCGGCGATATCATTTGTTAAGGCGATTACGCCAAGCAAGACCTGCCCGCTGGCAACAGCATCGAGGATGGCGGCATTATCGCTGAGGGCGTGTAATTTAGCGCTGCTGCCAAAATGATCACGAACCAACAGCCGGACTCCATCATCACCGCTAAAGGCGACAGTCACAGCGGTTTGCTGGGCGAGATTGGAAATCAGAATTTCCCGCCAAATCCGCCCAATAAGCGCCGGGCCAAGGGGCGGCTTTGCACGGTCAGATAGGCGCCGCAAAATGGCTGCTTCGCGCCCAGGGCGCAAAAAGGGGCCGCCGTTTGGACCTTTTGCACGCGCAATTTCTCGGCCAATTTCAACCCGTCGATCAATCAGGTTTAACAATTGGTCATCGATCTTGTCGATATCACGACGCAAGTCATCCAGCGCGGTCATTGGGCGTTCGTCCAATAAAGAGGTGAAATGGTTTCAGTAGCCTTTTGTTAGCAATACAAAGCTGACGGCAAAAACACAAGCTGAACAGTTATCACCAAGGGCAGTCTGGCGCGCTTATCAGATTGGCTGTCGGGTTTGCTGATCGCAGGCTTAAAGGGCGCGGTATGGGCCTGCGGCCATGCCTCGAAATCAGCGACCACCGGGGCCAGACCGATGGTTTGAGGCTGAAACCTTTGATCTCGTGGCGGGCAAGAATGCCCGTGCGGGCGCCAAAAGCTGGCGGCGATTTGGTGTTGGCGCATAAAGCTGCTTATTGGCTTCGATCATAATCACACCGGCAAACCGATTAAACCAGCGATGGCCGATCTTTTCCCAGGCCTCGCCGCTGCGCACCCAGCCGCGCGGGGCTTGTGGGGGGCTGAACAGCGCTTCGTCTTTTTGAATCGGTGTGAAACGGTTTTGCCGCAGCAGGCGTGACAATTGGTGATGGGTATATGGATGGCCCTGGCCAAAAGGAGTGCTGTCAGAGCGAGTCCACATGCCGTGGCGATTGGGCACAACCACCAATAATCGGCCATTCCCAACCAACAGCCGCCAAGCTTCTGCCAATAGGGCCGCCAGATGGTCAGATCCCTCAACAGCATGGACCATTAGAATACGGTCAAAGGTGGCATCTAAAAAAGGCAGTGCATCGGGGTCGACCAAGACGGACCGTGCCGGTCCATCAGCCGGCCAGCGCAGCACCCCTTGGGCGGCAGGCATGGCGGCGGCAACCCGCTCTGCCTCATTCATAAACGGCCGCAAATATGGGGTTGGATAGCCAACGCCAAGGATCGATTGACCCTTTAAATTTGGCCAAACAGCGCGGATCCGCCGCCGGATCATGCGCTGCGCCACCAGACCGCTTCGGCTCTGGTAAAAATCTCGCAGATCAATAACGTCTGTGAACATTATCTATCTGCCCTGATCTGCTTACCGGTCCACACGGAAGGCGGCAATGACCTCTGGGTCTGGGTCTGCACCCAGGCCAGGTCCGTCGGGAATATGAAAATACCCCTCTTTTGGATCCACCCAATGTCCCATCAAATTGCCCTCAAGGCGGGCATAAAAGCGCTCGATCAAGCCAGGGTTTGGCATCGCGCCTGCAAGCTGCAAGGTGGCCAAAAAGCCCGGACCAAAATACGGCGAATGCGCCATGATCTGAACCCCGGCTGTTTCGGCTAAAGCGGCGATTTTTTGAAACTCGGTGATGCCGCCAACTTTGGTCACGCTTGGCTGTGCAAAATCAACCGCGCCGGCATCAAACATTGCTTGAAATTGAAAGGCAGTTGAGGCGTTTTCACCGGCCGCCAGGCGGACCCCTGTTTCGGCCCGTAGGCGCGCCAAGGCGTCAAAATCCTCAGGTGGAAAAATGGGTTCCTCGACCCAAAAGGGATCATAAGCGGCCATTTTACAGAGCATTTCAGAGGCTTCAAATGGCGTCCAAGGGCAATTGGTATCGACCATAATAGCCATTTTATCGCCGCCTGCTTGGCGGGCAGCGGCGACGGCCTCGACGGTGATTTCATGCAGTTTCATATGATCATAACCAGCCGCCGCGACCTCGGCTGTGACCCGGCCAACCGTCTCGGCATTGCCATAGCGGAACAGGCTGGCATAGGCTGGGATGCGGGTGGAGGTAACGCCGCCAAACAACTGGACCAGGGGCAAACCGGCGGCCTTACCGGCCAAATCCCAGAGTGCGATATCCAAGCCGGAAATTGCAAAAAGCGTGATCCCGTAGCGGCCCCAAAGATGATTTTCCTGTTGTAAGCGGCGGTTTATACCGACGATATCGCGGGCATCTGCACCGATGACTTTGGGCGCAATCATATCTTCAACGGCAGCCTGCACCGCACGCCGACAATTATAGGCAAAGGCATCGCCCCAGCCGACCAAGCCATTATCCGTCTCAACCCGGATCAGCAAGGTTTCCAGGCTTTGCACAAAATGATCCCCCCAGTTGGCTTTCTCTTTGCCAAGATCAAAAGGAATTTTCAGAGCGATTGTCTCAACTTTTGTGATTTTCATAACAGATGTTTCCTGTGGATCAGCCGCGAGAGCTGCCTATACTATGGCGTCATGGGGTCAACCGCCAGTGTTTGGCGTTGGTGCGGCCGCAAATTAAACGAAACCAACAGGACGTTAGCTATGACCGCTTTGGAAATTGTGCAAGTACCGGTGCTCTCAGATAATTATGTTTATCTGGTTCATGCCCCTGACAGTGGCGCGACAGCTGTGGTTGATCCTGCTGTCTCAGAGCCTATCGTTGCTGAACTGGCGGCGCGCGGCTGGCAATTGACACATATCCTCAACACCCATCATCACGGCGATCACACTGGCGGTAATCGCAAGTTAAAGGCAGAATTTGGTGTCACCGTGGTTGGCGCAGACAATGATGCGGCGCGTATTCCTGGCATCGATGTGCGGGTGCGCGATGGGCAGGTATATGACTTTGCCGGTCATCAAGCGCAGGTTTTTGAAGTGCCAGGGCATACCAGCGGCCATATTGCCTATTATTTTGCCGATAGCGCCGCGCTGTTTTGTGGCGATACCTTATTTGCCCTTGGTTGTGGCCGTGTTTTTGAAGGCACGATGACGGAAATGTGGACATCGCTGCGCAAATTGCGGGACCTGCCAGACGCAACTCAGGTTTATTGTGCGCATGAATATACCCAGGCAAATGCCCGCTTTGCGCTAAGCGTGGATGGGCAAAACCCGCGCCTGCATCAGCGTGCCGTCGAAATTGATAGCCTGCGTGAGCGTGGCATCCCAACCGTGCCGTCGGTTTTAGGGACGGAAAAATCAACCAATCCGTTTTTGCGTGCTGATGATCCCGGCTTTGCAGCAGCGCTTGGTATGGCAGCCGCCGACCCTGTTGCGGTGTTCGCTGAAGTGCGCAGCCGTAAAGATAATTTTTAAGCCTCAAAAAGATCAACGATGCTCGGCCCGGAGCAGATCACGGGCGGCAAATAAGCCGCCGCCAACGATCAACAGGCAGGCAATGGCGAGGCTCCAGCTTGGTGCGGTCCAGCCGGTGAGCACCAAGATCACCGTTGACAGCAAGGGTGCAGCATACGCCAATGCCCCGAGGACTTGAATATCGCCATGTTTGACACCGATATCCCAGGTAAAAAATGCGCCACCAACGGGCCCTAGACCGAGCGCTAAGATGGCCAGCCATTGCAGACCATTGTGGGGCCAAACAGTCACCTCAAGCATGAAATGGGCGGGGATTGCAAACAAGGCGGCAAGCAGACAAAAGCCGCCGACAGCGGTTGTCGGGATATGCCCCACCCGGCGCGATAATACAGAATAACTTGACCAAATGAGGGCGCAGGCAGAAGCCGCCAGGTAACCGCTCAGATGGCGGCTATCAAACCCTATTTGCCCGCCACCTGTGACCAGAATAGCGGCTCCAGCAAAGCCCATAATCGCGCCTATGAAATGATGTTGGCGCAGGCTTTCGCCGGGCAGTAAGGCGGAAAACAACACGATCAGCAGCGGCCATAAATAGGCAATTAGGCTGGCCTCCACCACAGGCGCACCGCGCAAGGCCATAAAATAGGCTGCGTGGTAGCCAAACAAGCCGCCAACACCCAGCAGCCAAACCTGTATCGGGAGTTTGAGATGTTGCAGCGGGTTTTGTTTGCGGATCACCCAAACCAGGATGGCCAACCCGCTGGCAATGCTAAAACACATCGCCAACAATTGAAACGGCGGCACCCCGCCGCTCATAGCGGTGAAGAGGGCAAGCGTTGCCCACATTAAAATCGCGCTACCGCCAATAAGGGTTGCCCGGCGGCGGCGCGGGCCAGCTGGCTCGACCATAAGGGTGTCTCCACGGCATCACAGGATGCGGTCGATGCTTAGACCAGAAATTGAAACAAAAGGCCAGAAAGCACAGCACCGCTTAAACCAAGGGCGATATAGCTGGCAAAAACCGCTGGCTTTACCAACGAGTAGACAGCAGCCATAGCGGGGATGGAGCTGACCGCACCGGCCACTGTGAAGGCCATGGCAGCGCCGCTGCCCATGCCTTGCGTCATGAGTCCGGCCAATAAGGGCGGCGCGGCATAGCTGTTGATATAGGCGGGCATTCCCACAACTGCTGCCGTGGCAATTGCCATCACGCCATCACCACCAACCACAGCGGCGACCGCTTCTGCGGGAACATAGGAAATCAGCAGGGCCTCTAAGACATAAGCAAGCGACAACCATTTTAGCAAAAAGACACCATTGCTGGCGGCCTCCTTGATGAAGGTTTGCCGCCGATCAGCCATGCGCCAGAATGTCCAGACGGGTCGGCCATCAAAGGACGATGGCCCACAGCAACAGCTCGTTGCTTGCCGGATTTTCAAGGGGTCTGCAAAAGCGCCTTGGTGAACCATTAATTTCATCACAAACCCCCCAAATAACCCCAGACCAACGGCTGCGATCGCTTTGCCAATTGCAAACGGCCAGCCAAGGGCGGCGGCTGTGATGAACAATGTGGGCGGGTCAATCAAAGGTGAAGACAGCCAAAACGCCATTATTGCAGATAGCGGCGCGCCGACAGCAAATAAACCGGCAATAAACGGGATGACCTCACAGGAGCAAAAAGGTGCCAGACCACCAAAAAAAGCCGCCATCAAGATCATCATGCTTTCACGGCCGTGAAAAGCGCGCGTAATGACGGTTTCGGCGCCGGTTGCTTTCAGCAAGCCGATGAGCAAGACCGCAACGGCGATATACGGCGTTGTGCTGGCCAGTGCAGCGACGGCGGTTTTGACCACATGGTTCAAATTGCCCGGGTCTATCTGCCAAACCAGCAGCAATATAAACACGCTGAGTGTCCATGGTGTCAGCAGGTATTTCCGCAATTTGGGCAAGCTTAACATGCTGATTTGTTGTGATTCTGTCGGTTCGCTCATGCTGCTGTTCCTGCTGTTAAATCGGCTTCATCCTGACAACATTCAGCCAGTAGATAATCCGCCAAGCCTTGTAATTGCTCAAGATTGGCGCGGTTCATCACGTTACGCCCTGATTTTTCCTGGAGCACCAATCCAACCCGTACCATGGCAGCTAAATGATGGGCGAGGGTGGAGGCCGGCAGATCAGTCCCTGCCCGAAGTTCCCCAACGCTTAAGCCGCGCGTGCCGGCCCGCACCAAGGTCTGTAAAACCGCCAATCGGGCAGGCGCGCCGATGGCGGCAAACAAACCAGCGGCGCGCTCGATATCAAGGGTTCTCATTAACATAACGATAAAACTAGTTATTTAGTTATGTTTTGTCAACCTGAAAAGGCTGCGGCGAGTGTTAAGCCGTGGTCCCGCCTCTAAAGATCCCGCACGAAGGGGTTACTGCGGCGTTCATTGCCAAAAGTTGACATCGGTCCATGTCCGCAAACAAACGCGACATCATCGCCCAGCGGCCAAAGCTGCTCTTTGATCGACCGCATTAGGGTATCATGATCACCGCGCGGGAAATCGGTTCGGCCAACCGAACCTTGGAATAAAACATCGCCGACAAATGCCAAGCGAGAGGGTTCGTGAAAGAAAATCACATGGCCTGGCGTGTGCCCAGGACAATGCCGGACATCAAGGGTCAAGTTGCCAACCGTCACCTGATCTTTATTTTCCAGCCAGCGGTTTGGGTGAAAGGGCCGCGCTTCGGGCACAACCTGCTGATAATGATCTTCTACCAGTTGGTCTATCCAGAACTGATCTTCGCGTTGTGGGCCTTCAATGGGGACTTTATGGCGGCGTTGAAACTCATCGGTGGCCCCGGCGTGGTCAATATGCCCATGGGTAATGAAAATCTTCTCAAGCGTGAGCCCATGTTCAGCAATCTGTGCTTCGATTTGCTCGAGCTCACCGCCTGGATCGATAACCGCAGCTTGCAGGGTTTCATCACACCAAATCAGCGTGCAATTCTGTTGATAGGCTGTAACTGGAATAATGACCGCTTTTAACATTTGTTATCCTCTTTCACGCCTGCGCTACCCTGGCATCGAGATATAAGGCGGATCGGACCGAAAGGCAAAATACGGAATTATTTTTTCTGTTGGGGATTGTGGCGCATACTTCATTATCAGCGCTGCACGATCATGGGGTGACAAGCGACAGACGGCTTCCTATTTGTAAGAGCATATCACGAAAGGATGTGGCTGATGGCGACGGAGCCTGAACTGGATTGGAATGATGAGGCCGCGCAGCCAGGCGGCTTGAAGGCCAAGCGCTTTTGGCAAAAGTTTTCGAAGAAGCCTTCGGGCGGCAAAAGCAGGTGGCAGAAACCTGGGCTTGCGCGCTGGGGAGGCTACGGACTGGGTGTTGGCCTGTTTGGCGTCGCCGCGTATTACCTCATAGGCATGGTGGTAATCCATAAGATTTCTGACGATGTCGATTTCGCGGTTGAGACAGCGGCGGGTGAAAGCCGGACCGTGGCCATGGCCGCTGGATTGATTGAACGTGAAGTCAGCATCAACCGCTGGACCGCCAACGACCCCTGGACCATGCCCAGTATCTTGCTGGATAATATGCCGAATTATCAGCAAGGGATTGTGTATGCGCTGTCGCGCTTCGCGATTGAAATGTCAGATCAAATTGGCCGCACCCGTGGCTCCAGTGAGGTTGATAAGAACCTTGATAAAGCAGCTGGATTGTTAAAATACCCAGGCAATATTTGGGTTTTTGATTTTTCCACCTCATTGATCCCAACGGCAACGTCTGAAAAGCAATATTTGGCCGCCCGCGCTGAATTACTGGCCTATAATAAACGTCTCGCCCAAGGACAGGCGGTTTTTGACCGACGGGCGGATAACCTGTTGGCAACCTTGGAGCGATTTGCCGCTGATATCGGCTCGTCCTCTGCCACCATTGATCAGCATTTAACCGATGGCGCAGGGCTTTTTGTTGATGTTGATGTGGATGATATTTTTTACCGCACCAAGGGCCGGCTCTACGCCTATTACTTGTTGTTGCGAGAAATGAGTCACGATTTCCAATCGGTTCTGCGCGAACGCCAGGTGGAGGCGGTTTATCTGGAAATGCTAAACTCGTTGAAACTGGCCGCCCAGCTTGACCCGCTGATTGTTGTTGGCGGCACGCCCGATGGGCTTTATTTTCCCAATCATTTGGCGGTACAAGGTTTCTACCTGCTTCGCGCCCGCACCCAATTGCGGGAAATCGTCAATATTTTACAAAAATAATCGGCCATTCGCAGCGCCGGGCCATAAGGAGATAGGATGCAGTATAACCGCCTTGGTCATTCGGGGTTGCTTGTTTCAGCCGTCGGTATTGGCTGTAACAATTTTGGCGCAAAATGCGATGAAGCGGCAACCCGGGCTGTGGTTCATGCTTGTCTTGATGCTGGCATTAGCCTTTTTGATACAGCCGATATGTATGGCAACAAGGGCGGCTCTGAGACGCTCTTAGGCAATATTTTAGGGGTTAATCGCAAAGACATTGTCTTGGCCAGTAAATTTGGCCTGCCCATGGGCGCATCGCCCTATCAAAAAGGTGCGTCACGGCGCTATATCATGGCCGCTGTTGAGGCCAGCTTGACACGCTTAAAGACAGATCATTTGGATCTCTATCAAGTCCACCGCCCGGACCCTGAGACGCCGATTGAGGAAACCTTGCGGGCGTTGGATGATTTGGTCACAAGCGGCAAGGTCCGCTACATTGGCTGCTCAAATTATGCTGGCTGGCAATTGGCCGAGGCAGAATGGGCCGCCCGTGCAAATGGCACAGTGCGCTTTGTCTCTGCCCAGAACGAATACAGCTTGGTTGCGCGCAACATCGAAGCTGAATTGGTGCCAGCATCAAACGCCTATGGGGTTGGTATTTTACCTTATTTCCCGCTGGCTAACGGTCTTTTGACGGGTAAATACCAGCGCAATCAAAGCCTCCCAGACGGTGGCCGCATGACCGAACGGCCGGCGCGCGCCGAAGAGGTTTTGACAGAGCGTAATTGGGCGATTGCCGAGAAGGTGTCCGATTATGCCGCCGACCGCGGCCATACATTGCTGGAAGCAGCTTTTGGTTGGTTGATCAGCCAGGACCATGTGCCCAGTGTCATTGCTGGTGCGACCACGGCCGAGCAAGTGCAGCAAAATGCCGCCGCCGTGAATTGGTCAATGACCGCTGACGAGATTTCGGAAATCGCTGCACTGACAGCGTAAAAGTTAAGTCAACGTCTTAGGGCGTGTTAGGGAACGGCGCTGCGTAGGGCTGTCGCGGGGCCATTGAGGAGCGCGGCCTCTTCACGGAGCTGCGCCAATTGGCTGAGATTTTGCCGAAGGGCCATCAGCTTATTATCACGCTGGCTTTGATTGGTGATTTTCCGGAGTTGCTGTCGATCGCGGGTAATGACCGATTCTAATTCAGAGATGCGCGCCTTTAGTTCCAGTTGCCATTGTGCAAGTGACATGCGGATCGGGCTTCGGTCGCGTTCTGGGGTATTGATCTGGCGCCTGGGGACGGCCAGATTTTGCATGCTTGGTAACGTGATCTTTGGGTTTTGAGGGACGGCCTTTTTATAAGGTATCGGCAGCTTTGCGATTGTTCTCGGCGGGCTGGCAGGCGGCCCCAACGCCGCATTAATCATTGGCAGCGCAAAAACCGCGACGACCGCCAGCGCCGTTGGCAGCCAGCCGCGAAGATGTGGGAGCAGAGCGGCGCATTTGGCGGTGGTGAGCGTCACTGTCTCACCCCGCCGCTCTGCCGCGTTCTATAAAATACCCTCAGCGCGTAGGCCATTGATCTGCTCCGCAGTTAACCCTAGGCGGTCACGCAAAATGTCATCGGTGTGTTGACCCAGCATAGGCGGCGGGCGCCTGTAATCAACACTGGTTTCTGAAAACCGCATTGGACTGGCAATAAGATTGACTTTACCGCCCGCAACTGCCGGGTGGTCCATTTCCAATTTCATGCCGCGCGCTTGCACATGCGGGTCATCAAAAACCTGTTGAATGTTGTTAATTGGACCGCAACTAATGCCCAGCTCGCGCATCCCTTCCAGCCAATAGCTTGAGGGTTGGGCGGCGATAATGGCGCTGAAGACAGGTAGGAATTCATCACGGTTCAGAACGCGCTTTTGGTTGCTATCAAAGCGGGTGTCTTCAACCAAATGGGTGCAGCCTGCAAAGTCACAAAATTTGCGAAATTGGCTGTCATTGCCAACCGCTAAAATAATATCGCCATCGGCGGTTTTGAACGACTGATAGGGCACGATATTGGGATGGGCATTGCCAAGGCGTTTGGGAATCTCTCCCGTAGCCAGATAGTTAATGCCCTGAATTGTGGAAAACGCTGTCATTACATCTAACATGCCAATGTCGATATGCTGCCCTTGGCCGGTTTTTTCTTTATGCAGCAAGGCGGCATTAATGGCGACGGCGGCATACATGCCTGCCATCAAGTCAGCAACCGGTAAACCAGCTTTTTGCGGCGTGCCGTCAGGCTCCCCCGTCAGGCTCATGAAGCCGCTCATCGCTTGGATCAAGACGTCATAACCGGGGCGCGGGGCATAGGGGCCGGTATGGCCAAAACCGGTGATCGAGCAATAGATCAAGCCGGGAAACTCTTCTTTCAGGCTGGCATAGTCGAGACCATATTTCGCCAATCCACCGGTTTTGAAGTTTTCCACAAAAACATCAGATTCAGCGATCATTTGACGGGCGATATCTTGGCCTTTTGGTGCTGTCAAATCTAGGGTGATGGATTGCTTATTGCGGTTCGCACAGCAGAAATATGAACTTTCTGAGGTATCTTCGCCGCGGTCATCACGGATAAACGGTGGGGCAAAACCACGGGTATCATCGCCTGCCCCTGGGCGCTCAATCTTTGTTACCTCGGCCCCGAGATCACCCAGCATTTGGGTGCATGAGGGACCTGCTAAAACGCGTGTCAGATCGAATACGCGGATACCGCTTAGCGGACCGGCCATAATTGCCTCCGTTCAGAAAGTTGCTTGAACCTATGAAATGTCACCATGACAATGATTGTCATGTTTTTATCACGGCTGGCCCTATTCATGCATCAGGAAATCCCGTGTTTCGCTGACAGCTTCTGCAAGCCCGCAGCGGCGCACCTCGACGCCGTCTGGAAAAGCCCCTAAAAGGCGTGATGGCATCATCGGGTCGAGCAGCACAAAAACCCCTCGATCATGGGCCCGTCGCACCAATCGGCCAAACGCCTGTTTCAGGCGCAAGCGGGTTAACATATCGGTATAGCGGGCCTTGCCAAAGGTCTCGCGGCGGGCGCGATAAAGGATGGACGGGCGCGGCCAGGGGACCCGGTCAAACACGATCAACCGCAGCGATCGGCCCGGGACATCGACACCATCACGGACAGCATCTGTGCCCAACAGGCACATGTCTTGTTCTGACCGGAAAATATCGATCAAAGTCGAAATATCCATGCCATCAATATGCTGTGCCAACAGCTCAATGCCGGCAGCATCAAGGTGCTGGGAAATCCGGCTGTGAACGCCACGCAGCCGCTGAATCGCGGTAAACAGGCCCAGACCACCGCCACCTGCTGCCAGGAATAATGTCCGGTAGGCAGCGGCCACTTGATCCATATCGTCTTTACGGACATCGCCAATAATAAAAACCCGGGTGTTTTTCGGATAATCAAAGGGCGAGGGAACTTGCGCACGAATGGCAGGCGCCGCCAAGTGAACTGCCCCGGTGCGGGTTTCTGCGGCATGCCAATCAGCAGCGACATCGCCGGAGCCGTCGCTCAATGTTGCCGAGGTGACAACCAGGCCATGCGCAGGCTTAACAACCACCTCAGAAAAAGGTGTCATTGGATCAAGCCAATGGCGGTGCAGGCCAATATCCACATCTCGCCCGTCGATGCGCTCAACTTCCATCCAATCGACAAAGGTGGCAGGGGTTTCACTGCTCAGCGTGGCAACCATGTCACGCCAAGCTTGGATCATATATTTGCCGCGCCGCTCAAGGCCGCGGGCCGCAGCTTCGATGCGTAGGCGCATTTGACTATCGAGGCTATCGCTTTCGCTGTCCAGGCGGCCACTCAGGTGTTGCCGCAACTCTTCCAGGGGCCCCAACATGCGGTCAAAAGCAGCAATTAATGTGGCCGCTACAGGGACCATATCATCAATCGGCGGGCGTGCTTCGGTCTCTAGGGTGTAGGGGCTATCCACATGGGCCGCGCGGGCGTAAACCTGCTGTCGGACAAGAACCAGGAAGTTTTCAACGCTGCCCCGTGGTGCGTTGTCAGTCAGGCGGTTTTGCCAGCCCTCACCTGGCAGGATATGAGCCGCTGCCAAGACCTGCTCTAAGGCGCTGAGGGCTCCATCATCATCGGCAATCAGATCTTCGATGCGGCGCTTTAAACCCCGTGCCCGGCCGCTGCGGCGGCCCTCTGCGCCAAGGATCCAACGCCGCAAATCAGCTGTCTCACGGGCCGATAGATGGGCGGCAAAAGCGCCATCAGCGGCATCAAAAATATGATGGCCCTCATCAAAGACATAACGCGTTGGTTGCTGGCCATCGTCACCGCCAATGGCGGCCTGGATCATCACCAAGGCATGATTGGCAATGACCAATTCGGCACGCCGCGCCTTACGGACAGATTTCTCGATGAAGCATTTGCCGTAATGTGGGCAGGCCGAATAGACGCATTCACCGCGCCGATCTGCCAGGCCAAGAGTTCCCGCCCGGCCCAGCACGTCAGCCAGCCAGGATGGAAAATCCCCACCCACCATGTCACCGTCGCGGGTGGCCAGCGCCCAGCGGGCCATCAGGCCCAGGGCAATCCCGTGGCGCGGCAGGGTTGGCAGGGTCCTGCTGGCATCTTCAAGGTTGAGCAGACAAAGGTAGTTTTCCCGACCTTTGCGGACCACGACCTTTTGGTTTTTCTGCTGCTGGTCGGGATAGAGTCGGTCCAACTCGCCATCCACTTGATGTTGTAAGTTACGGGTATAGGTGGAAATCCAAACACTGCCTTGGTTGCGTTCCGCCCAAAGCGAGGCCGGGGCCACATATCCTAACGTCTTGCCAACGCCTGTGCCGGCTTCGGCTAAGACCATGGTTGGCTGATCCTGTTGATCGCGGGGCTGAAAGGCTTGCGTCACAGCAGAGGCGTAATCCCCTTGGCTTGGTCTGGCTTCAGCCTCTGATCCTAACATTTCGGCTAAGCGGGCGCGGGCATGCTCGGGGTCAATGGGCACATTGCCGGGCGGCGGCGGCGGGGCATGGTCGGACCATTCAGCCAGATGGTTCCAGATCGCCAAGCCCGCAATCCGAACAACACCTGGCGGCGCGATGTCTGTGACCCCAAGGGCGTTTAAAACCAGCGGTGCCCAGATCCATCCACAATCTTTCATCACCTGGGCAATCGGCGCGGCACTGCGGCGTAACGGATTGGGTGGCCCAGCGGTCTTTAATTCAGCGAGTAGCCGCGTTGCCACTTGCGGCAATAACAAGGCTTCGTCTTCTTGGTTTTGCGGCACTGGCAGGCCACAAGCGGCGGCCAGACCGCGCGGTGTCGGTAAAACAAAGCGTGCCGGATAAACAAAAGCAAAGAGTTCCAGCAGGTCATAACCCGCAAACCCTGGCATTGACAATCGCCTGCTGATCGCTCGTGCATGACAGACAAGGCTGGCCTCTTGCTGCAAATGCAGCGCGGCAGCAGCAAAATCCAAGGTCTCAATATCTCCCTCACGGCCAAGCCGGGTGCAGCCCCCAGGGCCGACAACGACAGCGGCAAGGAGATTTTGGCTTGCAGAGGGCGCTAAATCATTCATGGCTATCGATGTAGCAGTGATCAGGCCGCTTGTCAGCGCCTGTAACAGAAGCGCTATGTTGATCCCAAGGATAGATGACAGGCTGGCGAATTCGCGTTAGTTTCCGGTCGTTTTTCGAAAGCTATTTTTGGGGTGCTTTGGCCCTCATAAGACTTGGAGCGAAGTTTATGTCTGACCCGACCCTGCGCGCGCTTGCTGAGGCGTCCCGTGCCTGGCCTTTTGAAGAGGCCCGAAAAATTGTCAAACGCTTGGGCGGCAAAACGCCAGAAAAAGGCTACGTTCTGTTTGAAACAGGTTATGGGCCGTCGGGATTGCCGCATATCGGCACCTTTGGTGAGGTATTGCGGACCACCATGATTCGCCGGGCCTTTGAGGTCCTCAGCGATATCCCCACCAAGCTGATTTGTTTTTCAGATGATATGGACGGTATGCGGCGGGTGCCAAGCAATGTGCCCAATCAGGATCTGTTGACCCCGCATTTGGCCAAGCCGTTAACAGCGGTTCCAGATCCTTTTGGGACCCATGACAGCTTCGGTGACCATAACAACGCCATGTTGCGGCGGTTTTTAGACACCTTTGGTTTTGAGCATGAGTTTTATTCGGCAACGGCATTTTACAAATCAGGGCAGTTTGATGCGACCTTGATGCAGGTCGCGGCGCAGTATGATGCGATCATGGCGGTGATGCTGAAAAGCCTGCGCGATGAACGCCGCCAAACGTATTCTATCTTTCTGCCCATTCACCCAGAAACAGGGCAGGTGCTGTATGTGCCGATGAAGCAGGTAGATGCCAAAGCAGGCACCATCACTTTTGATGATGAAACAGGTCGTGAATGGACCCTGCCCGTGACAGGTGGGCATGTGAAATTACAGTGGAAACCCGATTTTGGCGCCCGCTGGGCGGCCTTGGGTGTTGATTTTGAAATGTATGGTAAAGACCATGCCACCAATACCCCTATCTATGACCGAATTTGTGAGATCCTTGGGCAGAAAAAGCCAGAGCATTTTGTCTATGAATTGTTTCTCGATGACCAGGGGCAGAAAATCTCCAAATCATCTGGTAATGGGATATCGATTGACGAATGGCTTGGCTATGCTTCAACCGAAAGTCTAAGCTACTTCATGTATCAAAAGCCGAAAACAGCGAAGCGGCTGTATTTTGATACGATACCAAAAGCGGTCGATGAATATCACCAGCAATTGCGTGCGTATGTGACACAGGACGCGAAAGCCCGCTTGGAAAACCCTGTTTTCCACATCCACGGCGATGATGTCCCGGTGTCGAATATGGTGGTCAGCTTTGCGATGTTGCTGAATTTAGCCTCCGCGGCAAGTGCCGAGGATAAGGAAAGCCTGTGGGGCTTTATTCGGCGCTATGCGCCCGAGGCTAGCCCTGACACGCATACGGATCTTGATGCGGCGGCAGGCTTTGCATTGCGCTATTACCAAGATTTTGTGAAACCGTTGAAGGTCTACCGGGCCGCTGATGAAAAAGAGGCAGCAGCGATGCGGGAGCTGGCAACAGACTTACGTGCTTTTGACGGTGAAATCAGTGATCAGGCGGTTCAAAATGTGGTTTTAACCGTTGGCAAAAACCATGGTTTTGAGCCGTTGCGCGATTGGTTTAAAGCGCTTTATGAGGTATTGCTGGGACAGTCCCAAGGGCCCCGTATTGGCTCTTTCATTGCGCTGTATGGGATTACCGAAACCGCTGATCTGATTGATCGGGCGTTGCGCGGCGAAGATCTGGGCCAATAAGGGAGCAGACCCCATTCATCCTTAATCCAGATTAAAGCCCTGTGCTTTCAGGAAGCGTGCCAATTGGTCGCGTTCCCGGTGCGAGACTTGGCGGGCTTTATCTTCTGACCAGCCATAAAAATTAGCACGACCAAAGCTGTCGATATCACGTTGTTTTTCCGGTGGAATTGAATAACGGCGATCGCGGCGGCGGTCATAGGCATCTAGCTCGGCCTCAAGGGCGTGATCGTCATAGCGGTCCTCGTGGACAAAAATGGACAGTGGCAGGCGGGTGCTGACATAACCTTCCTGATCGGGCCAGCCGAGGGACATGCCGGCAATGGGAAAGACAAATTCGGGCAGATCCAGAAGTTCTGAAATGGCCTCGATATGATTTCGCACAACGCTGATGGGGCAACAGCCAAGGCCCATGGCTTGCGCGGCTTGAATGAAAAAGCTCATCACCAAGCCAGTATCCACTGCACCATTTAGGACCGCATCAAGATGGTCATTGCCAAAGGTTTTGCCGCGCAGTGCGCAGATTTTACGGATTCGCCTGCTGTCGGCGCAGAACACCATGAAGACCGGGCAGGTCCGTAGCCATTCCATCGACGGTATTAAATCAGCAATCGCCGCGCGTTTGGCTGGGTCGCGGACAACCACCACCGTTGATTGCTGCAAATCCGATTTTGCCGGTGCTGAAAAAGCCGCAGAAAACAGCACTTCCAAATCAGCATCACTCACAGGGGCGTCACGATAGCGACGATGGCTGCGATGCCCCAGTAAGGTTTCAAGACTGCCTTCGGCAAGCTGATCCTTGCCTGCTAAGGTCGCCAGGCCATAACGGCGTTCAATAAGGTCAGCGATGGTGGCCATGGCAAATCTCCCGGTAGGCGATGAATGGTTGACCGCTTATCGGCAGCGACCAATTTGATTTTGACCAGCATAGCATAGCGTGATTCCATTGCAGGGTTGAAGGGGGCTTGGATGAGTGCCAAAACCTATGGCGCAAACCGATGGAGCGAGAGCAATGATCAGGAATGACGGTCGCGATGATGGTCGTAAGCCGAGTTCAGAATATCTATTGTTAGACTATTTGCAGCGCATTGGCCGGGATCGTGAGGCCTATAATGCGATTCAGATTCATTTATCCAGACTGCGTCCCCTGGCCCGCCAGCCTCATCATGTCCGGGTCGCGACGGCAACCTTCGAGACGCAATTGGGCGCAATTGATGGCCGCTTGTTCACCCTTGGTAATGATGATCTGTTCTTAGTTTACCGCAACCGCGCGCTTGAAGACATTGATAATGCTGTTGCTTCGGTGGCCCGGTTGTTCGCCGCGGACCCGTTAACAGATGCTGATGGCGGGGCCATTTTTGGGCGCTTTTTTAGTGGCTTTGAACTCGCCCGCGATTTCATTGAGCTACTCGAACTGGTGAAACGCTTGCACCGTGACCGCGAGCGAAGCCGGGCCATTTCAAGCGCTGATCTTAGCGCCAATGCAAAACCGCTTGAGCCAAGCCAATTGGCCCGCTTGGACAGTTTTTTAAAGCAAAGCGATTTAAGCAGTATGATCCGCAGTCAAGCGATCTGTACGGTGTCGCCAGGGAATTTATCGGCGCAGGTGATTATGCGCGAGCTGTATATTTCGATTGCAGACTTGCAGCAAACAATGCTGCCTGATCATGATCTGGCAGCAAATCTGTGGTTGTTTCAATATCTGACCCAAACCTTGGACCAACGGATGCTCTATCTATTGGTCCGTAATCAGGATAGCGCCCTCAATAAGTCATTTTCGATTAATCTGAATGTTGATTCAGTCTTGTCGCAAGCCTTTTTGGATTTTGATAAAGCATTGCCAGAGGCAAAACGCCGGACCGTGGTCATTGAGTTTCAGAAAATTGACATTTTTGGCGATTTTCAAGCATTCCTGTTCGCCCGGGATTTTGTTCGCGAGCGTGGCTACCGGATCTGCCTTGATGGTTTGGACCAATATACATTGCCACTTTTCGACCGTGAGGCGCTGGGGCTGGATTTGGTGAAGATCTATTGGTCACCGGCGATGGCAGACGACCCAACAGGCACGCAGCTACCAAAGATGCAAGCTGCCGTGGACCTTTTGGGCAGATCGCGGGCTGTGCTGTGCCGATGTGACAGTGAAGACGCCGTTCGTTTCGGCCAATCATTGGGGATAACGATCTTTCAAGGCCGGTTTATCGACAGTTTACTGCGGAAATAGCGCACCCCTGTCTTAGGCTTAGCCTGGTGGGGCGTATTTATTCAAAATACGTTGCAAGGTGCGGCGATGCATTTTTAACCGCCGTGCTGTTTCGGAGACATTACGTCCACATTGCTCATAAACTCGTTGGATATGCTCCCAGCGCACCCGATCGGCAGGCATTGGGTTTTCTGGTGGTGGCGGTAACATATTCACCGAGTTCAAAAGCGCGGCGGCAATCGTGTCAGCGTCGGCCGGCTTTGGCAGGTAGTCAATGGCCCCTGCTTTGACAGCTGCGACAGCGGTGGCGATATTGCCATAGCTGGTCAGCAAAATAATCCGGGCGTCCTCGCGGGCCGCGCGCAAGGTTGCCACAACGTCCAAGCCACTGCCATCGGCCAAGCGCATGTCCAATACCGCGAAAGCGGGGGGGTCTTGCTTGGTGACAGCGATCCCTTCCGCGACGCTTTCTGCGGTGACGACTGAAAAGCCACGGGATTCCATCGCCCGCGCCAACCGATTCCGTAACGGTGCGTCATCATCAAGGATCAGCAACCGGCCTTGCGTTTTCTGTTTTTCCTGCATGTCGCCCTTCCTCACGCAGAGATCTGTATCATAAATCATGCGATTTTGTTCCATCTCGAATTGAGACATAGGTCAGTTAGCCGTCGTGCGAACCCCCCCGAGGCTTAAGGTCGCTATTTAAGGCCTGATTATGTTCTGTCATCCATTTCACGGCAACACGTGCGCCGCCTTCCTCGCGATTGCCAAAATCTGTTGACGCCCCAGTTTGCGCCAGCAAGTTTTGGGCAATGAAAATTCCAAGCCCCATATGCCCTGCGCGGCCGCGCCGGGTTGAAACAAAGGGCTCCCCAATGCGGTCAAGCACTGTCGTGGGAAATCCTGGGCCATCATCTTCGATAATGACGGCGAATCCCTCTGTGTCCCAATAGACGGTAATTTCCACTGTTTGCGCCGCAAATTGCACGGCGTTTTGAATCAAGGTCGCCAGACCATGTTGCATTTCTGATGTGTCGCGCACGGCGGGTTCGACATCGACCACCAGGTCGTTTGTGGAATCATGATTGAGCGTTAGATCAAGGCGCGGGCCTGCGGGGCCATGCGGCTCAATAATGATATCAATGCCAAGGCGACGATACGCGGCGACCGCCTTTTCAACCAGCGCACTTAAAGGCACACGCGGAAGCGGGCCGTCATGCTCCTTATCGGCCGGGCGTTCAGACAGGCGTGCCAAAATATGGCGGCAACGCTCAATTTCACTGCTGAGCAGATAAGCGTCTTCTTCAAGGGGGCTGTCTGCCGGCAAGTCGCGGACAATCTCCTTGGCAATCACAGCGATTGTGCCAAGGGGGCTGCTAAGTTCATGGGCGGCAGACGCCGCCAGGGCGCCAAGGGCCGACATGCGTTGCTCGCGGGCGAGCGCCAGTTGTGATTCTTGAAAGGCTTGCGAAAGCCGCCGCGCATCCTGCGCCACCAGCCAGACATAGGCGGTAATGAAAACAGTTGCGATGG
>JBELLC010000196.1:0-3183 GCA_042088965.1 Nisaea sp. | reverse complement strand
ACAGGCTCTTTGCGCTTTTCTCTCAACGCTTGAAGATGTGCGCGTCATCACGTTAGCGTTTATTATTCCATGGCTTTATTCATCGCAGTTTTGGCGACACTCATTCAACAGTCGATGTCCTATATGGCCGCGCTTGTGGTCCCTGTCGCCGCGCCTGAACTCGCGCGCGCCTTTGATTTACCTGTCGCCCTAACAGGCGTGCACATGGCAGTGCTGTACACGGGCTCGACCTTGATGATGGTTTTCTCCGGTGGCTTTATCAAACGCTATGGGGCCGTGCGCATGTCACAATTCGCACTTGCCGGAATGGCAATTGGTTTGTCTTTGGGTCTGATTGGGCAGGTTTGGGCCTTGGCCCTTGGGGCGATTTGCATCGGTATCAGCACAGCATTTTCAACCCCTGCATCATCGGATATTTTAGCCCGTTTTGCGCCGCCGCGCCATGCGCCATTGATTTTCTCGATCAAACAAACTGGCGTCCCCATTGGCGGCATCATTGCCGGTCTGCTGATCCCGTTTCTGGTTGAAAACTATGGCTGGCGCGGCGTTTTCATTGGCCCGGCATTATTATGCCTGAGCCTGTCACTGCTGTTTCAAATTCTGCGCGCCCGATACGACGGTAACCGTGATCCTAATTTTAAGATTCGGCTCGCCAGCGGCCTGTTGACCTTGAAAGCGGCAATTGGTCCGGGGAAATTCCGCGCCCTGACCTTAGCAACCTTCACCTTCTGCGGCCTACAAGGTGTTTTTGGTGGTTTTTTCGTCTCTTTCTTGGTCGAAGGCCTTGGCATGACCTTGGTCTTTGCCGGGTCCATTTTTGCGCTGTCACAAATATCGGCAATCATAGGACGGATTTTTTGGGGCTGGCTTGCTGGCTTTACCGATGGCTCCCGACGCGTACTCGCTGGTTTGGGCGTTTCCATGGGGCTCTGCTCGATGGCCTTACCCCTCCTGCAGCCAAGCTGGCCCGAAATCTGGGTGACCCTTATGGCATTGATCTATAGTGCGACCGCGATTAGCTGGCATGGGGTTGTGTTGGCGGAAATCGCCCGCTTGTCTGACAAAGAGGCAGTGGCAACAAACACCGGTGGGGTTCTCGCTTTTGCAGCGGGCGGTCAGATTATTTACCCTGCTGTGTTTGGAGGCTTACTGGGGGCGACAGGTATTTTTGGCTGGGGGTTTTTTCTGGCAGGCATTCCTGCCTTGCTCATCGGCGTTGCCTTCCTCAACCATCAGCGATAATCAATTTTCGCGCTGGCACAAATGCCCTGTTTGTTTACCTGCGCAATTAATTTGGTCCGCAAGGCAGAATCGCTATAAATTCGTGTAAAGCTGAGGGTTTGATCAGGGCTGCGTAAAAACACCCGATGACGATCACAGACGGCCATCAAATCTTTTAAAAAGGCTTTTGCATCCTCACGGTTAAGCTGGTGCTTTTTATGATCTGCTGCCAATGCAGCGAGGAGTTCCTTATCCATCATCTCGACATCCTTTTAAATCGCAGCAATCTTTTAAAGCGTCACAGTGAACCCATCATAGCCAGGCTCAGTCGCTTCTGGGCAGCGCTGTTTTAGGGCCTCATAGTCCAGACCAGCGCTCATATGGCTTAAGATTGCACGCTGCGGTTTGGCGGCCTCGATCCATGAAAAACAGCGTTCAACATTCGCATGCGCTTTTGACGGCCCATCGCGCAAACAATCTACAATCCACAATTCAATTCCCCTAAAGCGCGCTAAATCAGCAGCCTCAAAGAAGGCAACATCAATGGAATACGCCATCCGATTGTCAAAAACAAACCCAAGGCTATGACCACTGCTGCCGTGGTCCTGGCGGTAAGCCTCAATCTCACAGCCGAGGAGTGATAACGGCCCGGGCGCTATTTCATGGGCAACTAGGGGCGGTACAAAATGCGGCGGGCTTTCGGGGACGGCGTGAAACATGTAACGGAAACGCTCAAACATCGCCGCCAGCGTCGCCGCATCGGCATACAGCGGGATCGGCGTGCCGCGCCGCCAGTGCAATGGCCGAACATCATCCAGCCCGTGAGTATGGTCTGCATGAGCATGGGTCAGCAGGATAGCATCAATCTCTGGGCTGCCTGCAGCCAATAGCTGCTCGCGCAGATCAGGTGATGTATCGATCAAAAAATTGCCGCCATCGGTTTCAACCAGCAGCGAGGTTCGGCGGCGACGGTTTTTCGGATTGCTCGGGTCACATTCACCCCAGCCAGAGCTCAGGGTTGGCACGCCCACTGACGAGCCGCAACCAAGTATCGTAACGCGCATATCAAGTTGGCCTTGTAACTTTCTGAAACAAATTAAAAAAATTATCGGTCGTGGCCGCCGCACATTGCTCAACGGAAACACCTTTGAGGTCCGCCAAAAAACGCAGTGTATCCGCCACATATGCAGGCTCACAGCGTTTGCCGCGGTGGGGCACTGGAGCCAGATAGGGCGCGTCAGTTTCCACCAACAAGTGGTCCAACGGCAAGTCTCGAACTGTCGCGCGGACATCGTCAGCAGATTTAAACGTCAGAATCCCAGACAACGAAATATACAAACCCATTTCTACTGATTTTTCAGCAAGTTCTCGCCCAGTGCTAAAGCAATGTATCACGCCAGAAAAAGGGCCTTTGGCCATTTCATCCTGCAAGATCTCGACAGTATCTTGATCGGCAGATCGGGTGTGTACAACGACAGGCAAGCCGGTATCCCGAGCCGCCGTTATATGCGTGCGAAAGCCAATTTGCTGGCGTTCGCGCGGCGCAAAGTCATAAAAGTAATCAAGGCCCGTTTCCCCAATGGCAACGACCTTTGGATCTGTTGAGCGGGCGACCAGATCAGCCACACTTGGCAAGGGTTCTTCGTCAACATGGTGGGGGTGAATACCGGCCGAGGCAAAAATATCCGGGTAAACGTGGGCAATTTTGATGACCGGATCAAATTCGCTGAGTTTGGTGCAGATGGTTACCATCCGGACAACACCAGCGTTTCGCGCCCGCGCCACAACATCATCGCGATCATCGGCAAACTTGTGGAAGTCAAGATGGCAGTGACTGTCGACAATCACGGGCACACTCATGAAGATGATGCCTCTACAAACCGCGGGAAGATCCCCTCTGGCTTTGGCAAGGACGTGCCAGCGACCAGAGCACTTTTTGAGCCGATATCACGAAAAGCCCGT
>JBELLC010000043.1:0-20413 GCA_042088965.1 Nisaea sp. | reverse complement strand
AAAATCAGGTATCAGCGAGATAAGTTCATAATTCTTAATTCAATTTTAAATATTTGGCAGCAAAAATCGCCCAACACAGCCGAAATTATTATTGTTTTTCATTGTTTTCGCGTCCACTTGCCACGACCGCACGCAAACGCGCAACAATATCACGCTTCAGAACGATCAAATCATCACTGGTCCTGAAATCGGCCGCCCGGGGCCGTGGCTGTGACACCTGAAATTCTGCAACCAAACGTCCAGGCCGCGGTGACATAAGATAAATACGGTCTGCCAACTGAATAGCTTCATCGATATCATGGGTGACCAGGACGGCAGCCCGGCCTTCCGTGGCGATGAAATCGGCCAATAGATCTTGCATATCTTCGCGGGTCTGCTGATCGAGGCTGGCAAACGGCTCATCCAGTAACAACATTTCAGGCTCACCTGCCAGCGCCCGCGCCAAGGCCACCCGCTGCGCCATGCCGCCAGACAGGCTCGCCGGGCGATGATCGGCAAACTCCTGCAATCCGATGCGGTTGACAAGGTCATTCACCCGCTGATCAGCGCGCCCTTGGCGGCGCCGCGCAGTTGGCAGGCCAAAGCCAATATTTGCAATGACATTTAACCACGGGTAAAGCGAGGGTTGCTGGAACACCATCGCCCGCTGTGGATCCGGTCCCGCGCGCGGCGCACCACCAATCAGCACGCGACCTGCGGTCGGGTCAATCAGCCCCGCCAAAATACGCAATAAACTCGACTTACCACAGCCCGAAGGGCCAACGATGGCAACAAAACTGCCTGCGGGGACGGTCAAATCAATCGCCTCAAGAACGTCCAAAGCCTCGTTATTCTCTGCCCGATTGCCCGCAAGACGAAAAGCGTGGCTGATCGCTTCGGCCTGCAATGCCATTTTATGTCCTTTCCTGTGACCGCGGGAAGTATAGATCGAAAGCCAAGATCTTCTCATTTGAAAATCACCTGCCCAGCGGTTAGATTTTGCGATCACCGTCGCCGCGCGACCAACCAACCAGGGGCTGATGATGCGCATTCAGGTCATTCAAAACGATCTTTTGTCACCGCCTGCACTGGTTGGCGATAGCTTATTGTCAAACGGCCATCATCTTACCCTCAGTATGCCCAAATACGGCGGTGCGGTTTGCTGTGATCTCGCCGATTATGATGGCTTGCTGGTGCTCGGTGGCCCGATGAGCGCAATGGACAGTCAACAATTCCCCTATCTTGATCAGGTTTGCGAAGCGATCCGTGTTTTCTCAGCAGCGTCGCGCCCAGTGCTCGGCATTTGTCTTGGGGCGCAATTAATTGCCCGTGCTTTCGGGGCGGCTGTCTACCCCCATAGCGTCTCAGAGTTTGGGTATGTTTCGATTACCCCAACAGCTGCGGCAGTCACAGACCCCGTTTGCGCGGCCCTGCCTGCAACAGCCCGCTTTAACGCCTTTCATGACGACACCTTTGATTTACCGAAGCAGGCCACCTTACTGGCGACCGGCAGCGCCTGCACCCATCAGGCCTTTCGCATTGGCCGCGCGACGTATGGCTTTCAATGTCATTTTGAGACCACCAAGGCCGTTGCGCGTGCCTGGGCACAATTGCCTGAAGCCATCATCGCCTCTGGCAAAGACGACCCAATGGCGCTGATCGAAGAGCACCTGAAACAGGATTATGATGAAGGTGCCAGACTTGCCGCAATGATGACCGAAAGCTGGCAAAACCTTGGTCGTATCGCCTGATAATCGATCCTGTGATGGCGGTGCTTCTGCCTTAACGACTTTCCCGTCGCCAGGCGGTGATCAAACCCGCAAAGATAACCAGCAGGGCAATCGCGGCTGGCAGCAACGGCCCACTGCGCACACCTTTGACGCTGTAGTCATTATTGCGGGTCAAGCCAATCCAGTTGTTGCCAATACTGCGTTGCCCCCTGGCCACCTGGCGCAGGTTCGGCAGGCCATCATCAGCCAACCAAAAGACGCCGCCGCCGGTTTTTACCGCGACCGGTTGCAGATGTTCTGCGGTCGCCTGTACATCCAACATTTCCAGCGGATTAATGGCCCCAACCGCCACCAACTGCGTTACTTGACCGTCACTGATTCGATAAACCCCAGCACCTGAAAATAGCGTGCTTGCAACAGCCACGCCGTCACCGCGATCTGACAGGCGAAGCTGCACACTGCGGCCATCAGGACCGGTGACGGTCAATGGTGAAGGATCGGGCTCTAAACGTCGCCGGATGATGTTTAATTTTTGGCCGTCGACCACAGCATGGAGACTGTTTTCTTCAAGTTCAGGTTCTTTCATCAACCAATGCGCCATGCGGCGGAGCAACTCGAGGCCCGGCCCCCCGCCATCGAAACCACGTGTCCAAAGCCAAAGGTGATCAGACAGAATATGCGCCACCCGGCCTTCTTCGACACGGTCTAAAATGATCAAAGGGCGCTCCTCTGCACCACTCATCACCACATGTCCTGCGCTGGCTTGAGCATCGATCTGCCGCATCCAGCGGCCCCATTCTGGCTGATCCCCCGCGACTTTGGTAGCCGCCAGCAGGCCTGCGGTGACAGGGTGACGGCGGCCAACTTCAGTTAATTTCGGGCGGAATGCTTGCTCCAGAACCGTGCCGCTCGGGGTGCCTGGGAAGACCTCACCTAATGCTGTCCGATTAAGGCTCAACGCCCCTGCAAAGCTTGGTCCCGACGCCTCCAGCAAAGCCCCACCATTGCGCACGTAATTGGCGATATTGGTGAAATAGCTGCGCGGTAACAGGCCGCGACGATGATAGCGATCAAGGATCACCAGATCGAATTCGTCGAGCTTCATTTCAAACAGCTCACGATAGGGAAAGGCGATTAACGCCAATTCACGTAGCGGGGTGCCATCCTGTTTTTCACGGGGTCTGAGGATGGTGAAATGAATCAAGTCAACGGTCGGATCCGCCGTCAGGACATCACGCCAAGCGCGCTCTCCTGAATGCGGTTCACCAGACACGAGCAAGACCTTCAATCGGTCGCGAATACCGTTTATCGAGATAACCTTGCGGTTATTCTCCAAGGTTAATTCATGGGGACCCGCCGGAGTGACCATTTCAATCACATTCTGGCCAGCATGCTTTAAGGTCAATGCAACGGCATAATCGCGATTGGCGGGAATTGAAAAACGTTCAGGCGGGCGGTCATCAACACGCAGCGTCACCGCAACCAGACTGCCGGCGGTAAGGCTCCGGTCTGTCACCCGTAAGCTGATCTGCGTGGTTTTCCCAACCAAGCCAAAAGACGGCGCGCGTTTAATTTCAAGAAATCTGTCAGTTTCCTCCGCCGCGCCTGTCAGCAGCACATGCAGGGGCGCGTTCAAACCGCCGGCAATGGTGCTTGCAGCATCATGAACCTGCCCGTCAGTCACCGCAATCACCCCGGCCAGACGTTGCCGCGGAACATCTGCCAAAGCCCGGGAGATGTCAGCAAATAAGCGGGTCCCCTCTTGGCCTGCCAGGGATTGAGGAGCATCCCCTGTTATGCCGTCGGCAGCTGTCATAACAACGGTGCGAACCTCAAGGTTTTTCAATTTCTGAAGGTTCTCTGACAGCGCCTTTGCCGTTGTCGCAACCTGTTCTGGTCGTTGACCGATGGACTGGCTGCGGCTTTCATCCAACAAAAGAATCGCCACATCTTTTTGTGGTTCACGATCTTCTAGGACCACCGCAGGATTGGCTAAAACCAAGAGCAAGATCGCTGCTGTCAGCAATCGCCAGATGGCTGCTGGCTGCCGTCGCCAAACAGAGAAGCCAAACAGCGCCGCAGCGACGACAGCGACAGCAAGCAAAATGGTGAGCGGCAACAGGGGCGCAAATTCAACCGCAATCATCGCCCGCTCCGCCATTGCCATATTCATTGCCCTAGCCGCTCTAAAATTGTCGGAATATGGACTTGATCGGCCTTATAATTGCCCGTGAGGGCATACATCACCAAGTTAACGCCAAACCGATACGCCATTTCGCGTTGCACTTCGCCGCCCGGAACAACGGGGAAACGCGACCGTCCATCGCCATCACGGGCCCAGGCCGATGCCCAGTCATGCCGGCCAATGACTACCGAGGATACACTGCGATTGCTGTCAACGGCGGCTTCGGCAATCCAAACCGGGCCCCCTTGATAACGCCCCGGCAACCCCTTCAGCAGATAGAAACTGCGGGTTAATACGTGGTCCTCTGGTGTCACCGCCAGCGGCGGAATTGCGATGCCGTTGGCAATCTGGCGGAATTTTGCAAAGCCAGGACCGTCATTACTGCCAAAGCCTGCTTCGTGTTGGTCGCGGGTATCAAATAAAATCATCCCGCCGGCACTTAAATAAGCATTCACACGACCTTCTGCTTGCGCTGATAGGGCTGGCTGCGCAGGGCTTATCGGCCAATACAGCAGGGGAAAAAAAGCCAAGGCATCAGTATCCAGATTAACCCCAACCGCAGGGCCTGGTTCCACAGCCGTGCGTGACCGCAAGACTTGGCTCAAGCCGTTCAAGCCTGCTTCACTGGTGGTATCAATTGTTGGATCGCCTGTTTTGACAAAGGCCAGATGAGTTTGCAGGCTGGCGGTTAAGGCGAAGCGTAACGCCGCAGCATCGTCCGTCGCCTGGGCGTTGTCGGCGAGGGAGGCTGTCAGGGCCAAGAACATAACAGCCAGCTTCGCCAGCTGCCGGAATGCCCCACGCATGGCCACAGAAATGACCCCATCGAGCAAGAACAACAGCAGCGCAGCCAACAACAAAGCCGCTTTAAACTCAATCACAGGGTCTGCCCGCAAATCGCCTTGCTGGGTGGCCGCTGGAAAATCTTTTTGTGGCTGCATATCAGGAAGTGTCGGCCCAAGATTAACAGCTTCGCGCTGACCGCTGGTACCATAAAACCCCGGCGGGCGTCTGGGCCCTAAAGCGGTTTTGGCAAGCCCAGGGGGCGCATCCCCTCCCAATGCCTGGCCGATGGCTATGGCTTTTGGCAATGCCTCTGCGGTGGCCGGTGGGGCACCCAGACGACCAAAACCATCCAAGCTGCGCAGTGGTGGCAAGGCGATATCCCGCTGACCGCTGGCCACGCTGCGGCTTAAGCTGACCAGCCGTTTCAGCATGTCCACAAAAAGCCCCGATAGGGCAAGATTGCTCCAGGCGGTGTTGGCGGTGGTGTGCATCAACACCAGCCAGCCCCTGCCATCAGCTTTAGCGGTGACAATGGGGGTGCCGTCATCAAGCCGCGCCCAGCTGCGCTGAGCTAATTCTAAGGAAGGTTCTGCCAATACCTGTTTGTGGACCAGCACATCATCAGGTTGCGACAATCCATGAAACGGACTATCTGCGCCAAACGGCGCAAGCCGCCCAGGTGCCCCCCAGGATAGGGCACTGCCAAACACCCGATCACCACGTCGCAGGCGCACGGGCGTCAACGGACCCTCGGTGGTGCTGCCATCTTGCTGTTTCGCCGCCGCCAGATTTTCACCCGCAAATCGCAGCAGGACACCGCCGTTACGAATCCACCCTTCAATTGCGGTTCGGTCCGCCAAATCAATGACCTGATCATCGCCAAGCACCATCATCGAGAGATCGCCTGCCGCCAATAGCTTTTCCACAGCCCCATACCGCACAGAGGCAACGGGTGCTAATGCTCTGGAAATATAATAATTGCCCTCCAGCAAGGTTTGTTGGTCGGCCTGATCATCAGTGCTTAAAATGCCAACGGATCGGCGCCGATAGCGTTCGTCAAGCAAGGCAACGCTGGCGGCCGTATTGCTGCCTTCGAGAGCCAGCCGCGTGATCTCATTGCGGAGTTCTAAAGGCAGGTCAATGGTTTGCACCACATCGCGCGCACCAGCCGTCACAGCGACTTGACCGCGCCATAAAAGCCGCCCCTCACCGCCTGTCGCCCGCAACCAGCCCTGCCAGCCCGGGCGGGGCGATTGATCAAAGGTTAGGCGCGCTTGCAAATCACCTTGCGAGGTATTTTGAACGGTCAAAACGCTTTTCAGTGCCGCTGCCTGCCGCAGCTGTAACGGCCCATAATCGGCCAAATGGGCAGCGAGCGCGGCGGCGCCATCACTGTCCAGGCCATCATGGATCCAAATGCTGGACAGTGGCCGTGACAGGGAGAGACGAGTCAACTGTGCCAGGGCGGCGGCGCGGTCTGTTGGCCATGGCTGTGGTTGCAGCACGCGCACAGCTGCACTGGCCGCTGTCGCTGACATTGGCGCGAGCGGCCGAGCCTCTGTCGCGGCTTGCTTTGCTGTTGGCAGTAAGATAACGGCGCGACTCTGTTCCGCTGCCCGCGCCAGAATCCCCAGGGCATATTTTTCACGCTGTGGCCAATCCCCGGCAGACGCCCAGCCATTATCAATGACCAAAACCACAGCGCCACGTCCGGGCAAACGATCGCCTGCATCCAATTTCGGCCCAGCCAAGGCGATGATCATCAAAGCCGCGATCAGCATCCGTAATACCAATAGCCACCACGGGGTCTGCCGGGCTGTTTGACTTTCTGGCGCCAACCCTGCCAAAAGTCGTATCGGCGGGAACTTTACCTGCTGCGGACGTGGCGGGATGACTCGCAACACCAAATACAGCAGCGGTAGCAATAATAACCCTGTCAACAGCCAGGGACTGGCAAAACTAAATAGGCTGAGGGCAGTCATGGTCGCCTCACCGCGCAGACAAGGCGATGGCGCTGAAAACTGTCAGCAACAACTGCTCTGGCGGACTGTCCGTCAGGTGATGAATCACCCGCCAACCAACGCGGCCCGCGATATTTGCAAGCTGCTGGCGGTGCGCCTCTCGGCGGCGGGCATACGCGTCTGCCACAGTATCGGCCTGTTCAATGAGTTGGGATTGCTCTGCTTCCAAACCGTCAAATTGCACCCGCCCTTGAAACGGGAAGGCTTCTTCTAAAGGATCACTCATACCAATCAAGAGCCCGCCCGCGCCACAACCTGCCAGCCCGTTAAGGGTGGCCTCAAGATCCGCCGGTGACATTAAAAAATCACTGATCAAAACAGCCGTCGCATCTGCCGGCAACGGGGTCGCCTGCGGCATGTCTTGGCCAGCGAGTGGCAGCCGTGCGGTGATCGCATCTAATACCCCACGGCCAGTGCGGGGACGCATGTCTGCATCGATTAACGCGACCGCCTCTTCCCCCGCCAGCAACAGACTAGCCAGTGCCAAAAGAATAACTTCAGCGCGCGCCACTTTGGTGGGTAAATTCCGGCGCGACGCAAAATCCATCGATGCCGAGTGATCGCACCATAGCCAGGCAGACCGGGTGACTTGCCATTCGCGCTGGCGCACAAAAACCCGCTCACCTTTGGCGCTTTGCCGCCAGTCAATCGCCGTGCTGGCATCAAAGGGTTGATAGCCTCGGAACTGCCAAAACTCATCCCCTGTGCCGGCCTGCCGTCGTCCGTGCAGACCATATAGCACCGTCGCGGCCAAACGGTCGGCCGCAAGGCGCAGCGCGGGCAATTTGCCAGCCAGTCGGTCAGCTTCGGTGCGGCGGGCCGTAACTGTCATCAGCGCAGCCGGTCACAAAGTGAGGCAATGACGTTGGCAAGGGTGACACCTTCGGCGCGGGCCACATAGTTCAAGGCCATACGATGGCGTAGGACCGGTTCGGCCAAGGCCAAAACATCCTCAATTGAGGGCGTTAAGCGATCATCCATAACCGCCCGCGCCCGGACCGCCAAGATCAGTGCCTGACTTGCCCGTGGCCCCGGCCCCCAGGCCACATGCTGTTGAATCATGGCATCCTCGCTGCTATCGGGGCGGCCGGCGCGGACAATCTGTAAAATCGCATTGATAACACTGTCCCCCACCGGCACCTGTCGCAACAAGCTTTGGGCTTGGCGCAATTCGCCAGCGGTCATGATCTGGGTCGCGGCAAGCTGCTGGCTACCGGTTGTGCTGATCAACATCTCCCGTTCCGCCGCTAAATCTGGATAACCAACATTAATCTGCATCAAAAATCTGTCTAATTGCGCTTCTGGCAGCGGATAGGTGCCTTCTTGCTCAATCGGGTTTTGAGTTGCCAATACATGAAAAGGCGATGGCAGGGCGTGGGTTTGACCGGCAATAGAGACTGTTTGTTCTTGCATGGCTTGCAACAGGGCGGATTGAGTTCGCGGACTGGCACGGTTAATTTCATCTGCCATCAGCAATTGCGAGAAAACAGGCCCGGGTAAAAACCGAAACTGGCGACCGCCTGCGGGCTTATCTTCGAGGATTTCAGAGCCTAAAATATCGGCAGGCATCAAATCTGGGGTACATTGGATACGTTGATTATCCAGCCCAATAACGCTGCCAAAGGTTTCCACCAAACGCGTCTTTGCAAGGCCTGGCACCCCCACAAGCAAGGCATGGCCGCCGCAAAGGAGGGTTATCAGGGTTTGCTCAACAACAGCCTCTTGGCCAAAAATCACGCGCCCCACCTCAGCTTTGACAGCTTTCAGACGCTGTCCAAGGTCGGTGATCTGACCAACAGCATCCTGGTTGGTATCGGTCGCAGTCGTGTCGCTGCTGACGTTGACGCTCATGACCGTTATACTCCCCTTACTTTCTGCGTTTGAGTGACAATATATGGCTGTAGTATCGCGAAAGAAACAGAGGCTTCGTTGTTGAGTGTATGCATGACCGTTGATGATTCTCAAAACCCGCCAAAGATTGAGCGTTTGCATGCCAGTGCCAGCGCCCCACAAAGGCGGCCGTTTCATGTCGACCCGGCAGAATTAACACGTGCCAATGCGAGAGATAGCGATCGGCAATACCAGATGCGAATCGCCGCTGATGGTCGCTGGTTTCACGAAGGGGACCCGATTGAGCGCCACGCCTTAGTGAAACTTTTTGCTTCTGTGTTGCGGCGCGGCGCTGATGGCTCATTCTGGCTGGTCACCCCTGCCGAGCGTGGTTTAATCGATGTTGATGACGCCCCGTTCATCGCCGTGAGCGTAACCGCAGAGGACGGCGCTAGCCAGCAACCGCCAATACGAAAGCTGCATTTTACCACCAATTTAGATGAAATTGTGACCGCTGGTCCTGAGCATCCGATCCGCGTTATCCAGACGGCCGATGGCACACCGCGGCCCTATGTTGAAATTCGCCCTGGTTTAGAAGCCCTGATTAGCCGCGCCGTGTTCTATGAGTTGGTCGAATGGGCCGAAGAACAGGAGGGTGCAGATGGCAGCGTTCTCGGCGTATGGAGTGACACTTGTTTTTTTGAGCTGGGAAACATTGCGCCATGAACCTACAGCTATTCCGCAGCATCTTCCGCGATACACCCAGCACGCAGCTCAACCGTCCACCGGGAATTCACAGTGAGCGCGGCGATCATGACCTAAACCCGGGTGCTACGCCGCGCGACAGTTATCGTCCAGCAGCCGTTTTGGTGCCAATCGTTGACCGACCCGGCGGCCTCACCGTGCTATTAACCCGTCGATCAGATGCGTTACCAGTGCATCCAGGACAAGTAAGCTTTCCTGGCGGGCGCGTTGATGACAGCGATAACGGTCCGGTCGAAACGGCCTTACGCGAAAGTCATGAAGAAATCGGCTTGGCGCACAAACACGTTGAAGTGATTGGCCGCCTAGACACTTATCGCACTGGGACCGGTTATGAAATTGTGCCAATTGTCGGCTTGCTTCAACCACCGTTTGACTTGCTGCCCGAACCGGGTGAGGTTGCAGAAATTTTTGAGGTGCCGATGGCCTTTATCTGCAACCGCGCCAATCATCAGCGGCGCAGTGGCGAGTGGCGGGCACAAACGCGGCACTTCTATGTTCTACCCTTTGATAATTACCATATCTGGGGGGCAACAGCAGGCATGCTTGTCAACTTGACCGATGTTATCGAAAACCATCAAAGCAAACAGGCGGCAGACTAATGCGGCAAATCATTTTTGTGATCATCCCCTTTTTGCTGCCATCACTGATCTATTTGCTGTGGTGGTTACGCGCCCGCAGAAAAGCCATTGATGCGGGCCAGCCAGAGCAGGTTCCAGGTTTAGGTGACGCCCCCACAACATTATTGTTAGGGGTTGGTGTGAGTTTTGTGGCACTCATGATCTTTGGCTTTTTACTGTCAGGTGATGGCCAACCAGGCGATACATATGTGCCGCCGCGTACGGTCGATGGTATTATCCAACCCGGCTATTTTGAGCCCAAAAAATAGGCTGATATCTGATGCAGGCTGTGGCGAAAATAACCGCACCTGATTGGCTCACAGCGGCCCGCACCACGGCCATCTTTAACGCCATTAAGGATGCAGGTGGTGAGGTCAGAATTGTCGGTGGGGCGGTTCGTGATTTGATCCTGGAGCGGCCTGTTGACGACCTTGATATGGCCACCAACCTGCCACCACAAGTGGTCATGACGGCACTGGATCGCGCCCAAATAAAAGTCATCCCTACAGGCCTGCGTCATGGGACTGTGACGGCGATTTCTGCTGGCAAACCGTATGAAATTACATCCTTACGCCGAGATTTGGAAACCGATGGTCGGCATGCCACAATTGCCTTTACCGATGACTGGCTGATCGACGCGCAGCGGCGCGATTTTACCATCAACGCACTTTATCTGGATGCTGACGGCAGGCTTTATGACCCGTTTAACGGTCGCCGCGATGCTGCCCTTGGACGGATCCGTTTTATTGGCGACGCCGATCGCCGATTGGATGAAGATATCTTGCGGCTGCTGCGCTTTTATCGCTTTCATGCAAGTCACGGCCAAGGGCAGGTTGATCCTGTGGGCAGGGCCGCTTGCCGTGCTGCTGCTGCGGGCTTGCAAAAACTGTCCGGCGAGCGCCTACAGGCCGAACTGTTGAGGCTTTTATGGGCCCGCGGCGCGGCTGATGTCCTCCAGGTCATGACCGAGGATGACATTTGGCCATCTCTTGGCATTGGCACGGTTGACCCTGATCACTTATCAGCGTTGGTCGCGCTTGAAGGCGCAATGATGGGCGACCCCATCCGGCGCTTGGCAGCACTGTGTAAGGATCCAGCAAAAGCCGCAAGCCGCCTCAGGCTATCAAACGCCGATCAACGTCACTTGATGGCCATCGCTGTTGCGCCGCCGCTCACGGTCAATAGATCTGAAAAACAATTGCGTGCCGACCTTTATGCCATGGGCGAACGCGTTTTCATTGACCGTCTCATGCTCGCCCAAGCAACGATAGGGGCGCCAATAGCCGATTATAACCATGCCCTTGAGCTGGCAAAAACTTGGCCGATCCCTCAATTACCGCTCAGCGGTGCTGACATCAAAGCCTTCGGCATTGCCGAAGGGGCGGTTATCGGCTCGCTTTTAAAAACTGTTGAGGCCTGGTGGCAAGATGGCGATTTCCAAGCTGATCATGCCGCTTGTTTACGCCATCTTAACACGCTCATTACGCCAAACAGCTGAGATGACAGGGCTCGATAGGCAGCGTATGATGCGTACCGTTTCCGGTTAATTCTCGCGAAGGGATTTTCGAAATGAGCCAACGCGATGGCGCGTCCACCACGATTCCAAATGCGATTTTTCAGGCCATGGGCCCGGCAGGCGGGCCCAGCATTGAACGTGATCTGGCCGCCAAGGGGCTTGAGATATCCAAAATTCGGCGGATGAATTTGAACGAGTCGCCTTACCCACCATCACCCAAAGCCATCGCTGCCATGCAAGCTGCGTGCACGACAGTGAACTATTATCCTGATCCAAAATGGCGTGATCTGGTGGCTGCCATCAGTCAACAAACAGGGGTTGCCGCCCATCGCATTGTGCTGGGCAATGGCTCTGATGAGTTGATTGTAAATGCTGGCAAGCTGGCCCTCAATGCCGGTGATGAAATGCTGGTGCCGGTGCCATCATTCCCAGGCTATGACAAAAGCGCCCAAATTAATGCAACAACCTTGGTCACGGTCCCAGTGCGCCAGGATGGCGCACCCGATGTGGACGCCATGGCCGCTGCCATCACTGATAAAACCCGTATTGTTTATTGTGCGACGCCGAATAACCCCACCGGCGGCCTGATCAGTACCGCTGAGTTGGCGCGGCTGTCGCGCGCGGTGCCAGAAACAGCCTTATTCATTGTCGATGAGGCGTATTATGAGTTTGGCCGTCATGCGGGCGGCGAAGATCATTTGGCAATGCTATCTGCCCGCAGCGGCCCTTGGGTCAGTTTCAGAACCTTTTCCAAAGCTTTTGGCTTGGCGGGTATTCGGGTTGGCTATGCACTCTGTGGCTCAGATGAATTGGCCAACGCCTTTCAACAAGCGCGCAGTGTTTTCAACGTCAATGCTGTCGCCCAAGCCGCTGCACTTGCTGCCTTGAATGATCCTGATCACACCCAATGGATCCTCGATGAAACGGCCCGTGAACGCGGGCGCCTGGACGCTGGTCTGCGCCGCCTTGGCTGCCACCCCTTTGCCAGCGTCGGTAATTTCATTGCCGCTGCCAGTGACCGACCCGCAGCCGAAATTGTTGCCGCTTTGGCCGACAAAGGCATCATGATCAGTCGCCTAATGGCGCCCGGCTATGAGAATTATCTGCGCATTACCGTCAGCACAGCTGACGACACTGACGCCTTGTTGGCGGCCTTAGCCGATATCTTGGCGGCCTAATTTGCGACCAATTGCCGCCCTTAGGCCGCCAGCAAAGCGCCGATCATGATTGCAGCGTATTGGCGGCTGTTAACAGCGCAGCCACGTTTCCTCGCATTTGGCTTCCTGTTGGCCTTCATCTCAAGTTTTGGGCAAACCTTTTATATCGCGCTTTTTAGCGGTGAGATCAGAGCGAGCTTTCATTTATCCCATGGCCAGTTTGGTGAGGCCTATTCTGTCGCTACCCTGACCAGTGGGCTGTTGCTGGCCTTTGTGGGCAAACGCATTGATCACATTGATCTGCGTCACTACGCGTTCATCTTAGTTATCGGCTTGGCCATTGCCTGCCTTGGCATGTCGCTCAGCGCAGGGGTTATTTCCCTCGGCATTGGGATTTTCATGTTGCGGCTGTTCGGCCAAGGCCTGTTAAGCCACGCGGCTGTGACCTCGATGGCGCGGTATTTTGACGCCAGCAATCGCGGCAAAGCTGTCAGTTTTGCCGCCCTTGGATTTCCCGGCGGCGAGGCTGTTTTCCCGTTGATGGGGGTCGGGTTAATGATCTGGCTGGGTTGGCGTGATGCCTGGCTTTTATCGGCCATCGTTATCGTTGGATTGCTGCCAATGGCGATTTATTGGCTGCTTCGGGACCAGCGCAAGCGCCATCAAGCTTATCTGGATGCACGGGCGCAAGTCGCAGCCACAGACGTCGATACAGGCGATCAAACTGTCCAGCAGGTTTTACGCGATTGGCGTTTTTATCTGGCTATGACAGCCCTTGCTGGGCCATCGTTCGTGATCACAGGCATCTTCTTTCACCAAGTTCACCTGGTCGCTGAAAAAGGCTGGAGCTTGTCCCTTTTTGCCAGCGGCGTCGCCATCTATGCCGGGTTTCAGCTGACCACGGGGGTGCTGTCAGGCCCCTTGGTCGATCGCCACGGCGCCCGATTTGTGGCCCGCTTTTATCAAGCCCCCTATGTGCTGGCTTTATTGGCGCTGGGCCTGATTGATCAATGGTATGGCGGCCTGGCATTCATGGTGTTGGCAGGGGCGGCCAGTGGCTTTTCCTCCAACATTAAAACCACGCTTTGGGCTGAACTTTACGGCACCCGCAACCTGGGCGGCATTCGCGCCATGACAGCCGCCATTGACGTGGTTGCCTCGGCGCTATCGCCTGCCTTGCTCGGCTGGGCAATTGACGCCGGTGTGAGCATCAACAGTTTGATCGTGATGTGTGCCGGTCACGCCAGCTATTCGGTGGCTTTATTATCGTTGATGTACCGCCACCAAAAATACCGCAGGACATCCGAAACCCTGAGCCCAGATCCCTAAATCATAATCGAAAAGCCACCATCGATCGGAATGGCGGTGCCGGTAACAAAGTCAGAGGCGGGGCTGGCCAGGAAAATCGCAATGCCCGCATGGTCCTCTGGTTTGCCCCAGCGCCCTGCCGGGGTGCGGTCAAGAATCCGTTGATGCAAGCCCTCCACATCCTTGCGGGCTTGCTGGGTCAGCGCGGTATCAATCCAGCCGGGCAAGACCGCATTAATCTGAATATTATCCTCTGCCCAAGCGGTTGCCATAGAGCGCGTCATCTGCACAATTCCGCCTTTTGAGGCGCCATAAGCGGTTGAAAACGAGGCCCCAAATATCGACAACATAGAACCGATATTGATAATTTTGCCGCCACCGACTGCCTGCATCGGCGCATACGCTGCTTTAGAGGCCACAAAGGCACTGGTCAAATTGGTATCAATTACTGTGCGCCATTCATCAATTGACAAAATTTCTGGGCGTTTGCGAATATTCGTACCGGCGTTATTAATCAAAATATCTAACCGCCCAAAGTGCGCCGCGCCCTCACCAACAGCCGCTTCGATTGAGGCTGTATCCATCACATCAACAGGGATAAAGGTCGCCTCAACGCCATGGTCCGTTAATTGCGCAACAGCCGCGGCAGCCTTTTCAGCATTGCGGGCGGCAATCACGATATTGGCCCCTGCTTGCGCCAGGGCATCTGCCATCGCCAAGCCAATGCCCCCATTGCCGCCAGTGACCATGGCAACTTTGCCGCTGAGATCAAAAAATTTCATGCGCTTTTCCTCTTTTCTTTTTGAAGGCACTCACCTGTCTGCCGCAAGCATGGCGCGAATGCGGTCAATCGCCGTGACAATATTCTGCGTTGAATTGGCGTAGGAAAAGCGCAGATAGCCCTCGCCCATCGCCCCAAAACTGGTGCCCGCAATAACCGCCACACCAGCTTCTTCCAACATGCGGGTTTGCAAGGTTTTGGCGTCCATGCCGGTGCCGGTAATATTCGGGAAGGCATAAAAAGCGCCGCCAGGCTCAACACAGCTGAAGCCGTCAATTTGGTTCAGCGCATCGACAATCACGCGCCGCCGTTGATCAAAGGCCGCCAGCATTTCATGAACAGCATCTTGCGGCCCTTGCAAGGCTGCCAAACCGGCAAACTGCGTTGGCGCATTGACACAAGAATGGCAGTTGACCGCAAGTTTTTCAGCATCAGCGATCACATCCTTTGGCCAAATGCTCAGGCCCAAGCGCCAGCCCGTCATCGCATATGTTTTCGACCAACCATCCAGCACAATCAGGCGGTCTTCTAATTCAGGATATTGCAGCAAACTGACATGGCGACGGCCGTCATAAAGCATCTGGCTGTAAATCTCATCGGACAGCACCGTGACCTTTGGCCAATTTGCCAAGCCGGCAACCAGGGCATCAAATTCCGCCTTATCAACCGCCCCGCCCGTTGGATTGGCAGGGCTGTTCAGAATGAGAAGACGTGTCCGCTCGGTGATTTGGGACAGCACTTCGGCGGCTGAAAAGGCGAAACCGTTCTCTTCGCGCAGGGCAATTGGCACCGGCGTGGCACCAGAGAAGCGGATCGCTGATTCATAAATCGGAAAACCTGGGTTCGGATACATAATCTCTGTGCCAGGCTGGCCATATATCAGCATGGCAAAAAACATTGTCACTTTGCCGCCTGGTACGATCAGCACATTACCCGGATCGACAGCAACCCCGTGACGGCCTTCAAGGTCCGCCGCGACAGCTTCGCGTAATTCTGGGATCCCTTGCGCTGGTGTATAGCCGTGATGGCCGTCGCGTAATGCCTTGATCGCCGCCTCGACAATATGCTCTGGGGTTTTAAAATCAGGTTGTCCAATACCAAGGTTGATAATATCGCGGCCCGTGGCGGCCAGGGCATTGGCGCGGGCCAAAACCTCAAAAGCGGTTTCAGTCCCAAGTTCATTCATGCGGTCGGCGAGAACAGCCATGACAGATTTTCTTCCCTAAAGATCATGAAAGGTACGATGAAAGCGTTGCCGCCTGCGCAAGGTAGAACACTTTATCTAAAAATTGAACGCAAACTCACAATTCGGCAACAGATTTGGCGGTGCAGCTATGGACGTGCTATCACCTGCACCGGGCGGAACTGCACGCCACGGCGCATAAGGATGGGAAATGAAAGCTGCAAACTCTGTTTTGTCATCTTATGGAACGACTGTATTCGAGGTGATGTCGCGCTTAGCGATTGAGCATAAATCAATCAATCTTGGCCAAGGTTTCCCTGATGATTTTGGCCCCGATCCGGTTTTGGCAAAAGCCTCAGAGGCGTTGTTTGACGTTCCCAATCAATATCCACCGATGCTCGGGGTTCCCGAGTTGCGCCAAGCCGTCGGCGACCATGGCAAGCGATTTTATGATTTGGATGTTGATTGGCAAACTCAAGTAATGGTCACCACCGGCGCGACCGAAGCTCTGGCAGCAACGTTTTTCGGGCTGATCGAACCTGGCGATGAAGTTGTCTTGATTGAGCCATGTTATGATTGCTATATGCCGATCATCCGACGGGCAGGCGGGATTTGCAAAACCGTCCAATTACAGCCCCCGCATTGGCAGCTTGATGTTACTGCGTTAAGCGCGGCGTTTTCAGAAAAGACCAAGCTGTTGGTCCTGAATTCACCGCAAAACCCGGCCTCAAAAGTTTACCGACTGGACGAACTCGAAGCGATCGCCAAACTGGCCCGCGCCCATGACGTTGTGGTGGTCTGTGATGAGGCCTATGAGCATATCGTCTATGATGATCACCGCCACACCCCGTTGATGACCCTGCCCGGCATGGCAGAACGGGTGGTCAAAATTGGCTCTGCTGGGAAGACCTTTTCTGTCACCGGCTGGAAAGTGGGTTACATCACCACTCATCCTGCACTTTTGGCCCCCATCGCCAAAGCCCATCAATTCCTCGTGTTCACTACCGCCCCGAATTTACAGCGCGCCGTCGCCTTTGGCCTGAACCAAGGAGATGATTATTTTGACCATCTTGCCGCCGATTTGGCCAGCAAGCGCGACCGCTTGCGCAAAGGCTTATCTGGTACCGGGCTGACCCCTGTTGACTGTGCGGGCACCTATTTTTTATTCGCCGATTTCGCCGCATTAGATTTTGACGGTGATGATGTGGCGTTTTGCACCTATATGACCACCAAAGTCGGCGTCACAGCTGTCCCCGTGAGCGCCTTTTACACCCAAAATGGCGCCGCCAATACGGTGCGGTTTTGTTTTTCAAAGCAAGACACTGTTCTGGATGCAGCTGTGGACCGGCTGCGCCAACATTTCGCCTAGCGCATAATCAAGCGTCCGCCAGCCAGTAGGGATGCGTGCCATAAGTTTCGACCAGGAAATCTACAAAGGCACGCACCTTTGGCGAAAGATGCCGGCTTGACGGGTAGACTGCAAAAATCGGCACATCTTCGCGCACAAAATCACCTAAAACCTCAATCAGGCGGCCGTTCTTGATATGGTCACCTGTCATGAAACTGGGCAGCATCGCCAAGCCACCGCCAGCCTGCACCGCTTTGAGGATGGAATCACCATTTGAGGTCATAATCGTGCCCTGAGCGCGAATCACTGTTTCAGCGCCATCAACCATAAAATGCCAGTCATTGATGGGGTTTCCAGGTGGATAGGTCAGCAGCGCATGACGGTTCAGATCGGCTGGTGCGTTGGGCCGCCCGTATTTGGCCAAATACTCCGGGGCAGCGACGATAGATCGGTAATTATTGGCAAGCTTTCGGGCGATCAGACTGGAATCTTTCAAACCCGCAATACGAATCGCCAAATCAATCCCTTCATCGACCAAATCGACAATCCGATCATTCACCAAAAGCTGCACTTCAACTTCTGGAAAGCGGGCGATGAACTGCGGTAAATGCGGAGCCACATGGCGATGAGCAAAAGTTGTCGGCGCGGTTAACCGAAGCCTGCCGCGCGGCGCAGCATGGGATTGGCTGACAGCAATTTCAGCCTCATCAACATCGGCTAAAATGCGTTTGCAACGATCATAATAGGCAGAACCAACTTCAGTCAGGCTGATCCGCCGGGTGGTCCTGTTCAACAACCGCACCCCAAGGCGGTCTTCTAAAGCGGCCAATTGCTTACTCACAACTGAAGGGGACAGGTTTTTGACACGGGCAGCACCTGCCAAGCTGTTGTTTTCAACAACGGCAGCAAAAACACTCATCGCTGTCAGCGTATCCATGGCATCTCACCCTTTGCATACTTTCCTAAACGGAATTAATAACTAAAATACATATATCATTAAGAAGCAAAGAGAATTTTTATAAGAAACATGATCTATGCAAAAAAGATTCCCTCTTCCTGAGTTATCGGAATCATGATGTGGATTTGGAGCTATCGTAAAAACAATGCTATAGGAGGTTGCAGACGATTCTGGCCGCGTCGGTTATGCCCCCCGAGAAAGAAGCTGATGATGAGCGACGATTTCCACCTGGAAACAAAGATTGCCCAAGCGTTGGGCTGGATTGATGAGAGCACACGGGCCGTGATTCCCGCCATCCATCCAGCGACAACCTATGTTCGTGACCCTGCGGGCAGCAATCAAGATGGCTTTATTTATTCGCGCGACAACAACCCTGGCTATGGACAAGTTGAGCAAACCTTAGCCGCCCTGGAAGGCGGCCAAGACGCCATGGTGCTGTCAGCAGGCATGGCGGCGGCGGTTCTGCCGTTCATGAGTTTGCAGAGCGGCGACCATGTCATTATCCAAGATGTGCTGTACTGGGGGGTGCGCGGCTGGGTCACCAAGCATTGCGCCCGCTTTGGCATCGATCTGGACTTTTTCCCGGCACATGACCCAGATCAAATCAGCCGCTTGCTGCGCCCTGGTAAAACCAAAATGCTGTGGATCGAAAGCCCTGCTAACCCCACCTGGGAGGTGGTGGACATCTCCGCCATGGCGGCGCTGGCCCATAAGGCAGGGGCCCGCTTGGTGGTTGATTCCACCGCCGCCACGCCGATGCTGACGCAGCCTTTGGCCCTGGGGGCAGATCTGGTGATGCATGCCGCCACCAAATATTTGAACGGCCATAGTGACGTTTTGGCGGGTGCGCTCGTCACCGCCGATGCCAGCAGTGAGTGGTGGCAGGACATGCGCAGCCAACGCACCCAGATGGGATTGGTTCTCGGGCCACAGGAATGTTGGCTGCTGCTCCGCGGCATGCGGACCTTGGCACTGAGGGTGCGCCAGTGTTCGGCCAATGCACAAGCCTTGGCAGAACATTTAACCGGCCATCCAAAACTACATGCGGTGCTTTACCCTGGCTTGCCAGAACATCCCGGCCATGACATTGCCTGCCAACAGATGCAGGGGGGCTTTGGCGGCATGATGTCGATCCGCCTGCACGGCGGGTTTGAGGCTGCGGCACAGACCGCGCGCAGCACCAAAATTTTCAAAGAAGCCACCTCCTTTGGCGGCGTTGAAAGCCTGATCGAACATCGCGCCCCTGTTGAGGGGCCGGGAACAAATGTACCCGATGATCTGCTCCGCTTATCGCTGGGGATTGAACACATTGACGATTTGATCCGAGATTTAGATACCGCCCTTGGGTGAGCCTTACCGTCATTTCCGCCTTTATCGTTTGGAGACCGTTTCATGATCGACCTTTATACCTGGACCACGCCAAATGGCCGTAAAGTATCCATTGCCCTAGAAGAAATGGGCCTTGCCTATAAAGTGCATACAATCAACATCGGCAAGGATGAGCAATTCGCACCCGCGTTTCTGAAAATCGCACCAAACAATCGTATTCCGGCAATTGTTGATTCTGATGGCCCCGATGGCCGTCCGGTGTCGGTTTTTGAAACAGGGGCGATCCTGCTGTATCTGGCGGAGAAAACCGGCCAATTTATGCCCACCGACAGCCGTAAAAGAATCGCTGTCTATGAATGGCTGATGTGGCAGATGGGTGGTTATGGCCCGATGCTCGGTCAGGCGCATCATTTCTTGCGGTATAATGTTGGCAAAGCGCCTTATGCCGAAGACCGCTACCGCAATGAAACCCTGCGGCTTTATGGGGTTTTAGACCGCCGCTTGGCCGATCATACTTTTGTCGCAGGCGATGAATACACCATTGCCGACATGGCGATTTACCCCTGGACCGCCCGCCATGAATGGCATCAGGCACCGCTGGATGATTTCACCCATGTGAAGCGTTGGTATGATCAATTGGGCCAGCGGACCGCTGTTCAAAAGGGCATGGATACGCCGCCAGTGCAGACCTAAACCGCTGGTTTCGCAGCGGATCAAAACAAAGCGACCAAAAATAGGCAATCCATGGCTGGACAATCAGCGAACGGATCGCTATTTACAGCGCTGGTGGCCGCGCCTGATCAGCTGATCTGAAGGGGCGTCCACTTAGGAGAGGTGGCCGAGTGGCTGAAGGCGACGGTTTGCTAAACCGTTATAGGGGGAAACTTCTATCGTGGGTTCGAATCCCATCCTCTCCTCCA
>JBELLC010000195.1:0-3272 GCA_042088965.1 Nisaea sp. | reverse complement strand
TGGCGCACCCGACAGGATTCGAACCTGTGACCTCTGCCTTCGGAGGGCAGCGCTCTATCCAGCTGAGCTACGGGTGCGCAGCGCTGGTAAACGTGACAGCAGGCTGCAACCTACCCTTTGACGCCGTGGCTTTCAAGCATGATACGCGGGCTGGCAAAGAAAGCCTATTTTGTGCTTGTTTGCGGCCATGCCATCGGCTTTTCTATGGCGGTGGATTGACCCAAAATGGAGCGGAAGCTATGCGGCGGTGCGCGCGAAAAACTGTTTTGCCAACCTGCGGGCTGATTGCTCTGGTGCTGGTTGCCGTAACGCTGAATGTTGGTGCCGCGCGCGCTGATAGCGCCGCTGTGGCAGCCCTCAAACAGCCGCAGACCTTTGCGATGATGCGCCATGCGCTGGCGCCGGGCTTCAGTGATCCAGAGCACTTCACGATTGGCGATTGTCGCAGTCAGCGCAATTTAAATGCCGCGGGCCGGGAGCAGGCCCGGGCGACAGGCAAAGCGTTGCGTGATGCTGGCATTACCTTTGACCGGGTGCTGAGCAGCCAATGGTGCCGATGCCGGGAGACGGCTGAGCTGTTAAACCTGGGGCCCGTTGAAGAGGTGCCAGCGTTAAATTCGTTTTTCGAAGCGCCGCAAAAAGCGGCAGCGCAAACGGCGGCCTTAAAAGCCCTCATGGCACAGATGCCCGCTGGCGCAAAAATCATGTTGGTCAGCCATTTCGTTAATATCAGTGCCTATTTACAGGTCGCTGTCGGCTCTGGTGAAATGGTCATTGCACGCAAAGAACAAGACGGCGCTGGGACGGTTCTTGAGCGGTTTTTAATCGCCCCATAAATAATGTCGTGACCAGGCGGCGGAGATTTTCGCTATCGTGCATCGCGCGTCAGTGACAGAAAGATATCCTCAAGATCGGTCTCACGGACGCTGATATCAGATAATTCCAAACCTGTGGTCAGGCAGGCGGTCAAAATCTGCTGCACAGGGGTTTCTTGCGGCCGATAGGTGATGCGCAGCTGATGATCGTTGAGGCGCTGTGGCTGAAAGACAGCAAGGGCAGGCGGGACGCTATCGGCTGCATGCAGCGGTTGACTGAGGGTGATCAGCAGGTCTTTATGTTCCAGGCGGGCCAACAGATCACTTTTCGGCTCAGAAGTGATCAGCTGGCCCTTATTGATAATGGCAATCCAATCACACAGCTGTTCGGCTTCTTCTAAGTAGTGGGTGGTCAGCAAGATGGTCATGCCAGCGCGATTTAAGGCCCGGACATTTTCCCATAAACGTTGCCGCAGCTCAATATCAACACCGGCTGTTGGCTCGTCCAAAATCAGGACTGGCGGCGAATGCACCAAGGCTTTGCCGATTAACAAGCGTCGGCGCATGCCGCCGGATAGGGTGCGGGTGTAGGCCTCGGCACGGTCTGCCAAACCGATAAGATCGAGAATTTCGCGTGTCCGCCGCTCTGCTGCCGGCACCCCGAAAAGACCCGCCTGCAAATCCAAAGTTTCGCGGGGGGTGAAAAATGGATCGATATTCAGCTCTTGTGGGACAACACCGATTGCAGCGCGCGCTTGCCGAGGGTTTTTATCAATATCAATGTCCCAGATACGGGCGCTGCCAGCGGTTTTTTGGACCAGGCCTGCAAGAATATTGATGAGGGTTGATTTGCCCGCGCCATTTGGTCCCAAAAGCGCAAACATGGACCCCCGGGGCACGGTTAAACTGACGTCCTCTAAGGCTGGTGGCGGCGCGGGCACAGAAGGTGCTTGCCCCTTGCGACGATACACTTTTTTGAGGTTTTGCAGCTCTAGCGCATGGTCGGGAGACTTGGCCAACTCTGGGCTCCTGGCGAAGTGTTGAATTACCGCTGAGGATGGGTATCATCAGCCAACAGACCGAGCAAGGTCTCAGACAGATAGAATTCCACGGGAGCGGGAAATGGCGACGCAGTTTGAACAAATCGAAGTCACAAAAACCAGCGTTGCATGTGATGGCGGTGGTGGGCCTTTGGGACATCCCCGTGTATTCTTGCATATGGGCGAGGATGGCTCGGTGACGTGCCCCTATTGTTCGCGGCAATATGTTTATCGCAGTCAAACGCCCGATAATGCTGCGTGATTAACGCCTCTTTGGCATATGAACGCGATCTGTCGGGGGCGGTCCTGGGCGGATTATTCACAGAAGGAAGCGGTCATGGCCGATAGCAGCGACGATCATGTATATCTTGTAGATGGCTCTGGTTTTATTTTCCGGGCTTTCCATGCGCTGCCGCCGATGAACCGTGCTGATGGTACACCGACCAATGCGGTTTACGGCTTCACCAATATGTTGATGAAGCTGATTGAAGAAATGTCGGCCAATCACTTGGCGGTGATTTTTGACACCTCGCGGCAGACCTTTCGTAGCGACATTTACCCGCAATACAAAGCCCATCGGCCACCAGCGCCAGAAGAGCTGGTGCCACAATTTGCCTTGGTCAGAGAGGCTGTTGCGGCTTTTAACGTGGTGGCTGTTGAACTGCCTGGTTTTGAAGCTGATGACCTGATTGCCGCCTATGCGCGGGCGGCCCGCGCCGCGGGTCAGCAAGTCACAATTGTGTCCTCGGATAAAGACCTGATGCAATTGGTCACCGATGGGGTGGATATGCTGGATCCCATGAAAAACCGTCTCATTGGCCCCGCCGAAGTGGTTGAGCGTTTTGGCGTTGGTCCTGATAAAGTTGTGGATGTGCAGGCGCTGGCGGGTGATTCCGTCGATAACGTCCCAGGGGTCCCCGGAATCGGCATTAAAACCGCAGCTTTATTGATCAATGAATATGGTGATCTGGAGGCTTTGCTCGATCGTGCGGCGGAGATTAAGCAGCCAAAACGCCGTCAATCCTTGCTTGATAATGCCGATATGGCGCGGCTGTCAAAGCAATTGGTAAAGCTGCGGGATGATATTGATTTGCCTGTTGCGCTGGCAGATCTGGCGGTCGCGCCAGCAGATGATGATAGTTTGCTAACGTTCTTTAAAGCCCAGTCATTCAAGCGGCTGATTGCCCGTCAAGAAGCGGAAATGGCGAATGCAGGTGGTGATGGTGCCGCCCACGGGGACAACCAAGAACTGCAGGGCGATGAACGCGGCTATGAACTGGTTCAAGATCTACCCAGCCTAGAGGCGTGGATCGCCGAGGCGCATCGCCTTGGGGTTATCGCCGTTGATACTGAAACCAGTTCGCTGAATGCAATGCGCGCTGACTTGATTGGTGTGTCGCTTGCAACGGCGGCGGGG
>JBELLC010000194.1:0-3203 GCA_042088965.1 Nisaea sp. | reverse complement strand
GGGCGATCCATGGCGCAAATAGGAACAGAATAAGATAGCCAAAAATGATCACCAAGCCGATGCGGGCGGTCCATGGGGCGGTCTGAAAGAACTTCGTATATTTGTTCATGACCCTGGCCCTCAGCGTGGATGCAAAAGGCGTGGATTGGTCAAAATCGACAGCACATCGGCAACAAGATTAAGCAAGATATAGGTTGCCGCAAATAACAGGCTGGCGCTTTGCACCACAGGTAAATCGCGCTTCGAGACAGAATCGATCAGCAGCTGACCGAGGCCTGGGTAAACAAAAACAGTTTCCACAATGACCACGCCGACAATCAGATAGGCTAAGTTAATGATGATCACATTGATAATCGGGGCGAGCGCATTTGGCAGCGCATGGCGGGTGATGATGCGCCACGGTTTTAGGCCCTTTAAATTGGCCATTTCAATATAGGCGCTGGCCAGCAAATTAATGATCGAAGCGCGGGTCATGCGCATCATATGCGCGACCACAACCAGGGTCAGGGTCAACGCCGGCAAGGTTGATCGGTAGACCTGTTCCCAGAACAAGGTATTCGGATTGATGTTGGAGATGCTGGGGAACCAGCCAAGATTGACGGCAAAGACGAAGACCAGAATATAGGCAACAAAAAATTCCGGGAAGGAGATGGTCGTCAAGGTGAAGACATTGACGCTGCGATCAAAAAACGTGTTTCGAAAGAGGGCCGCCAAAATGCCTAGAATCAGCGCGATAGGCACTGAAATAATGGCTGCCATACAGGCCAAAAATAAGGTGTTGCCGATGCGGGTCGCGATCAGCTCCGAGATTTCGCGCTGATTGGCCAGCGACTTGCCCATATCGGCTTGCAGGAGGTTTGACAGCCATTCCGCATAGCGCGTGTACGGCGTTTTATCGAGGCCAAGCTCGATCCGAAAAGCAGCAACGGTCTCCGGCGTCGCTGAGCGGCCTAAGATTTCGGTTGCCAGGTCGCCAGGCAAAAGCTCGACGCCAAAAAAGATAATCAGCGAAATGGCAAAAAGCGTCAGGAGGCCCAGCGCAAATCGCTGGGCCACCATGTAAAGTATTTGAGACATCGGCTGATGCTCACCAAGGTTATTTTAGGAAAACCACCAACGCTCCATGAAGCGGTTGCCGTCAAGATCCCAGTTACCAGCCATTTTGCCGTGCTCGACGTTCTTGGCCGTGGCGAAAACATAGTTGTTAAACAACGGCACCATGGCGCCGCCATCGTCGCGGACGATGGATTGCATCTCGACGTAGATTTCCCGCCGTTTCTTGGGGTCCAGCTCGGCCCGGCCCGCAAGCAACAAGGTGTTAAAGCGGTCGTTTTTCCAATAGGTATCATTCCATTTGGCGTCCGCAGCATACGCTGTGGTGAACATCCAATCTTCGGTCGGTCGCCCGCCCCAATAGCAGAAGCACCAGGCTTTTTTCAGCCAGACATTCGACCAATAGCCATCATTTGGCTCACGGATGACTTTAATGTTGATGCCTGCTTTGGCGGCCTGCTCTTTGTACAAGACAGCTGCGTCAACAGCGCCGGCAAAGGCTGCATCAGCTGCCGAAAGCTCAACATTCAAGCTGCTTAAGCCCGCTTTTTTCAGATGGAATTTGGCTTTATCGATATCATAACTGCGCTGCGGCAATTCCGCCGCGTAGAACTGGTTGGCCGGGCTGATTGGATGGTCATTACCAACCGAGCCATAGCCGCGCAGCACCGTTTTTAAGATCGCTTCACGGTCCATCGCGTGTTTCAAGGCCATGCGCACATGATTGTTGTCAAACGGCGGTGTGTCGGTCCGCATGGGCATGGTGTAATGGGCAAACCCTGTGGTCGTTTCGACCTTCAGGTTTTTATTGCGCTTCAACAGATGCACCGTTTTCAGATCGACCCGGTCCATCATATCGATCTCACCGGTCGATAGCGCATTGGTCCGCGCCGCCACGTCAGCAATGGTGATCATCTCGACACTGTCGACGTGCGCAACCTCCCCGTCGTGATAATTGGGATTACGCTTAAAGGTCGCGCGGACACCGGGCTCGAAACTTTCGATCATGTAAGAGCCGGTACCATGCTTGCCGATTGGGTCAATCTTACCGTCTTTGGCGGGCTTGATGGCGATGTGATAATCACTGGCCACAAAGGGGAAGTCGGCATTGCCGCCGCTCAGATCGAAGACCACGGTATGTTTGCCGTCAGCCTTAATCGAGACAACCTGATCCAGCAATGATTTTGCCGCTGATTTAGAATCCTTGCCCATATGGTGTTGGAAGGAGGCGATGACGTCGTCGGCTTCGACAGACTTGCCGTTATGGAAAGTCATGCCTTTGCGCAGATTGAAGGTCCAGGTCTTGGCATCCGGCGAGGCGTCCCAACTCTCGGCCACGTCAGGGTGGATCTGGCCATCGGCTTTGACCTGCCCCAATTGGTTGAAGGTGCCGCCGCTGATCGCCCCCATGAAACCATTTTCATAGGTCGCGGTATCAAGCGAGTCGGTGGTCGAGCCATGGCTAATGCCGGTGCGCAAATGCCCGCCTTTTTTCGGTCCGGCGGCAAAGGCCGCCTCAGCGGCTAAGGTGCTGGCGGCGCCAACGGAAACTCCAAGCGCGATGGCGCGGCCAATGAATTCCCGGCGCCCGATCTTACCGGCCATAAAGCGTGATTTATGGAAATCTAATTCCTTCATTTCAAATCATCCTTGTGCAAGTTTTTAGCGTTTTGTGGCATTTTTCGTTTTTCATGGGTCGGCTATAAGAACATCTACGGCCACGGGCGGATCCCAGAATTTGGCCCCTAACCATTGTTCTTGGTGCGACTAAAACTGCCTTTAGGGTGACGTTGTCAGCAGCGTGTTGTCAAGGTTGCACTTCCGCCAAGGCCTGCAACTTAGGATTACAAAGCCCCAAAAAAATGTGCTTTTTCAAGCCGTTATGACGGTTTTTTGATGTTTAAAAAAGCCCTGTCGACGGTTAACCTTGTTCCCAAGGCAGCCCCTCAAAACGCCAACCGTTCACATTGCCGCGCTGGTTTTTTTCATCCAAATCACCTTCAAAGCCACTGCTGATATTGAACGAGATTGAAAATCCTGCCGCCGCTGCCGCTTTGGCTGCAAAGACAGACCGAACGCCGGAACGGCAGAGGAAGCAAAGATGGTTTTCGCTGCTCAACCCGGCATCGGTGAGATCAACAATAAAGCGC
>JBELLC010000193.1:0-3309 GCA_042088965.1 Nisaea sp. | reverse complement strand
AGCGATATGTTGTTTTTTGGGCTCGAAATCAATCAGTTGGAAGACGCTGATTTGGCGGCGAAAATGGCCACAGAAACGCTTGCTCATTATCGCCCCTGGATCGATAATTTACGGCTTTTTCGCCCCCATCAACTCAGCGATGACCAAGAACGCTTGCTGCATGAAAAGTCAGTCTCCGGGCGGGCGGCTTGGGTGCGGTTGTTCGACGAAACCATGGCCCGGCTCCGGATCACGATTGACGGCCAAGCGCTCACCGAAGCAGAGGTTTTGGACAGACTATCCAGCCCAGACGCCGCCATCCGCAAACAAGCGGCCCTGGCCTTTGCCGGTGCGTTAAAAGACAACGCCCCACTGCTGGCGCATATCACCAATACTTTGGCAAAAGATAAAGAAACCGAAGACAAATGGCGCGGCTATGAGCGGCCAATTAGCGCCCGCAACTTGGCCAATCAGGTGGAAGACTCGGTTGTCGATGCCTTGGTGACAGCGGTTTCCAGTCGTTACCAATCTTTAAGCCACCGTTATTACACGCTCAAAGCCAAATGGTTCGGCCAAGATCAGCTTGATTTTTGGGACCGCAACGCGCCGCTCCCCGGCGATGACAATACGGTTTTACCATGGTCCGATGCACAAGCCATTGTTGACAACGCCTATCGGGCCTTCTCGCCGCAGCTGGCGGATATTGGCCAGCAGTTTTTTGCCAAAGACTGGATTGATGCCGCCGCCCGCGCTGGAAAAAGCTCTGGGGCATTTTCACACCCGACTGTGCCCAGCGCACACCCTTATATTTTGATGAATTATCAGGGTAAAATTCGTGATGTGATGACGTTGGCTCATGAACTTGGCCATGGGGTCCATCAAGTTTTGGCCGCGCCGCAAGGCGCGCTGATGGCTGACACGCCTTTGACGCTTGCCGAAACAGCCTCTGTCTTTGGGGAAATGCTGACCTTCCAAGGATTGCTCAGCAACCAGCGCGACCCGGCCCGGCGGCGGATTTTAATTGCCGGTAAGGTCGAAGACATGTTGAACACAGTGGTTCGGCAAATCGCCTTTCATCAATTCGAGGCTGTGCTTCATGATCGCCGCCGCCAAGGCGAGCTCACGGTCGAAGAGATAGGTGATATCTGGATGCAGGTTCAGGCTGATAGCCTCGGGCCAGCAATTAAACTCAGCGATGATTATCGCAGTTACTGGGGCTATATCCCGCATTTCCTGCATACGCCGTTTTATGTTTATGCCTATGCCTTTGGCGATTGCTTGGTCAATTCGCTGTATGCTGTTTACCAAGAACAACCAGACGGGTTTGCGGAAAAATATATTGAATTGTTAAAGGCGGGTGGCACTTTGCGGCATCGCGACCTGTTGGCACCTTTCGGGCTCGACGCCAGCGATCCAGATTTTTGGGCCAAAGGGTTAAGCGTTATTGAAAATCTGATTGATCAGTTAGATACAGAGAGCTGATTTTCAGGTTTTCCGGGCGAAAGCTTGCCCCAAATCATCACACGCTGCGTTAAGAGCTGTGTCAATTGCTGCGTCCCAGTCAGCGGCGTTGTCTGTGTCGCCAGCGCTGGGGAAAAGCAATCCGCGCGAGGAACTCACCACGCCGCCTTCGAGGCCATGGCCGCGATTAACAAAAGTGGCCACCGCGTCATCGCTACCGCCCCCTTGTGCGCCATAGCCTGGGATCAGGAAAAGCGCGTTTGGCAGCGCCGCACGCGCCGCAAGTCCATCTTCAAGATAGGTCGCACCAACGACCACACCAAGATTAGACCAGCCCGTTACAGGTCCCAATAAACCATCATCAAGGGCGTTCAGTTTTGCCGCCAGATGACGGAATAGAGGTTGGCCCTCAACAATCATGTTTTGGATATCTGCTGATCCAGGATTGCTGGTTTTCAGCAACACAAAGAGCCCCTTACCGTTATGCCGCGCGCGCGCAATGAACGGTGCCAAGGTATCACGACCCAGATAGGCATTGAGGGTTATACCATCAACGGCAAGCGGACTATCGCCATCCAGATACGCTGCCGCATAGTTCTCAGCCGTGCTGCCAATATCGCCGCGTTTGGCATCGAGCAATACTGGCAGCCCAAGGCTGCGGGCATACCCAACGACGTCGGTCAGGGCTTGAATTCCGGGCCAGCCTAACCGCTCAAACATGGCGATTTGCGGCTTGACCACCACCACTTTAGACGCCGCGCGGTCCAAAAAGGCTTTTAAAAACCGCCGAACCGCCACAGCGCTACGGGGGTCATTCGGGGCCATTGTACCCTCTTGAAACAGCGCTGGAATACGATCCAAAAACGGGTCCAGGCCAGCGCATAAAGGATGCCCAAGGGCACGGGTGCGCAAAATAATTTGATCGGCAAAATGGCCGATATTTGCGCACGCCGTTTCCGTGTCGGCCATCATTCCATGCCAATGGCGCGTTTATAGACGTCTAACAAGGCTTCTTGTTCGGCCCGGTCATCACCATCCATTTTGCGCAACCGCAAGATCTGCCGCATGATTTTCACGTCAAAACCATTGCCCTTCGCCTCGGCAAAAACTTCGCGTACATCGGCGGCCAAGGCCGCTTTTTCTTCTTCCAGACGTTCAATGCGTTCGATGTAGGAACGTAATTGGTCGCCTGCAACACCGCCGACTTCAACCATCAATTTATCTCCAATTGCACCATTCGTTTGCGAGCCGCACCTTACCCGGCGGGCCGATCGCAAGCAAGCGTAGCGGGCTGATAAAACAGTGTTACGGGCAACCTTATTGGCAGCCTTATTAGCTGCCTTATTAGCAGCCTAATTGATCGGCCAGGTCGGTCATCGACTCGGCGATGAAATCCCAATCCTCGGTGGCAGCGATGTCATCAACTTGGCCTGGGCCGTATTCGGTTGGTCGGGCGATAAACGCGGTTTTAAAACCAAGCGCGCGGGCGGCAGCAAGATCCCCATTATGGGCCGCAACCATTAAGCATTCAGAAGGCGGCAAATTCAGCCAATCCGCCCCTGTCAGATAGGTTTCAGGGTCTGGTTTATAATGTTGTGCCGGTTCTGCACCAAGGATGCAATCCCAGGGCAGGCCTGCATGCTTGGCCATATTAACCATTAGGGCTGTGTTGCCGTTTGACATGGTGGCGAGGATGAATTTGCCTTTCAGCCGAGTCAGGCCCGGTACACTATCCACCCACGGATTAAGGTTATGCCACGCCAGGTTCATGGCGCAGCGCTGCGTCTCGTCTATCCCTTCTAAGCCAAACCGCGGTAAAATCCGGTCAAGATTTTCACGATGAAGGATATCAAGGCGCACATAAGGTCG
>JBELLC010000042.1:7392-21393 GCA_042088965.1 Nisaea sp. | reverse complement strand
ATCTTCGCCTGTCTCAGGATCAACCCCGCGCATGCCCTCAAGGGTCGGGTAATAAACTCCTTGGCGGGCCATTTTGCGGGCCCGCGCCTCAGCATCCAGACCATCCCATTCCGGCGGCCAGGCACATAACGTCGACGGCCCATAGGTCTCTGTTAAGCCGTAGAGATGGATCACTTTGAAACCCATTTCTTCCATCGACTGAATAACTTGGCTGGGTGGTGCAGCGCCGCCTGTGGCGATATCTACAATCTGTGGAAAGCTGGCCTTTGCCGCGTCAGGCGCGTGGATCAGCATTGTGAGCACAACTGGCGCACCACACATATGACTGACCTGATTATCACGGATTGAGGCAAAAATTTCAGCTGGATCAACCTGCCGCAGGCATACATGCGTGCCCATCACCGCCGTCACCGCCCAGGTAAAGGTCCAGCCATTGCAGTGAAACATTGGCAAAGTCCACAGATAGCGGCTATCGCCGTTCAAGCCAAAAGCAATAGCATTGCCCATGGCGTTCAAATAGGCACCGCGATGATGAAACACCACGCCTTTTGGATTGCCTGTTGTTCCTGACGTATAATTCAGGGCAATCGCCTGCCATTCATCAGCGGGCCGTGGCCAGTTTGGGTCATCATCACCTTCGGCCCAGAAATCATCATAATTAATTTCACCAATCAACGTGCCGCTTTGCGCTAAATGATCGTCAACATGCACCACCAAGGGCGTTACCCGCGCCAAAGCCAGCGCGGCCTGCATTACCGCGCCATATTCTTTATCGACAATCACGATTTTGGCATCGCCATGATCCAGAATAAAGCCAATGCTGGCTGCATCAAGGCGGGTGTTAATGGTGTTTAATACCGCCCCTGCCATCGCAACACCGTAATGACAGTCGAGCATGGCCGGCGTGTTAGGCAGCAAAGCGGCAACAGTATCGCCAAGGCCAATACCGCGCTTCATCAACGCCGACGCCAATCGACGGCAGCGGTGACGAAACGCCCCATAACTATCCCGACGGTCGCCATGGATAATGGCAATCTTCTCCGGCATGACCGATGCGGCGCGTTCCAAATAATCAAGCGGTGTTAAGGCCTCATAATTTGCAGTATTCTTATCCAAGCCAGATTCATAGATCGCCGTCATGCGCTTGCCCTTTAATATGGTCGTCACCAAAACTCTTGATTATGGCGGGTAAATTACTCACTAACCGGACAGTCTAGTGATCTTGGGTAAAAATTCATCCTGTTTTCCGCTTTTGGGAGAGAGCAATGTTAAAAATTGAAATTTTTTCTGATGTGAGTTGCCCATGGTGCCTGATTGGCAAACGGCGCTTTGAGCAGGCATTGGCATCGCGTCCAGATGTACAGGTTGACATCACCTGGCGTGCCTTTCAACTGAACCCAGATTTGGTTGTTGAGGGCATTGATCGCCAGCAATATTTGCAACGCAAATTCGGCAGTGCAGAGCAGGTTCAGCAAATCTATGGCCGGATCGCGTCGGTCGGCCGCGAGGAAGGCATTGATTTTGCCTTCGATAAAATCACCCGCACCCCCAATACTGTTCTGGCCCATCGCTTAATCCGCTGGTCGCGTGAGCAGGATGCCCAAGACCAAATCGTTGAAGCCTTGTTTACAGCCTATTTCCTGCAAGGTGTTGATATCGGCAGCTTAGATAATTTGGTCGAGATCGCCGCTGCCAATGGCCTGGATCCTGAAGACGCCCGGGGTTATTTGCAAACGGATGCGGGCGTGCGAGAAATTCTTGACGAAACCCGTCTCGCCTATAACAGCGGCATTACCGGGGTCCCCTGCTTCATCATTAATCGTCAATATGCCGTTTCCGGCGCTCAAGAGCCGCAGGCGTTTTTCCCTCTTTTTGACCTGGATCAGAGCCACCCCGCCTCCATGCCCGCCGAATAACGCTCTTTAATCCTCTCGAGAGACGCGCAGAATCGTGTCGCACTCACCCTCGACGGTGAACCCAGCCGTGGTGAAAATTTTAAGACTGGCGATATTCTGCTGCCGAATCTCAGCCCATAGCGGGCCAGTATGGCCGTGTGCGCGAAACCGGTCGCATCCTGCCTGCAATACCTTCTGCCCCAATCCCTGCCCCCGCCATGCGGGGTTAAGGTTAATCGAGACATGGTGCGATAGGCCAGCGGTGTCTTGACGGTCTGTGGCATTGTCAGCATCTGTGAAACTGCTGTCAAAACGCAAAACACCGATACGATTCTCGCCATTGTCTGGCACCCCATCGCCAGCCACCTGAGCGATCAGCACATGATGGCGCGGCGACAGTAAAACATTTTCAAACCAAAAGGCATGGTCTGCAAACTCAACAGTGTTTGGCGCGCGCGCCATTTCCCGGGTGACAGGGTCATTACGCCATTGAAAAATCACCACGCTATCCGCAGTGGTTGCCGGTCGAAGGGTGAGTGCCGGCGTCCTCATGGTCCCGGCGCGGCAGATGGGCCTGCAGCGATTTTCGCCAAAGCCCCAATGAAGCGTGTCAGCCCCCGCACCCTATTGTCTGGCTTTTCCCAATTGCGCCGGTAAATCAATTTATGATCAGGGCGCAGTTGAATAGCGCCTTCTTGTTTCGCGATATAACGGATTAAACCGCCTGGATCGGCGAATTTATTATCCCGAAAAGCCACCACAGCGCCTTTTGGCCCCGCATCAACCTTGGCGACACCTGCCGCCTTGCAGGCCTGTTTAATGGCGATAACATCCAGTAGGTTTGTCACCTCTGCGGGGATAGCACCGAAGCGGTCAGTCAGTTCAGCTGCAAATGCATCAATGTCTTGGACATCGACCAATTGTCCAACCCGCCGATAAAGCCCTAATCGGACCGATAGATCTGGCACATAAATTTCGGGGATTAAAACCGGCCGGCCAAGCTGAATTTGCGGCGTCCAATCATCTGTAATGCGGCCATCATCGGCCAATCGGCCCTCGCGGGCAGCCATGACCGCTTCGCGCAGCAAATGTTGATACAGTTCAACGCCAACCTCTTTGACATGCCCCGACTGCTCATCACCGAGCAGATTACCCGTCCCGCGAATGTCCATGTCATGGCTGGCAAGGCTGAACCCGGCCCCCAAGGTATCAAGGGTTTGCATCACCTCTAACCGGCGCTGCGCGGAGGTGGTCAAACGCCGCCCTGGGTTCGTTGTCAGATAGGCATAGGCGCGGGTTTTTGACCGACCGACACGGCCCCGGAGCTGATAAAGTTGTGACAGCCCAAACATGTCCGCACGATGAATGATGATGGTGTTGGCACTGGGAATATCGAGACCTGATTCGACGATATGCGTTGACAGTAAAACATCAAATACGCCATCTGAAAATTCTGTCATGACCCGTTCTAACTCGCGTGCCGGCATTTGGCCGTGGGCCATGGAAATTTTTAATTCCGGCACCAACGCCGTCAGACGTTCATGCTCACGGTTTAAGTCTTCTAAGCGCGGGCAAACATAAAAACTTTGGCCGCCCCGGAAATGCTCACGCATTAGCGCTTCGCGGAGGACCACCCCATCATAGGGCATAACAAAACTGCGGACCGCCAAACGGTCAACCGGCGGCGTTGAAATGAGGCTCATCTCACGCACCCCTGTCAGGGCCATTTGCAGAGTTCGTGGGATCGGCGTTGCAGTCAAGGTCAGTACATGGACGCCCGCTTTCAGCTCTTTCAAGCGCTCTTTTTGACCGACCCCAAAATGCTGTTCTTCGTCAACAATCAGCAGACCAAGATTATTAAAGTCAATCGTCTTCGCCAGCAATGCATGGGTGCCAATGACCACATTACAATCACCACTGGTCAATTCGCTGCGAACTTCAGCGGCCTCTTTCGCTGTCACCATGCGCGATAATTGCCGCACTTTCAGCGGCAGATCACGAAAACGATCCTTGAACTGGTTATAATGCTGACGGGCCAGCAAAGTGGTTGGCACGACGACGGCAACTTGCAGGCCCTGCATCGCAACAACAACGGCAGCCCGCATGGCAACTTCTGTGTTACCAAAGCCAACATCACCACAGATAAGGCGGTCCATCGCCTTCCCAGAAGCCAAATCTTTAAACACATCTTCGATGGATTGCAGTTGGTCCTCGGTTTCCTCATAGGGAAAACGGGCGCAGAATTGCGCGTAGACCCCTTCGGGTGGATGAACCGCGTCAAGGCGTTCAATCTCTCGTTCGGCAGCCACCCGGATCAATTGCTCGGCCATATCGCGGATCCGCTTTTTAACTCGCGCCTTGCGGGCTTGCCAGGCCGCGCCGCCAAGTTTATCCAGCTGCACGCCGGCATCTTCAGAACCAAAGCGCGACAGGACGTCAATGTTTTCGACCGGCAAAAACAGTTTATCGCCGCCATGATAGACCAAGCGCAGACAATCATGTGGCGCACCGCCGATTTCTAGGGTTTCCAATCCATCATAACGGCCAATGCCATGCTCAATATGAACCACATGATCGCCATCATCTAGGCTGGAAGCCTCCTGCAAGAACTCGGCGCCACGGCGGCGCCGGCGGCGCGGCCGTGATAGTCGCTCACCTAAGATATCTTGCTCGGTAACAATGATTTGCTGGCCATCATCAAAACCATGATCAATCGGCAAGGTCACGGCAGCCACAGTGCCCTTCGCCAAAGACGATAATTCACCAGGGCCATCAACAGCGACAATCGCTTTTAGTCCATGATCCTTCAGCAAACTTACCAAGCGGTCGCGCGACCCTGTGGTATGGCCGCAAACCAAAACCTGTCGGCCACGCTTCAAATCGTCATGCAAGCGATCACCAACCGCTTCATAGAGATTGATCTCTGGTTGAGCGCGGGCCTCTGCAAAACCAATTTCACTGCGGGCCCCCGCATCGCGAACTTGCGTTGCACTGGCCTCAGCACCGCTGCCAATGAAAGGGGAATAAACAGCCCCGCGGGTTAACAACGCTTGCCACTCAAGATTGTGCAGATATAGGCTTTCCGTCGGCAAAGCACGATAAGGCACGCCGTCGCCACCGCGTTGCCGGACTTTGGCGGCAATCTCGCGGGCGTCAAAGAATTCGGTAATTTGCTCCAACCGGCTGGTCACCATGTCTGGCACTTGCGCATCAAAGGTCATTTCTGGCTGTGCGACATAATCCGTCAGCAATGCCAATTCCGCATGAAACAAGGGCAGCCAATGATCCATGCCCGCATAACGTTGACCGGCGGAAACAGCTTCATAAAGTGGATCATCATGAGCATCACCGCCAAAATGTGCCCGATAACCACTGCGAAACCGCTGAATGGCGGCATCATCAAGCAAAAACTCTGCAACCGGTCGAAAGATCAATTCACTGCAAGGACCCGTCGTTAATTGCGTCATCGCATCGAAATGGCGCATGCTGTCGATCTCATCGCCAAAGAAATCAATCCGCACAGGTTCGCCAACCGCACTTGGAAACACATCAATGATGCCGCCGCGAACAGCATATTCGCCAGGTTCACGGACCGTGTCCGCCCGCCGAAAACCATTGCCCCGCATAAAGTCTTGTACCTGATCCACCGAGATCGCTTGGCTTGGCTGTAATTTTAATTGCGCAGCCGAAAAAAACGCGGGTGGCGGCAAGCGCTGTAAAAGGCCGTTTACCGTGGTTATAATCAAACGGCTGGCCTGGTCACTTGGCGGCACTTCGGTTAAGCGGGCAAGGCTGGCAATACGCCGAGAGACGATTTCCCCATGCGGCGATACCCGGTCATAGGGCAAACAATCCCAGGCGGGGATTTCAATGACCTCAACCGCTGGCGCTAAAAACCCCAGAGCCGCCGTAATTGCCCCCATGCGGGCATCATCACGGGCGATATGTAAATGATCACCGCTGCGGCAGCTAAGCTGTTGGGCAAGGTCAAAGGGTACATAACCATCTGGTGCACCGCTGATAATTTTTATATTTTGGGACAATGTACTATCAAACGACCTTAAAGTTCTTAATTAAACGAAAGACATCCGTATCGAATTCTGCGGGCACGTCTTCCTGGCCTGTTGCCCAGCGATAGATGGCGGGGTCACCTGCATCTAAGAGGGCTTCGTAGGTATCAAGCTGGGTGTCATCGAACGTCCCCACATAGGCGCGGGCAAAGCCACCCAAGATGAGGTCCGTCTCTTTCGTCCCCGTGTAGGCACTCCGATAGATCAATTGCTTGCGCCGGGTTTCCAGCGCTGTGTATTCCTGTTCTGGCATTCAATTACGTCCTCATACATAACGATAATAGGGTATATAGTTGCCTTTATGATTTGTCAGCCCCGAGGGACCTCTGTCCGTGCGACCCCAGTCACTTTTTTCGGTTTTTGCAGAGCCTATAAAACTTCAAGGGATCGGTCCGCGTTTCGCGAAGATGATCGCCGATTTGGTTGGCCCGCACATTGTTGACCTTTTGTGGCACTTGCCAACATCGGTCATCGACCGCCGTCATTCACCAGCCGTCAGTGAGGCGCAAAATGGCCAAATCTGCACCCTCACCGTCACAATTGACAGCCACCAACCCGGTCACAGCAAACGGCAACCCTACCGCGTCAAATGTCATGATGACAGCGGTGAGATTGATCTTGTTTTCTTTCACGGGCGCGGCGACTTCCTCTTACGAACGCTGCCCATTGGCAGCGACAGGGTCATCAGTGGCCGCGTTGAACGCTATCATGGCCAGCCACAGATGGCACATCCCGATCATATTGTGCCGCTGTCTGAGGGTGATCGTATCCGCGTTGTCGAACCTGTTTACCCGTTGACAGGTGGTCTGCCGGGCAAAACCCTTCGGCGGGCGATTGAAGGCGGGCTGGCGCGCCTGCCAGATCCACCACTGCCAGAATGGAATATCCCGGCCCTCGTGGACCGTGAAGGCTGGCCCAGTTGGGCAGCAGCATTATCAGCGGTTCATAACTTAACGGATGCGGGCGATCTGTCGCCGACGACACCGGCACGGCGGCGGTTGGCGTATGATGAACTCTTGGCCAATCAACTGGCCCTGGCCTTGGTTCGGCAGCGCCAAAAACGCAGTAAGGGGCGCAGTCTGCAAGGTGATGGACACTTGCGCGAACAAGCCCTGGCAGCTTTTGGCTACCCGTTGACCAATGCCCAAACCAAGGCTGTCGGCGAGATCCTCCGCGATATGGCGGAACCCCTACGAATGCTGCGCTTGCTACAAGGCGATGTTGGCAGTGGCAAAACGATTGTTGCCCTGATGGCAATGCTGAATGCCGTTGAAACAGGCGCACAGGCCGTACTTATGGCGCCAACAGAAATTCTTGCCCGCCAGCACCTTGCCACCATTCAACCCTTGGCGACAGCAATTGGCATAGAGGTTGAGGTGCTGACAGGCCGCGATAAAGGTAAGCTCCGCGAAGCTGCCCGCGCCCGGGTCGCCGACGGCACTGCGCGGCTCATTATCGGCACCCACGCCTTATTTCAAGACGGTGTCGACTTCCAGAACTTAGCGCTGGCGGTAATCGATGAGCAGCATCGCTTTGGGGTGCATCAACGCATGGCGTTAAGCCAGAAAGGTCCGGGGGTTGATCTTCTGGTGATGACAGCAACGCCAATCCCGCGCAGCCTGACAATGACCTATTACGGCGATCTTGATAGCTCGCGGTTAAATCAAAAGCCGCCAGGCCGCAAGCCAATCAAAACCGTTCTGTTCCCCCTTGAACGTCTCGATGAAGTCAGCGCCGCTGTGAGCCGGAAAATTGCCGCAGGCGAAAAGGTATTTTGGGTCTGTCCCTTGGTTGAAGAAAGCGACGCGCTTGACCTGACCGCCGCCGAAGACCGCGCCCAACAGCTGCAAGCGATATTTGGTGACCGCGTCGGGCTAATACATGGCCGCATGAAAGGCCTGCAAAAAGACAGCATCATGACGGCATTTAGAGACGGCACGGTTGATATCTTGGTCGCCACAACTGTCATCGAAGTTGGCGTTGATGTGCCAACCGCAACTGTCATGGTGATCGAACATGCCGAGCGTTTTGGCCTGGCCCAATTGCACCAACTGCGCGGCCGCATCGGACGCGGTGATCAAGAATCGTTTTGTTTATTGCTACATGGTGGCCAACTTGGCGAAACCTCCCGCGCCCGATTGAAGGTCATGCGCGACACCGAAGATGGATTTGTCATCGCCGAAGAAGATCTGCGGCTGCGCGGAAGTGGTGAGATTTTAGGGGCAAGGCAAAGTGGCCTGCCAGCCTTTCGATTGGTCGATATCAGCGACCATGAAGACCTGCTGGCGATTGCCCGTGATGACGCCCGCCTGATCCTGGACAAAGACCCCGGGCTTGAAACAACACGCGGCAAGACTCTGCGAACCCTACTCTATCTGTTTGAGCGCGACGCGGCGATCCGGCATCTATCGGCAGGCTGATGGCTATCACACGCCGCGTTTAATCTGTGAGGCTCCCAAGACAGCCGCATCTGCCAAGACCTGTTCTTGGATTTGCCACCAAGATTCCACATCCGGGGCCATCACCAAGCCGCCGGTGATTTCACTTGGCCGATATACCCGGCCATCAAAACGCCCAACATGGCCGCCAGATTCCTGATGCAAAAAGGTGCCTGGGCAATGATCCCATGGCATGTTGATGGTATAAACGGCAAATTGAAAGGTCCCGGACAGCATGCGGATATATTCCTGACCACCGCAGCCCAGACGGTTATGGGAGTTAAAGGCCGAATCGGCGCGTCCGCGCAGGGCGGCCCGCCAATCATCCGGGATAAAGCGAAAGTTAAAAGCACCATCCATCGCCGCCAACGGGCGCGGCAATGCGACATGCAGTCTTTCACGGTGGCCATCTTCATCCCAGCGCCATGCGCCGCCACCCTCTTCGGCCACAAATATTTGTTTCTTTAACGGATCTAAAATCCAAGCGGCCCGCACCTTATCCGCACTGACTAAAGCAACCATGGAACAAAAATTTTCTTTTCCATGGGCAAAATTATGCGTGCCATCTACCGGATCAATAACCCAAACTGGATCATCACCGGCCATTAATTCCAAGCGTTTAGGGTCTTCGGCGCAAGCTTCCTCGCCAACAACTTTAGAGCCTGGCAGCAGGTCTTCCAAAATTGGCGTTAAGCGCGCTTCAGCTTCAAGGTCAGCAATCGTAACGAGGTCACGTGGGCCGGTTTTCTCTTGAACCTGATCGTGATCAAGGGCCCGAAAACGCGGCAGAATAAGACGCTCCGCTGTTTCCCGCATATGCGCTGCAACGCGTTCAAGATCAATTCTCATAACAGCCCCAGATTATTTCGCTTACGTACTCGAGATATATCGCCGCGTGAAAAGAAAAAGGGGCAGCCGAAAGACCGCCCCATTTCGAATTTTTTACAACTGCCTTGGGACAGGTGTGGCTTACATCATGCCACCCATACCGCCCATGCCGCCCATGCCGCCCATGCCGCCCATGTCTGGCATGCCGCCCATGGCGCTACCGCCTTCTTGTGGCTGGTCTGCAACCATGGCTTCAGTTGTGATCAACAAGCTGGCAACGGATGCAGCATCCTGCAATGCCGTCCGCACGACTTTAGCTGGATCAATAATGCCGTCCTTGATCATATCGGTATATTTACCCGTCTGGGCATTGAAGCCAAAGTTACGCTCCTTGGACTCCATGATCTTACCGGCAACCACAGCACCATCTTCGCCTGCATTTTCGACGATTTGCCGGGTTGGTGCCTGCAATGCGCGGGCAATCAACTCGACGCCAACTTGCTGGTCACTATTCTCAAGCTTCATCTTGGCAAGCACACGGCTGGCCTGCAGGAGCGCGATCCCGCCGCCTGCGACAATCCCCTCTTGAACGGCTGCACGGGTGGCGTGCATGGCATCGTCAACCCGGTCTTTACGTTCTTTAACTTCGATTTCCGTTGCCCCGCCAACTTGCAGAACAGCGACGCCGCCCGCCAGTTTTGCTAACCGCTCTTCCAGCTTTTCGCGGTCGTAATCTGAGCTGGTTTCCGCAATTTGGGCGCGAATTTGATTGCACCGTGCGGTGATCTCTTTTTTCTTGCCGGTACCGTCAACAATGGTGGTCTCGTCTTTGGTGATGACAACACTTTTGGCAGAGCCCAGCATGTCTAGTGTGACCGCTTCCAACTGAATCCCGAGATCTTCAGAGACCATCTGGCCTTGAGTCAAAATGGCAATATCTTCGAGCATCGCTTTGCGGCGATCACCAAAGCCTGGGGCTTTCACAGCAGCAATCTTCAGGCCGCCGCGCAGCTTGTTCACAACCAAAGTTGCTAAGGCTTCGCCGTCAACATCTTCAGCAATAATCAGCAAGGGCCGACCACTCCGCGCAACACCTTCCAAAATTGGCAGCATTGGCTGCAAGCTGGACAGCTTTTTCTCGTGAACCAGGATGTAAGGATTCTCCAGCTCAGCGATCATTTTTTCAGCATTGGTGATAAAGTAAGGAGACAGATAGCCGCGATCAAACTGCATGCCTTCAACAACTGTCAATTCGGTATGCAGGCCTTTGGCTTCTTCAACCGTGATGACGCCCTCTTTGCCGACTTTTTCCATTGCTTCAGCAATCAAGCGGCCAACTTCAGCTTCGCCATTCGCCGAAATTGTTCCCACCTGGGAAATCTCATCGGTTGTTTTGATTTTTTTGGCTTTCGCCTCAACCTCAGCAATGACTGCCTTAACAGCCAGATCAATGCCGCGCTTGATGTCCATTGGGTTCATCCCCGCAGCAACCGCACGGACGCCGCCGCGCACAATGGCTTGTGCCAAAACAGTTGCGGTGGTGGTGCCGTCACCGGCGATATCAGAGGTCTTTGAGGCAACCTCACGCAGCATTTGCGCGCCCATATTTTCGAACTTATCAGACAGCTCAATTTCTTTGGCAACACTGACCCCATCTTTGGTGATCCGTGGTGCGCCAAAGGCTTTATCAAGCACCACATTTCGACCTTTTGGACCAAGTGTCACTTTCACCGAGTCAGCGAGAATATCAACGCCGCGCAGCATTTTATCGCGCGCCTCAGTATCAAATTTTACATCTTTCGCAGCCATTAGCTTATCCCCTTTTTGCCAGCAGGTTAATCAATCACGCCCATAATGTCGGACTCGCGCATGATCAACACATCATCACCGCCGACCTTAATCTCTGTGCCAGACCATTTGCCATACAACACGGTATCGCCAATTTTGACGTCCATCGCTTGTAATTCACCATCATCACCACGATTACCAGGTCCCACACCAACGACCTTACCTTGCATGGGTTTTTCCTGAGCGGAGTCAGGAATAATGATACCGCCCGCAGTTTTGGTATCAAGCTCAAGCGGTTTGACCACAACGCGGTCGTGCAATGGTTTAAACTTCATCTGGTAAGTCCTCTCGGTATGATCAATTGATCCAATCAACGCTCGCAATTAGCACTCTCACTTCGAGAGTGCCGAAGGTATAAGAGCTGACCAAAATCAAGTCAACCATTGCACAGGCGGAAAGCGTCAGTTCTTCGCCAATGGCCCGAATTTTGATAAAAACCGATTATGATCGACCGAATCAATACGCATCTCCATCTGCGCGTATTCACCGTCGTCCTGACGGGAGATAACCTCGCCATGGCCATAGAGCCAGGCAATCGCCGCACCATCATGCAACGGCACAGAGAGCTGCTGCAGCGTGTTGCTGCGCGCCAAATGGCTGGTGAGCAAATTGATTAAATCTGTGATGCCATCGCCATCAACAGCCGATACAGCAACAGCAAGTTGATTTTTTGGGATCTCAATATTCTGCCGATCACGTATGTCCAACAGATCAATTTTGTTCCACACCTCGATCACGCCCGATCTCAGGCGCTCATCATCAAAGCCCAACCCTCCCAGGATCGTTTCCACATCAGCCTTTTGTGCGTCTGTGTCCGGGTGGGCGATATCGCGAACATGCAAAATTAAGTCAGCGTTTTGGACTTCTTCCAATGTCGCTCTGAAAGCGGCCACAAGCTGTGTTGGCAGATCGCTGATAAACCCAACGGTATCGGATAAAATAACCTTGCGCCCCGTCTCCAATGACACCTGCCGCATGGTCGGATCAAGGGTCGCAAATAGTAAGTCCTGGGCAAAAACTTTGGCGTTGGTGAGGCGATTAAAAAGCGTTGATTTGCCGGCATTCGTGTAGCCGACTAAGGCGACTGTAGGAAAGGGTACCCGCCGCCGTGCATCCCGGTGAAGCCCCCGAGTGCGGCGAACCTGATCCAAATCTTTTTTCAAACGCACCATGCGTTGATCAATCAAGCGACGGTCAATTTCCAACTGACTTTCACCGGGACCGCCAAGAAATCCAACCCCGCCACGTTGACGTTCTAAGTGCGTCCATGATCGGACCAAACGGCTGCGCTGAAAACTCAAGGCTGCCAATTCAACCTGCAAGCGGCCTTCATGAGTCCGCGCCCGCGCCCCAAAAATCTCCAGAATGAGGGCTGTCCGGTCAATAACTTTAAGGGACCAATGACGTTCCAGGTTGCGTTGTTGCACAGGCGTCAATTTGGCATCAATGATAACAACATCGACCCCAAGGTCGGTCATCTCTTGGCCGAGTTCTTCAACTTGACCACCGCCGAGCAAGGTTGCTGGGCGAGGCTTGTTGAGGATCATCCAAGTGCTATAGATGACAGTCAGATCAATCGCCGCTGTCAGACCAACTGCTTCTGCCAAGCGCGCCGCCGGGTCGCGGACCCCGGAGGTTCGCTCCGAGTCTTGATCGCTGCCAAAAGGCAGATGCGGATAAATCACAGCAGCACGGCCAGATGACACGGCCATTGTGTGATCAGGATCACCCATTATGGTGTCCAGGTTTCAACGACAGAGGCCATGCCTATTGTTCTTCACCATCACCTTCAAACAACCGGATTGGCTGGGTTGGCATGATCGTCGAAATCGCATGTTTGTAAACTAATTGTGAATGCGCATCACGCCGCAATAACAGCGAGAAGTTATCAAACCACGTCACAACACCTTGCAGTTTCACGCCGTTCACCAAAAACACCGTTACCGGTGTTTTATCACGACGAATGGTATTCAGGAAAACTTCCTGCACACTGTTTTTTTCATTGGCCATTGTTTTTTGCCTTTCCTTCATTTTTTTTCAGTAGATGCAGAACGCCAGGGAAAGCGTACACGCGAGGTAGACTAGTATTATAAGGGAAATAATTTCGGCTCAAGCCCACAAGTGTTCGATCAGAGAATCACAGCGATCAACCACTAAATCAGGTGGGTAGGCCGCAAAATCATTTAAGTCACGAGATTCCGCATTAACCAGCACGGCGCGACATCCCGCATTATGCGCAAATTCCATATCAAGCGCGGTATCACCAACATACCATACCGCGCCCTTTGTTGCGGCAATACCGCCGCCCTCCAAAGCGAGTGACATCGGGGCCGCAGATGGCTTATCGCTGCCAGCATCATTGGCACCAATCACCCGGTGAAACTTTGGAGTCCAGGCCAGATGGTCAACCTCACGACGCAAAAAAGCGCCTGATTTATTGCTGACGATAGAGAGTAAAATATCCGACCTGTGCAAATGCGCCAACAACGCTTCAGCGCCGCCCATGGGTTTTAATTTGGTCAGGTGATGCGCTGTGAACTCACGATAAAAAATTTCATGGGCGCGGTCAGCCTGATCCCCAAAAATCTCTGGAAAGACATCCCGGGCTGAGCGCGCTGCGACACTGCGGTAATCAGCTTCTGTCCGTTCCGGCATGCCAAAGGCTGCATAAGTCTTATTCATCACCAAGGTAAAAGAGCCCCAGTTATCGGCGAGTGTACTATCCCAGTCAAAAACGACTGCTGCTGGCCCCTTGCTCATAAAGGTTTCGCTTCGGCCATGTAGTCAAAATACGCATCCCGCAACCCCATGGTGAAGTTACCGGCCTGACCATTGCCCAGAACAGTGTCATCAATCTGCGTAACCGGCATAACAAAAGCAGTGGCACTGGAGACAAACGCTTCACGGGCGGCTTTGGCCTCC
>JBELLC010000042.1:0-7292 GCA_042088965.1 Nisaea sp. | reverse complement strand
GGCAGCAAACTAACCGACTTGATGTCACAACGTGCCCAGCGAATATCATCAATGCTGATGACCGATACGCCTTTTTCAATCGCCTCAGGCTTTGGGGCGTAAACCCGTTTGCACGTCATCACCAGGGCAGGTTTTGCGTCCTTAGGAAAGGCATGATCGCGGCGTGCAACCCCGCGCGTCACCTGCATATAAACAAGACCCGTTCGCACCCGATTTCGGCGCACAACCTCCCCCATCACCGCTTGCAAGGCCACGCGGCTCATTGGGGCGGCGATGCTCAACTCATTGAGAGAGCGATCCAAGCGGTCAAGGTGGGGCACTTCGTCGATGAGGCGGCCGTTGTGAACCAAGACCACTTCATAGACACCATCGGCAAACTGATAGCCGCGATCTTCAACATGAACTGATGCTTCACCATGTGGCACATATTGACCGTTAACATAGGCGATGCGGGACATGACCAAACTCCTTGAATAGACGACGTGATTATAATGACAGATAGCGCGAATTTCGGTCAGAAAAAGTCAAAGCGGACGGCGAATAGCTTTTCAACTTTTTTCACTGCCTCATATGTGGCAAATAGCACCAAGCGGTCACCAGCAAGAAAATCTGTGCTGCCGCGTACCACACTAATTTTTTCGCCCCGCAGCCGAACCCCCAGCATCACGCCCTCCGGCAGCTTCACATCAGCAACTGTTTTGCCTGCCAATGGCGATGTCTCTAAAACCTCAACTTCGATGACTTCACCAAAATCCTCTTGAACCGAATGTAATCCACGAATCCGGCCACGACGCACGTGCTGCAAAATGGATGAAACGGTAATGACGCGGGGATTAACCGCCACATCAATGCCAAGAGACCGAATTAATGGCGCGTACGTCAATTTATTAATAAGGGCAATAGTGCGGCTCACCCCATAGCGTTTGGCCAATAAGCAGCTGATGAAATTAACCTCATCATCGTTCGATACAGAAATGAAGGTTTCCGCCGACGATATCCCGGCCTCTTCCATGATATCACCATCGAGAATATCGCCATTTAAGATAACCGATTTCGGCAAGGCCTGCGCCACGAACTTGGCACGTTCAGCGTTCACCTCAATTAACCGCACAGAAACGCCGGGATGCTCTCGTTCGATTTCCTCCGTTAACTTAAGGCCGATATTGCCCGCACCGGCGATCACAATCCGCCGTGCTTCGGTTTCTTCATGGCCAAATGCCGCCATTGCACGGGCTAAATGTGCCAGATCACAAACAAAATAGACTTCGTCGCTGACGTGCAGCATTTCTTGACTGGACGGCACAATGCCGACGCCATCGCGAATAATCGCCAGGATCGTCATCCACAGATCAGGAAATAACTCTGTCAGCTGTTTCAGCGGTGTATCGATGATCGGGCAGCCATCATCACAGCGCACCCCCACCACAACGGCCAAATCATCCGCCATCGAGACAACATCCAAGGCGCCGGGCACACTCAGGCGGCGATTGATCGCCCTTGCCACTTCAATTTCCGGGGAAATGATATGATCAATCGGCATGTTATCGCGGCTATACAAATCTGCCCAAATCGGTTGCAAGTACTCTTGCTGGCGGACCCGGGCAATTTTCAGCGGCACATCAAACAGCGAATGGGCAATCTGGCAGGCGACCATATTCACCTCATCGGCGAAGGTCACGGCGATCAACATATCGGCATCGCGAATGCCTGCATCGTCGAGGATATTAGGATGCGACGCCAAACCAACAACACCGCGCACATCTAAATTTTCAGAAATCTTTCGGACAAGTGCCGGATTCTGATCAATGATCGTTACATCATTATTTTCATGCGCCAAATGTTCCGCAATGCTGGTTCCAACCAAGCCTGCGCCGCAAATAACAATCTGCATTGCCCTGTCCTATTCGTTCACCGCACCGCGATCATTACCACCAACCCCAAGCGCGCGAAGTTTGCGATGTAAAGCCGAGCGTTCCATGCCAACAAATGCAGCCGTTCGCGATATATTTCCGCCAAACCGATTGACCTGTGCTTCAAGATACTCGCGCTCAAACACTTCGCGTGCATCCCGCAATGGCATGCCTAAAATCTCACCGCTTCTATCCCATTCAGCGCCGCCGGGAGAAACACCAATAAATTCTGGCGGCAGCATATCAGCCCGAATAGGATCGCCTGCTTGCCCAGGCACCATAATCATTAACCAATCAATAACATTGCGCAACTGGCGCACATTGCCAGGCCAATCATAGGCTTGCAGGATGGCCATAGCATCGTCACCAATTGAACGCTGTGGGCGACCCGCAATTCGGGCTGATTGCACCATAAAATGCTCCACCAAAACCGGAATATCCTCGCGCCGTTCGCGCAAATACGGCACCCGCAGGGGCACGACGTTCAGACGGTAGTACAAGTCCTCACGGAACCGCCCAGCGGCGATTTCTTTATTCAGCTCTTTTGAGGTTGAGGCGATAACCCGCACATCCACCTCAACCATCGACTGACCGCCAACACGGCGAAACCGTTGCTCTTGCAAGATGCGAACGATTTTTCCTTGTGTTTCCATAGGCATATCAGCCACTTCATCAAGGTACAAGGTACCATTGTGAGCTTGTTCAAACGTTCCTGTCAGACGCTGGGGGCGGTCTGTCGTGCCAGCTTGGCCGGTGCTGTCGACACTTTCCCTGCCGAATAATTCAACTTCCAGACGGTTCGCCTTTAAATTTGCACAGTTAAGCACCACCAGCGGGCCATCACCACGATTTGAACGTTGATGCAGCATGCGCGCCGCAACCTCTTTGCCAGCGCCCGCGGGCCCCGTGATTAATACCCGGCTGTTGGTGGGGCCGACTTTCTCGATCGAGGCCATCAATTGCGAGAAACCAGAAGATCGGCCAATCACATCGAGATTAATGTCGGCGCGTTGTCGCAGATCGTTATTTTCCCGGCGCAGCCGTGCCGCCTCCATTGCACGTTCAACCATATGGATCAGACGATCCGTCTTGAACGGCTTTTCAATAAAATCATAGGCACCTTTTTTGATCGCCAAAACCGCTGTTTCAATGGTCCCATGGCCACTGATCATCAAAATGGGTAAATTGGGAAGATCAGCAATAATTTTTTCAAGAATCCCCAAACCGTCTAAGCGGCTATTCTTTAACCAAATATCGAGAATAATCAGGTCTGGACGGCGCAGCGCGACAGCAGCGAAAGCTTCTTCATCATTTGCAGCCTGCCGCGGGGCATAGCCCTCATCTGCCAGCACACCGCTTATCAGGCTGCGGATATCGGCTTCATCGTCGACAATTAAGATATCTTGTGTAACCGACATCAGACGTCCTTCGTCAGCGATGGATCGGGGTCATGCATGTCCCCATCAATCGCAGGAAAATACATCTCAGCGACGGCGCCGCGAGTCCTCGAATCGCTTAATTTTAACATACCTCCATGATCTTCCATGATCTTTTTTACAATCGCTAGTCCCAGGCCTGTGCCGCGGTTTCGCGTGGTGACATAGGGCTCTGTCAAGCGGTGACGATCTTCATGTGGCAAACCGCGACCATTGTCTTCAATCACAACGACAATATGATCGCCGCGTCGCAGAATACCAAGATTTATGGAGCCGTCGCCCGCTGTCAATTCCCCCGACACAAAACAAGAAGCGACCGATTCCGCTGCATTTTTAATCAGATTGGTAACCGCCTGGCGGACTTGCCGGGCGTCACATTGCACAATAAACGGCACACGACCGCCGGTTAAATGAACCGTAATACCCTGATAAGCGGTGCCGTGAAATTGGCTCATCTCATGCATTAAGTCTGATAGATTGACCGCTTCAAACTGTGGTGTCGGCATGCGGGCAAACGCTGAAAACTCATCAACCATGCGGCCAATGTCATCCACCTGCCGGACGATGGTGTCTGTGCATTCGTTAAAAACCGCCCGATCCGTTTGAATTTCCGCCCCATACTTCCGCTTTAAACGCTCTGCGGCCAATTGGATGGGCGTCAGAGGGTTTTTGATTTCATGGGCGATACGGCGCGCCACATCAGCCCATGCCGCGATCCGCTGCGCTGATAAAAGATCCGAAATATCATCAAACGTCAGCACATATCCGACAACGCTTTGATCCTCAATCTCGACCGTTAAACGCACAAACAGATTGATCCGTCGCTCACCTCGTAAAATGACGATTTCCCGTTCCAGTGAGCGCTTCGGAATACGCTCCAATTTATCCATGAGCTCGCTGAATTCAGGCACAGCCTCAACAAGTGACTTGCCTAAAAAAGCTGTCAAATCTGTCGCCAATAAATCGCTCGCAATGTGGTTGCTCAGATTAATATTGCCGCCAGAGGTCAGGCCAATAATACCAGCAGAAACGCCCTGTAGAACAGCTTCTGTAAAGATCCGTCGTTGGTCTAATTGCCGGTTTGCCGTGATCAAATCAAAACGTTGCATTTCAAGTTGTTGTGCCATTTTATTAAATGACGCGCCAAGAATTTTTAATTCCCCTGCATCCTCTGTTTTGTCAATCCGGGTCGACAAATCACCAACACTCACCCGTTCAGCAGCGGCAATCAGGGCGCTTACCGGCCGTGCTAACCGATTGGCCATGTTCAGGCCAACCCAAATAGCCGCCATTAACAACAGCAAGGATGACATGGTGAAAATACCCGCAAAGGTGATCTGAATATCAAGCCAATTCAGCTCCAAGGCGCGATATTGCGCCACCGCCCGCTCTGTGCGTGACACATGGGCAATGATATCGCTATCGACATAGCGGCCAATCAACAAAAACGCATCGGAGAAGCCGTTTAAACGCACCAGCGCACGGACTTTTTCATCTTTACCCGCCGGAATAACAACAACCTCGCCATTCGACGCTTCCCGCATGGCAGATTCTGAAACGGGCTGAAACTCAAAACTCAAACTTAGGGCCGAGCGCGCAAGAACGCTGCCCGTCCGATTGAAAACCACCACTTCTGGTAGGTTCCGAACAACCGAATGGACGCGAACAACCTTTCGCAAGCCATTGATGTTACGTGATAAAACAGCCGAGTCACGGTTTAAGTCATTCGCGATCAGTAGGATTTGACCTTTAATTGTCTGTTGATGCTCTTGCAGATACGCCTCGGCCACAGCTTCAGCGCTTTTGACCGCCGCGCCGACGCGCTCACTGAACCATTCACGGACGCCAAAATCAAAAAACGTGATCGAAAATGCTGACACCAGAACCGCTGGTGTCATCGCCACCAAGCCAAACATCAAAACCAAACGCACATGAAGCCGGGACCCCGCAAGCCCGCGCCGACGTTCAACCCAGAGTTTGGCAACCTGCCGGCCGACCAAAACCCCAACCAACAGCAACAAAAACAAATTACCATAAAGCACAGCCAAAACCGTTTGTGGCTCACTGCCGTCTCGGCCTGTTCCTGTGAGTAGAAGATAACTGGTCGCAGCTGCCGCTAACGATGCTGCGAGCAACAGCAAAATGGCAAATCGGCGCAATCGTGTCTTCGCCGCCGTAAAAGAGGCAAGATAATGCCAGATACGCACAAATAGGGCGCGTCGCTCTGTTTTATCGCCGTCGAAAGAAATCTGTGCCATCGCCTCGGCTATACGCTGAACATGCGCTGCTACTTTAAGTCACGAATGACAGGAATGTCCAATAAACGCAGTTTTTTTCGTAAGGTATTGCGATTAATACCCAATAACTCGGCAGCTTTAATCTGGTTTCCCCGGCAAGCCGATAATGAAATGGTCAGCAATGGTCGCTCAATTTCATGAATAATTCGGTCATAAAGGCCAATCGGTGGCAAGCCGTCGCCGTGGCCCCCAAAATAAGCATCTAAATGACGCTCAACAGCCTGCCCAAGGCTTTCATCGCTGGCGGGGCCCTCTGCAAAATCCTGAAAGTCGTCAAGGCCTTCGATTTCGGAGGCAAGAACCGCTTCGCCAATCACTTCTTCGGCGTATAGGGCAGCTATTCGGCGCATCATATTTTCCAACTCGCGCACGTTTCCGGGCCAATCATGCCGCCGCAAACGCTCCAAACCTGGCCCATCAATGGCCTTTTCCGGCAATCCTTCCTCGGCGGCTTGGGTTAAAAAGTGGCGCGCTAAATCAGCGACATCCTCGCGCCGCTCGCGCAGCGGCGGCATACGGATTGGAACCACATTTAAACGGTAGAAAAGGTCTTCGCGAAACAGCCCTTGGCGAATGTGTTGGCGCAAATCACGGTGAGTCGCCGCCACAATACGCACATCGGTGCGAATAATTTCACGGCCACCAACTGACGTATATTCGCCCTCTTGCAAGACGCGTAAAAGCCGCGTTTGCGCTTCTGGTGGCATATCGCCAATTTCATCCAGAAAAAGGGTCCCTGATTGTGCCTGCGCAAAACGCCCAACAGACCGGTTGGTGGCCCCCGTAAAAGCCCCCTTTTCGTGACCAAAAAGCTCACTCTCGATTAAGTCACGCGGGATTGCCGCCATATTTACCGCGACAAACGGTCCGCGCCGACGCTTGCCATAATCATGCAATGCACGGGCAACCAATTCTTTGCCTGTCCCTGATTCGCCGCTAATCATCACTGTCAGATCCGTGCTCACCAGCCGCGCCATGGTCCGATAAATCTCTTGCATAGCTGCTGACCGGCCAATCAATGGCAGTGCATCTTCTTCGTCGCCATCATCGCTTTCAGCAATGGCCTTCCGGGGTGCAGCCAACGCTTTATTGACGGATGCTAACAACTCATTCAAATCAAACGGCTTGGGTAAGTAATCAAACGCCCCGCGCTCATTTGCTTTTAACGCCGTCAGCAAGGTGTTTTGAGCGCTCATCACAATGATCCGAAGATCTGGGCGCAAGCGTTTGATCCGCGGCAACATATCCAGACCATTTTCATCCGGCATGACCACATCTGTAATGACCAAATCGCCATCACCACGGGCAATCCATTGCCACAAAGTCGCCGCTGTATCGGTGGTACGCACATCATGGCCCGCCCGCGTCAGCGCCTGGCTCAACACGGTGCGGATAGCCCGATCATCGTCGGCGATTAAAACCGTTGATTGAGCGCTCATGACCACTGTCCTGACGGCATCTCATCCGGCTGCCTGAGCTGCGTGTCAATGGCCGGGGCAATCGGCAGGGAAAACCGTAAGCCGGTTCCCTGGGCACCACTGTCAACTTGCACAACCCCACCATGATCTGAAACAGCCTTTGCAACAAACGCCAAAGCTGGCGGTGCCAGAAACAGTACGGGCTTTTCGTGATATCGGCTCAAAAAGTGC
>JBELLC010000041.1:20086-21665 GCA_042088965.1 Nisaea sp. | reverse complement strand
AAATGGCCCGGCAAGCTGATCCTGATCCTGAGTTTGACTTTGAAAGCCATCGCTTGGCAGAAAACCGCTGGTTTGATGATTTTCAACTTGGGGAGCGTTTCCCGCTGCCATCGCGGACCATGACCGATGCCTTATTCGCTGCCTTTCAAGTGGCCTCTGGCGATAATCATCCGATTCATTATGATGTTGAATATCTTCAAAAACGCGGCCACCCTGGCTTGCTGGCCCATGGCATGCAGGTGCTGATTCAAACAGCCGCTGGCGCTGGCTTATTTCCCCATTTGGTCGATGACAGCCTGATTGCTTTCACGGAATGCACGTTTAAGTTTTTAGGGCCTGTTTATGCCGGTGATACTGTCTATCCAGCGTTGGCAGTGACAGATATCACCCCGCAACGCAGTACGGGGATTTTAACAATGCGGGCAACGATCCATAATCAGCGCCGTGAATTGGTCCTGGATGGCAGTCATACTTATCTGTTGCGGAAACGCCCAGCGGACGCGGAGGTATAGGCAATGACATTATTATCGGCGCAAACGATTGATGACTTTCAGCGTGATGGTGTGGCCTTTTTGCGTGCTGTCTTTGCGCCTGAATGGATCGCGCAATTGCGGGTTGGATTGGACCGGAATATTGCCGAACCGGGGCCGTTTCACAGGATTTACACAGGCGATGATGAGGGCGGTCACTTCTTTGGTGATTATTGCAACTGGCAACGCATTCCAGAATATGACGCCGTGGTCCGGCAGTCGCCCGCAGCGGCTTTGGCGCGGGAATTAATGGCCAGTCAGCAGGCCATGTTTTTTCATGAGCATGTTTTGGTGAAAGAACCAGGCACCGCCAAACCCACTCCTTGGCACCATGATCAGCCATATTACTGCGTGGATGGCTGGCAGAATGTCAGCCTGTGGATTCCCTTGGATCCGGTGGCGCGTGAAAATGCGGTGGAGTTCATCGCGGGCTCGCATAAATGGGATGCCTGGTACACGCCAAAGAAATTCGTTGGCGAGGATTACCAAGAAACCGATGAAGATTTCGAATCCATGCCAGATATCGACGGTAACCGCCAAGACTATGATTTGCGCAGTGCTGACTTGCAGCCAGGTGATTGTGTGGCCTTTCATTTTCGGACCGTCCATGGGGCCCCGGGCAATCAATCTCGACAGCATCGCAGACGGGCGGTTGCGCTGCGTTGGCTGGGGGATGACAGCCGTTATGTGACGCGACCCGGGATGATGTCACCGCCGTTTCATGAATTTGCCGAAAATACCCTCTGTGACGGTGACGAAATGGCCAGCGACTTGTTTCCTGTGATCAGGTAACGGGCCATTGATGCCCCTGCCTTCAAACGTTAGCCATCGCCAATGAAACGTATATTGCCGGTCATGATCCTCGCCGGGTTGTTTTTAATGGTCGTCCAAATTAACCGTCAAAGCGGCGCTGTTTTAGCAATCCATTTTCAAGAGGTTATGGGCTTAAGTGCCACCCAAATTGGCTTCATTAGTGGCGCTATGTATTTGGGGGCGACCTTGGTGCAGGTGCCGACGGGGATCTTGTTTGACCGTTTTGGGGCGCGGGT
>JBELLC010000041.1:16617-19986 GCA_042088965.1 Nisaea sp. | reverse complement strand
GCGACCACGCCATTGGCTTTTATGCTCGAGGATTTTGGCTTCGCCAGCACTTTTTTGGCGCTCGCTGTTGTGACCGCGTCGGCGACCTTCGCGATTTGGGCGCTGGTCCGTGATCAACCTTTGGCGCTGGCGGCAAACCCGTTGTTGGGGGCGGGTGAAAAAGCGCCGCTGTCACAACCGGAAAGTCTGCGCCAAAGTTTGATTGGGGTCTGGCAGATCATTCGCAACCCGGACCTGCAAAAAGTCATCATCATGGGCTCTTGCTTTTCAGCGCCGTTCACAACCATTGGCGGGCTTTGGGCAGGGCCATATATGACCGAGGTTTTTGCCTTGCCCCGTGAACAAGCAAGTTATGTTCTGCTGGCGATGATGGTTGCTTTCAATCTTGGCACGGTTGTCTATGGGCCGCTAGATCGCTACTTCAACACCCGCAAATATGTGGTTCTGGGCGGGGTTGTGGTGATGGTGGTGTTGCTGATTACCTTGGCGTTGCTTGTGGATGTTCACCCTGCAATGGCAATTGTATTGTTGGTCGTCTTTGCGTTTTTCACCCCCATGTATCCTGTGTTAATGGCCCATTGCCGAGGCTTTGTGCCTGTTGCCCAGGCGGGGCGGGCGATTACGACGGTGACCTTGATTGGCCTCGGTGGGGTATTCGTCATGCAATTGGGCACTGGCATGGTCATGGATGCCTTGCGCGAGGGTGCAGGATGGTCTGCTGCAGATGCCTATCGGGTGGTATTTTTAATTATCGCCTTGGTTCTGCTCTTGGCGGCCAGTGTTTATGCCCGGGTGCGGGATATTAAACCGCGCCCTCAAGCCCCGGCGGGCGGTGTGGCCGCGCCCTAATTGGCCTGGCGCGCCTTTGCGATCAGGCGGCGAAAGCCATCACCATCAATGGCCCCAGGGACCAGTTCGGTGCCGATGATAAAAGCAGGTGTGCCGCGAATGTTGAGGGCGGCCGCCAAACTCTTATTGGCATTAATAATCGCTGTTACCGCTGGGGCCTTCATATCGCGTTTCAGGCGTGCAACATCAAGGTCGATATCGGCAGCAATTTCCAAAACAATCTCGTCGGACAGACGGCCCCGATGGGCCAGCAAGGCGGTGTGAAATTTACCATAAGCACCTTGTGCCTTGGCCGCTAAGGCTGCTTTTGCGGCAAATTTGCTCGCCGGGCCAAGGATTGGCAGCTCTTTCATCACCAGTTTGATGTTGCCGTCTTGTCCCACAACTTTGAACAACGGCCCGGCAACGCGCTTGCAATAGCCGCATTGGTAGTCAAAAAACTCAACAATCGCCACGTCACCGTCTGGGTTACCCATGATCGGGTCTTGTGGGGTGTTGAAAAGCTCAGCCGCCATCGCATCGACCGCAGCCTTTGCCATGGCGTGCTTATTATCGGCTTGTCGTTTTTCATACACCCCCATCGCTTCGACAATCACTTCAGGATTGGCAAGCAAGTACTCCCGCACAAGTTTACGGATAGCATCTTGTTGTCCGGCTGACATGTCGCTGGCAGCCACCTGGAGGGGTACCAACAACATGACGGCGGCAAGCAAGCTATACCGGAGAGCGTTTGTGGTTGCAGGCGTGAAAAACGTCATGATTTTGGCAATCCTAAGTGTAAATTAAGCGCTCTTTTGGTGGCCGTGTCGGCAGCACGGGACAAGAGCCGTGCGGCTTTCACGCTGGGCGATGAGTTTACCGCTTTTTCAACTGTAATGCCACCTGCGCGGTGATGTCTTTGGCCCGAAGCCATCCCGGTGACCCTGTTTTCAATTGTGTTAACGCCCGCCCGGCGAAACGGTGTGCGTCTTCGAGTTGGAAGCGACGCATTGCCGATTCGGCCAGCGCCAATGCGGCCAGTGCTTCTTCACCAGTGCGCCCGCGGGCAATTGCTAATTGCCGCCAATACATCGGATCATCCGCTAAAAACGGGTTTAACGGGGCCAGAAGGGCGGCGGCATCTTGGTTTTTAGAGGCTTGGTTTTGGCTTAACAGCGCCTGGGCGAGGCCACTTTTCAATTGCGCGCTGGCGGCGGCTGGTAAGTTTGCTGCCTGCGCCAACGTGACGGCTTGGCGATAGAACCGCTCGGCCTTCATTATTTGCCCGGATTCAAGATAGATTTGGCCTTTTAACTCATGGAAAAAGGCGTCTCTTGGGAAGTCATTCAACAAACTGTCCAGCCGGGTCAACGCTGTGGTGGTATCACCGTCACGGTGGGCGGCGATGGTACGGGCATAGCGTGCAGGCAGGCTTCGATCAGATTCCGGATAGTTCTGATAGGTCCAGCTTGAGGATCGTAGAAAGCCCTTTAACTTGCCCTGCATGCGGGCATGGGCGGCAATCATCTCAGGGGGTGTTTGTATGTCAGCTTGGCCTTCCAAGGCGCGGCGGACTGTGGCCATGCGCTCCCGGCTCAACGGATGGGTCAAGGCATAGGCATCCTGAAAGCGCTCGCTCAGGGCGGATTCGGCATCAAGAAGGCCCAAAAACTCTTCCAGCCCACGGGCAGATTGGCCGGTCGCTGCCAGTAAATCAAGCGCCGCCTGGTCAGCTGCGGATTCTTGTCCCCGGCTATAGGCGAGAAAACTGTTCTGTGCCGTTGCCTGCCCACCCCGGGCGATTGCCATCCCAGCATCGCCGCGGCCGGTCGCAAGGGTCGTTGCGGCCCCTAAGATCATGGCAATGGTTGCTATTTTTGATGTGGTCGCAAGGGCGGCACGGGTGCGCACCAGATGGCCGCCCCGAATATGGCCAATTTCATGCGCCAAAACGCCAATCAGTTGACTGGCATTGGTGGTGCGTAACAACAGCCCGGTATTAATGAATATATTAGCGCCCCCTGAAACGAAGGCATTCACCGCGTCATCGCCGACAATGATGATATCAACATCGTCTGGCTGAAGTCCGCCCGCCTTCAAGAGTGGCGTTGCAAAGGAACGAATGATAGTTTCCACTTCGGCATCGCGAATGAGTGATCTGCCTTTCGCTTGGCTCGGATTAACAATGCCGTGGGAAAGAATCAAAATGATAACAAAAGCGACAATAAGCGCCTGGGAAGACACAGAACCACGGCAGATAAAATTTGCTGATAAGGCCATGGGGTGTTTTCGTTCTTTCATTTTCCATCGGCAAGCCATTGTCGGCACACCTTTTATCATGGCCAAAAATTATGGTCGAAGAAAGGCAAGCAAGCGTTGTTTTGGCCAGGGCTTGACGGCGATAGGACTGGCCGTGACCGTTGCCGTGACTCTCGCAGGCTGTGCCAATGATGGTAGCGTCGACATTGGCGGTGAGTTTTTGGGGGCTGTTGCTGCTGATGAGCCACGTGCCGCGTTGGTTGGGCGTGATGTTTTGGCTGC
>JBELLC010000041.1:14234-16517 GCA_042088965.1 Nisaea sp. | reverse complement strand
GTGCCGATCCAAAACCTGCTGGTGAAAAGCGAACAATTGGCCCGTTGGGGGAGCCGGGTTTCCCGGCAATTGGCAAATGATGTGCAGGCGCATCAGGCGATTCTCGGCCCAAAGGCGCGCCAATTATTCCAGCCTGCGGGTCAAAATGTGCCCTTAAGTACAGTTTTGAAACAATCTGCATTGGCCGATATTCTCGCCCAATTGCGGGCGTATGGGATTGATGATCTGTATGAGGGGGCGCTTGCGCGCCGTTTGGTTGCCGCCGCGAAACGCGAAAACCTACAGCTTGACGGCGATGCCTTACGTCAAGCGGTGCCAGCTTGGACACCCGTGACAGGTCTGCGGCATGTTAATCAGACATGGGTCATGACCAGCCCAAGCATCGTTACGGAGCAGCGCTTAAATGCTGTTCTAAAACGTTTGTCACAGGATGAAAACTGGACAGGGCGCAGTGACCAGGGGCGTTTAAAGGCGCTCTATGCCGCGCATGTTGCCGATGATTTACAGCCTGTCGCGGCAGATCGTGAAAGCGCTCAAGATCGGGCGGGATCAAGTGCTTTTTGGGCGCTAGACGCCGCTGGGCAAGCGGTTGGCTGTGCGATATCTCTTGGGCGGGCCTTTGGCGGTGGACACATGCTTGGTGAGACGGGCCTATTTGCCCCAAGGGCTGGTGACGTGGCTGCCGGGTCAAGTAATGCCGCTGTGCTGATGGTGGGCAATACGTTGAATTGGCAAAGTCATATGATCGCTGCGGGCAGTGGCGGACCCGCAGCAGGCGATGCCTTGATTGCGGTTGCGCTTGATCATTTTACAGGTGAAATGGCGCTCAAAGCAGCCATTGATCGGCCGCGCCAAGCAGTAATCAGCGCCCGTCAGATCGCCCAAGAAGCAGCAATTACGGCAAGTAATTTATCCCCAGAGGTCCTCAACGATCGACAGGATAAGCTTGCGCGTGTGCGGGCAATTCACTGTTTTGAAGGCCTGCCTCGGTATGAGTTTGACTGCGTGGTGGGTGACGACCAACGCGGCGCAGGCTTGGTGGTTTTTGAGCAGAAATAATAGCAATTAATTTTTGATACCGCGGTTGGGAAGAGCAAAGATGGCATTAAAAATAGCTGAACGGGGTCAAGTGCCGGCGTTTATTGTGATGGATGTGATGCAAGCTGCGGCCGCCCGTGAAAAGGCTGGCGAAGATGTTTTGCATTTAGAAGTGGGCCAACCGTCAACAGGCGCACCGACGGCAGTCTTGGCGGCTGCCAAAGCCACGATTGAGGGCGATAAAATGGGCTATACCCTTGCCCTGGGGGTGCCTGAACTGCGCGCGGCCATCGCCCATCATTATCAGGATTGGTATAGCCTGAACCCTGGCGGCGATCGAATCGCGGTGACAACCGGCTCATCAAGTGGCTTTACCTTGGCCTTTCTGGCGGCTTTTGAGGTTGGTGACCGGGTTGCGCTGGCATCCCCCGGCTACCCTGCCTATCGCAATATCCTCACCGCCCTAGGGATTGAGGTTGTTGACCTGCTGACAGGACCAGAAGACCGCTTTCAGCCAACCCCCGCATTATTAGCCAGCCTTGACAAACCAATCGATGGTCTGATCATTGCCAGTCCCGCCAACCCCACAGGCACCATGATTGCCGAAGCTGAAATGGCAACCTTGGTGCGCTATTGTGATGCTGAGGGTATTCGCTTGATTTCAGATGAGATTTATCATGGCATTAGCTTTGGTGCGCCAGCGGTCAGTGCCCTTGCCTTCAGCGATAATGTGATCGTCATTAACAGTTTTTCTAAATATTTCTCGATGACGGGTTGGCGCTTGGGCTGGATGGTTCTGCCCGCTGATTTAGTGCGGCCGGTGGAATGTTTGGCCCAAAATATGTTTATTTCAGCGCCAACATTGTCACAACGTGCTGCCATCGCTGCCTTTGGGGCAACAGAAGAATTAGATCAAAATGTCGCGCGCTACGCCCATAACCGTGCGATCTTACTGAATGAGCTACCAGCTGCTGGTTTTGCGGATCTGGCACCTGCTGATGGCGCCTTTTACATCTATGCCGATGTTTCCGCCTATACTGATGACAGCGCTGTGTTTTGCCGCAATATGTTACAACAGATTGGCATTGCGTGCACGCCAGGCACTGATTTTGACCCGAGCCGCGGCCATCGCAGTCTGCGGTTTTCATTTGCCGGGGCCAGTGAGGATATGGCAGAAGCGGCCCGGCGCTTGAAAACCTGGATCAAGACGCAGCTTTAGCGGGGTCGCCCCCTGGGTCGCCCCCT
>JBELLC010000041.1:7826-14134 GCA_042088965.1 Nisaea sp. | reverse complement strand
TGAAAACCTGGATCAAGACGCAGCTTTAGCGGGGTCGCCCCCTGGGTCGCCCCCTAGGTCGCCCCCTGGGGCCAGCGGCGTAAGCTGATAATCTGAGAGATCGGGTCGTTGTGTCATTTCCCAATAGTCAACCAACCGCCATGGCATGACCGAGACCACCCGGCCTTGGCCATTACGGTAGTAAGTCGACATGCCAGGATGTGTCCAAATCAATTGCTCATGCTCGTGATCAACGCTGGCGACATAGCGATCATGGGCGTCTTGGTCGACATCAAGGGCGGCAATCCCTGATTCGGTCATTGCCACCAAGGCCGCGGCGATATAGCGGGCCTGACATTCTGCTTGGAAAATGGCGCTGCCGCCATGACCCAGGCCGGTATTCGGGCCTTGCATGCAAAAGAGATTTGGAAATCCGGGCACCGTTATGCCGAGATAGGCGGTCGGATTATCATTTGCCCAGCGGTCCGCGAGGTTTTCACCCTTGCGGCCGGTGATATTCAAACGCGCCGCCATCAAGGCGACTTTAAAGCCAGTTGCCAACACAATGATGTCGGCACCATGCTGGCGACCATCAGCGGTGGTAATGCCGGTTGTGGTGATTTCGGTGATATCTGTGGTTTCAAGGTGAACATGATTTTGGCGGATGGCTGTGTACCAACCATTATCAAGCAGGATCCTTTTGCCATAGGGCGGATAACTTGGCAGACATTTGGCAATCAGATCGGGGCGGCCTTCTAATTGCTGATGAATATGCGCGGTCATCTGTTGACGGTGGCGGTCATTGGCGCGGTTCAGGGCACGCTCTGGAAATGCCCAGTCAGGGTCTTTGCGCAAACTTGGCAGCAGGCCATCGCCATAGCGCCACAACATGGTAAAGCGAAACCAGGCGGCATAAAACGGCACCGATTGCAGCAACCATTGACCAAGGGGGCCAATCGGGTCGTGATATCGGGGGATCGGCCGGGCCCATTGGGCGCTGCGCTGGAAAATTGTTAAATTGGAGACTTGCCCGGCCACGGTGGGAACGATCTGCATGGCCGAAGCGCCAGTGCCGATGAGGGCCAATCGCTTGCCTGTTAGGTCCAGGTCCTCAGGCCAGTTGCTGCTATGGAAAAGGCGGCCTTGGAATTTTTCCTGTCCGGGAATGCTGGGTATGGATGGCAGGCTGAGCTGGCCAATGGCACTGACCAGCGCCCGCGCCTCAATCGTTTCGTGGCGGCCCTGCAAGCTGGTGACAGAGACCTGCCAGCAGGCTTTGTCCTCTGACCAGTGTGCGGCGGTGACGCTGTGCTGAAAGCGGATATGGGGCTTTAGCCCAAATTCGTCGGCCCGGGCGGCCAGATAGGCATGAATTTCGGGCTGTGGGGCAAAATACCGGCTCCAATCATGCCGCTTACCAAATGAAAAGGAATAGGCGTGATTGGGGGTATCGACACCGCATCCGGGGTAGGTGTTTTCAAACCAAGTGCCGCCCACATCGGCATTTTTCTCGACAATGATGAAGGGAATGTTCAATTTGACCAAATTGGCACCCAGGGCGATACCGCTGGCGCCCGCGCCAACAATAATCACCGGGCGGGCATCTATTGTCTGCGGTGTTACCGCCGCCCCTGACCAGGCCACATGGCGGTCTTCAAAGCCCATTTCCTCGCGCATCATTGGGGCGTATTCAGCGGCAATATTTTCCCCCAAACACCAACGCATCATCTCTAATGTCAGGGCCTCATCGGGATTGCTGATGGCCGCTTCTCGCGGCGTGTGGGACAGCAAGTCGACAGCTGCGGCGCGTACTTCAGCTTGCGCCGCTTCGCTCAAACCAGCGTCATTGGCGGCGATCAGATTTACATCACGTTTCGGACGAAACGGCTCGGCCAGCCAGCGCCGGTCCCCCGACAGCTGAAACACAACCATCAGTAAAACCCGCAAATCAGCTTCGGCAATGGCCTCTTGAAGTGCCTCAGGAGGTAAGGCTATCGTCTTCATAGCGTCTTATTTTCCGTTTTCAGGTGGGCTTTCTTCGGCGGGGGGAATGGCGATGGCGTGGAAACCGGCATCCACATACATGGTTTCACCGGTAACACCGCTGGATAAATCACTTGCCAGATAAAGGCCAGCACGGCCAACCTCTTCAAGGGCAAGGTTGCGGCGCAGAGGGGCGCTTCGCTCGGTATACCGGTAGACATAACGGGCACCGCCGATGGCGGAGCCTGCTAACGTACGCATTGGGCCGGCTGAAATCGCATTCACCCGGATATTGTCGGCACCGTAATCAGCGGCCAAGTATTTAACGCTGGCCTCTAAGGCGGCTTTGGCAACGCCCATGACATTGTAATTCGGCAGGGTCCGGGCTGCGCCAAGATAGCTCAATGTCATTAAGCTCCCCCCTGCGGTCATCAAGGGGGCGGCCCGCCGGGCTACATTTGTGAAGGAGAAGCAGGAAATATCCATGGTATTGCGAAAATTGTCACGGCTGGTGTCGACATATCGCCCTTTAAGCTCGTTCTTATCGGAATAAGCAATCGCATGAACGACAAAATCAATCTTCCCCCAGCGCTTTTGCAAGGCGGCAAAAACCTGATCAAGGTCGTCTTCATTGGCCACATCACAGGGTAAAAGAAAATCCGAGCCGACAGTGTTTGCAAGTGGTGCCACGCGCCGGGAAAACGCCTCTGTTTGATAGGTAAAGGCAAGCTCTGCACCCGCCTTGCCAAGCGCTTCGGCAATGCCCCAGGCAATCGATTTCTCATTGGCGACGCCCATTATCAGGCCTTTTTTGCCAGCCATCAGGCCGGATGTACGCATGTCACTTGCTGTCATGGTTCACATTTCTCTGTTGCCGCAAATCGTCAAGACTGGGGTGCATGGCAGGCCGCTTAATCGTGAAATTTTTGCAGGGCGAGAACAGCGTTTGTACCGCCAAAACCAAAGCTATTGGACAGCGCCAGATTGATATTGGCGTTGTCGACGCGCTGGCGGACGATCGGATAATCGCCCACTTCTGGGTCGAGGGTCTCGATATTCGCCGACGCCGCGATAAACGTATTGTGCATCATTAAGATGGTGTAAATCGCTTCATGAACGCCTGCGGCACCTTGTGAATGGCCTGTCAGGGATTTGGTTGAGGCAACAGGCGGCAGGTCTTGGCGATTGCTGAACACCTGACGAATGGCGTTGATCTCTGGAATATCGCCTGCTGGTGTGCTGGTGCCATGGGAATTGATATAATCGACGGGTCCGCTTAGGCCGTCGAGGGCGATGTTCATGCAGCGAAAGGCCCCTTCACCGGAGGGTTGAACCATATCAGCGCCATCAGAGGTGGCCCCATAACCGACCAGTTCACAGTAAATTTTGGCGCCGCGTGCGCGGGCATGTTCCAGTTCTTCCAACACCACCACACCGCCGCCGCCCGCGATGATGAAACCATCCCGGTCAACATCATAGGTGCGGCTCGCTTGCGTGGGGCGATCATTGAATTTCGATGATAGCGCGCCCATGGCATCAAATAGCACCGATAAGGTCCAATGCAGTTCTTCGCCGCCGCCCGCAAACACGATATCTTGCTTGCCATATTGGATCATCTCAGCGCCATTGCCGATACAATGGGCGCTGGTTGAACAGGCAGAGCTAATCGAATAGCTCAGCCCCTTGATCTTAAAAGCGGTGGAGAGATTGGCAGAATTGGTGCTCGACATCACCCGGGGCACCATGTAAGGGCCAACGCGTTTTGGGCTTTTTTCTCGCGCTAAATCAAAGGCCGCCATCATGTTTTGCGTCGACGGCCCGCCAGAACCCATAATCAAGCCAGTGCGGGGATTCGAAATATCGCCATTTTCCAGGCCTGCATCAGCAATCGCTTCAGCCATGGCGATGTAGTTATAGGCCGCACCATCGCCCATAAAGCGCAGTAGCTTGCGGTCCACATGTTCGCTTGTATCGATTTGCGGTGCGCCATGAACATGAGAGCGAAAGCCCATTTCTTCATAGACGTCGGCATGCACGATGCCAGATTTGCCCTGGCGCAACGCTGCCGTCACTTCGGCGGCATTATTCCCAATACTCGAAACGATACCCAGACCGGTAACCACAACGCGGCGCATGGCGTCATCCTTCTGCAGGTTGGCTTTGGAACAGGCCAACACGAATGTCATTGGCAACAAATACTTTTTCGCCATCGCATTCAACAAATCCATCGGCGATGCCCATGGTCAGCTTGCGCATGATCACGCGCTTAATATCCAGGTGGAAGCGCAACATTTTAGCGTCCGGCAATACTTGTCCGGTAAAACGCACTTCGCCGACGGAAAGCGCGCGTCCCGCGCCGTGACCACCAAGCCAACCAAGCATGAAACCCAGTAACTGCCAAAGTCCATCCATGCCCAAACACCCAGGCATAACAGGATCATTTTCAAAATGGCATTTGAAAAACCAAAGATCTGGGTTGACGTCGAATTCGGCCTCGACAGTGCCTTTATCTTTGCTACCGCCAGCGTTCGAAATATGGGTGATGCGGTCAAACATCAGCATCGGTGGCATCGGCAATTGCGCGTTTCCGGGGCCAAACAATCGGCCTTGCGCGCATTCTAAGAGTTCCTGGTAGTTAAAGCTGTTGCGATTCAGAAAAGACACGGCGCTTATTTATCCTTTTCGTAACTGGGCAGCGTTGCCACGGTTTGAATAGCAGCTACAGGCCCCCTTTCGCAAATAAACAATGACATTTGCGCGGTCACAAGATTGTGCAATCGGCCCGATGGTAAGCGCCTGACATTCAAATCGCCCACCTCAGGCCTGGTTGCAGACTTGACTTTCTGCTGATGATACTGATCTTAAGAGCGTTCTGGCGGGCGTTCAGAGGGGCGTTTTGAGTGCCTGCGCGGGCAGATGGCGAAAGGATGCCGGTCAATGACGACGGCGCGTGAAAATCATCAAAACGATCGGTTGCGGACCTTTGGCTTGCGGCCAACCCGTCAACGATTGGCGCTGGCCAAGCTTCTATTCGTTGACCAACACCGCCATGTCACCGCTGAACAATTACACCGTGAAGCTGAACAGGTCGGTATGAAAGTTGCCTTGGCGACGGTCTATAATACGCTCCACCAATTCACCCAAAACGGCTTAATGCGCGAGGTTGTGGTGGAAGCGGGGCGGATTTATTTTGATACGAACACCGCCCCCCATCACCATTTCTACAACGTGCAAACAGGCGCGCTACTGGATATTCCCAGCGGCCAATTGGGGGTGACTGAAATTCCCGCACCGCCGCCGGGTACCGAAATCAGTGATGTTGAAGTGATCATCCGTGTTTCAGGAAAAAAATCCATTTAAGTCAGAGCATAAGGGCATTTTTTAAAACTGTTCTAATTATCCCTTGACCGCGACGCTGATCGGTTTACATATAGGGACAGGACGGCCATTGGCTTGTTGCGTGCAGGCTATAGCAGCTGTCAGATTTTTTCGTTATCCACCGACCGACGGAGTGATGATTATGAGCGACCTTAAAGGTTCGAAGACCGAACAAAACTTAAAAGACGCGTTTTCTGGTGAAAGCCAAGCAAACCGCCGTTACCTGTATTTTGCGCAGAAAGCTGACATTGAGGGCTACAACGACGTTGCCGCAGTGTTCCGCTCAACCGCTGAAGGCGAAACAGGTCACGCTCACGGCCACCTTGAGTTTTTGGAAGAAACAGGCGATCCCGCGACCGGCCTGTCCATCGGCAGCACTGCTGATAACTTGAAAGCGGCTGTGGCTGGCGAAACCCATGAATACACAGACATGTATCCAGGGATGGCCAAAACCGCGCGCGAAGAAGGTTTTGACGAAATCTCAGATTGGTTTGAGACTTTGGCAAAAGCTGAAAAAAGCCATGCTGGTCGTTTCCAGAAGGCATTCGACGCCCTTGAGGGCTAAGCTGTTGAGTGGCGGGGCAGCATGACTGCCGCGCGCCATTCTCGTCGTAAATGACGAAACCGGCCCGGTACATCCGGGTCGGTACCCATAAAATTAAAACCCGCTGGCAACAACGGGCCAGCGGCTGCTGGCTTGACGGTTAACCTGCGTCGTGATTTTGCCATAACAAACGGCAGCGCGGCGGCAAAAATAAACCACGCAACGCAAAAATGAGCGAGGGAACCCATGCGCGAAGGAAGCTTAGACGCCCCGATCCGACACCCACTGAATTGGCAAGACGAATCGTTTTATGATGCTGAGGCATTGGACGAAGAGCTGCGCCGGGTTTTTGATATATGCCATGGCTGTCGGCGCTGTTTTAACCTTTGTGATAGTTTCCCACGCCTGTTCGACCTGATCGATG
>JBELLC010000041.1:0-7726 GCA_042088965.1 Nisaea sp. | reverse complement strand
CGGCGCTGTTTTAACCTTTGTGATAGTTTCCCACGCCTGTTCGACCTGATCGATGATAGTGAAAGCGGCGAGCTGGACACCGTCGATAGTGCTGACTTTAAACCTGTGGTCGACGCGTGCACGCTGTGTGACATGTGTTTCTTGACGAAATGCCCGTATGTGCCGCCCCATGAATTCAACCTGGACTTCCCGCATCTGATGCTGCGCTACCGGGCCATCGAAGGGCGCGCCGGGAAGCGGAGTTTTGCCGAAGGCCAGCTCACGCAAACAGACCGGAATGGCAAATTTGCAAGCATGATGGCCCCGGTGGCGAATTGGGCCAGCAGCTGTGACAACCATGTGACGCGGCCGTTGATGGAAAAAACCATCGGTGTCGACCGGAACGCAGAATTGCCCAAATTTACCAGTGAAACCTTGGTCAACCGGGCCATGTCCGAAACCCCTGAAGTGAACACCAAGGCCCCGGCCTATGGTCGTAAGGCGGTTTTGTATGCAACCTGTTTTGGGAATTTTAACAGCCCGGAGATTGGCATCGCCGCGCGGCAAATTTTGGCCCGCAATGGTGTCGAGACCGAAGTTGTCTACCCGTCCTGCTGCGGCATGCCGCAGATGGAACAAGGTGATATCGCGCAGGTTGCCAAAATTGCCATTTCAGTCGCGACTGAAATGGCGGACTGGATTGAGCGTGGTTATGCGGTGATCGCCCTGGTGCCGTCATGTGCGCTGATGCTGAAGTTTGAATGGCCGTTGATTTCGCCAGAAAATGCCCAGGTCAAAACCTTGGCAGAGGCGACGTTCGATATTGATGAATATATCGTCGACATTGCCCGAACAGAAGGTATGGCCGATGGCATCGACGCTATTGATGGCGGTGCCACACTGCATTTGGCATGTCACTCACGGGCCCAAAACTTTGGTCAAAAATCAGCAGAAATGCTGCGGTTGATCCCTGATTTTGACCTCAATGTGATTGAACGCTGCGCCGGTCATGGTGGTTCTTGGGGGATCATGAAAGATAATTTTGAAACCGCTATTAAGGTCGGTAAACCGGTGGCCCGACAAGCGTCAAAGGCAGCGAAATCCTATGTGGTTTCTGGCTGTCCCTTGGCCCGAAGCCACATTCTGCAAGGCATGGAACGGATCGATGGTCGCAAGCCGGAGGTCGATAGCGCCTCACACCCGGTGCAGATCCTTGCCCGTGCCTATGGATATTAAATCGCTGTCAGGAGCGTAAGAAAATGAATGCAATCGAATTAACCCGTGCCGATATTATGGACATGACCGCTTATGGTGCGGTTCGTGCCGACAAGCGCAAACAGGTGGTGGCGGCGAAAAAGCATCGCCGGATCCATGTGGGGCCGCATGCGACTTTCTATTTTGAAAGCTATGACACCATGTGGTTACAAGTGCATGAGATGTTGTTCATCGAAAAAGGCGGCGAGGAACAGATTGCTGATGAATTGTCAGCTTATAACCCGCTGATTCCAAAAGGCCGTGAGCTGGTGGCGACGGTCATGTTTGAAATTGACGAGCCTGTGAAACGGGCGACAATCCTCGGTGAGCTTGGCGGCGTTGAAGAAACGTTTTTCCTGTCTGTCGGCGGCGAAGAAGCCGAGGTGGTCGCGGAAACTGATGTTGATCGCACCTCTGCTGAGGGCAAAGCATCCTCGGTGCAATTCGTTCACTTCAAAATGTCAGACAGCTTGGCAGCGAGGTTCAAATCAGATGTCGGTGACGTGATTTTAGGGATTAAGCACCCCGCCTATAGTCATCTAACAATTCTGCCACCTGCTACCCGCCAAGCGTTAGCAGCCGACTTAACCTGAGTTAAAATCGGTTAAATTTTAAATAGGCCTGTTCTGGGTCCATGCCGCTGAGGATAGCACTGCGCATATCGCTTTCCTCGGCCATGACCTTTTCGGTCTCGGTAATGGTGGCCTCGGCAATTTCATGGGGGATGACCACCGCACCATCCATGTCGGCGATCAGATAATCGCCGCTGCGGATGGTCACCGTGCCGATGGTGATTGGCACGCCCATGGCGTCATAAGCCCAGCGTTCCATAATATCGGCAGCGGTGCTCTGGCGGCCGAAGACCGGGTATTGCATCTCGAGGATATCGGCCACATCGCGGCAATGGCCGTCCATCAGATAGCCGCGGCTCTCCTTCATCATCAAAGCCCGGGCCGATAATTCGCCCATCAAGGCGATTGCATGGGTATTCGGTTGGCAGACCAGAACCTTATTGCGGGGCACCCGTGATAAAACCTGCGACCAGCGCAGCAAGCTCTCATGGCGGCTGAGGGTTTGGTCAATTCGGCCAGACAAAGTGTGAATTTCACCCGCGATTTTCATGCTGCGATCGAGGGGCTGGATCTCGGGCGGCAGAACGCAATTGCCATAGCCCATTTCACGCATCACATCATGAACCGGGCTGGCGTGGCAGGCGGCGAGGCGTTGGCTCAGGTCCATCATGTTTGCTCCATCAAAAACCAGGTCAGACCCAAGGTCAGTTCATCGATCGGATGAAGTGTATCACAGGGACAGCGAAAACCGTAATCAAGCAACTTTAAATCACTGAACCGATCAAGCATGTCAGCTGTAAAATCACGCTCAAACAGGCGTTGACGATGCCCGCGATACGGCATGGTGCCAGGTGTCGGGTTATAATATTCGCCAAGGGTGAAACGCTGGCATCCATCATCCAGGTTTTGATCGGCCGCCGGTAAGGCGCCAGGGTTGATATCAATACGCACCCTGCAGCGAAAGGTCAGGTCAACGGGCGCTGGCAATTGTGGTTCAAGGATGGCGCCCTGATCGACCCGCACCCAATTATATTTAGCCAAATGAATCGGTCCAAAAGGCTTTGGGGCCAGCAGATTTTCAGAGCAGGTGGGGGGCGCTGCCTCGCGTCGCGGCTTGGGTTATAGCCGCCAACCAGAATGCATCGCTGCGATACCACCACTCAGGTTGCGGACGGCGATATTTTCAAACCCCTGGGCGCGCATTTTATCGGCCAAATCCTGCTGATTGGGGAACTTACGGATGCTTTCCACCAGATATTGATAGGCTTCTCGGTCACCCGCGACACGGGCCCCAAGTTCTGGCAAGACTGAAAAGGAAAAGCGATCATAGAGCTTTGCCAAAGCGGCGTTTTCAACATGCGAAAATTCCAGGCACAGAAAGCGGCCACCGATTTTCAGGACACGAAAAGCTTCCGCCAACGCGGCTTCAATATTGGTAACATTTCGGAGCCCAAAGGCGATGGTATAGACATCAACACTGCGGTCAGGCGCGGCCAAACACTCGGCATCGCCGACAAGCCATTTTACTTTGTCACCAAGCAATCGGTCGGCGCTGCGCCGCCGCCCTTCGGTCAACATGCTCTCATTTATATCACAGACGGTCACGCCGCCGCCGCCGCGCTCTAAAAATCGAAACGCGATGTCGCCGGTGCCACCCGCGACATCAAGCAAGTGTTGATCGGGCTGCGGCGCCAGCCAATCCATCGCAGCATCTTTCCAACGTCGATGAATACCGCCGCTCATCAGGTCGTTCATTAGGTCATAACGGCTGGCGACTTTATCAAAGACATCGCGGACCAAGCCTGCTTTGGCATCGCGGGCCACCTCTTGATATCCAAAATGCGTTTGGTCGGTCATATCGTCTCTTTCGTGCAAGCACTGTTCGAGGAGATTTTGGCGCCTATCGCTTGGCTATTGTTTGACCCCTGTAAGTTAGCGCAGAATGAGGTAAAAGTGAATGCGCCGATCTGCCGCCGCGATGCTGTTTTTCCGCCACCATAGAATAAGGAAGCGCAATGCCTGAATTGCCCGAAGTTGAGACCGTTAAAAGCGGGCTTGCCAGTGCCATTGAGGGGCAGGTTCTCAGCGATGTTGAATGCCGGGTTGGCAAGTTACGTTGGCCTGTCCCGGAGGGTTTTGCCGACCGGTTACGTGGCCGTCGCCTGCTGCGCCTCAGCCGCCGGGCGAAGTATATTCTTGGGCATTTTGATGACCAGACGGTTTTGTTATTACATCTGGGCATGTCCGGGCGGATGACGATTACGGATCATCGGCCCGCCTTGCTGCAAAAACATGATCACATCATTTTCACCAGTGCCAATGGCAAGGTTGTCTGCTTTAACGATGCCCGCCGCTTTGGCTCGGTACATTTAGCGACAACAGACAGCATTAACAGTCATCCTCTGATTGCAGGTTTAGGCCCTGAGCCGCTGGGAAATGCCTTTAGTGGGCCGGTGTTGGCCGCTGCATTGAAAGGCCGAAAAACAGCGATTAAGCCGACGTTATTGAACCAAAAACTGCTGGCGGGGGTTGGTAATATTTATGCCTCTGAAGCGCTGTTTCGGGCGGGTATTTCACCACGCCGAATGGCCAATAGTGTCAGCGGACAGCGCGCTGAACGCTTGGCACAAGCGATTCGACATGTCTTAGAGGACGCCATTGCTGCCGGTGGCTCTAGCCTCCGCGACCATGTGCAGCCAAGCGGCGAGCTCGGTTATTTTCAGCATGCTTTCAATGTTTATGACCGGGCCGGCGAGCCCTGTCCCAACGCCGGCTGTGGACGGCCATTGCAGCGCTTGGTGCAAACAGGCCGGGCGACTTTTTTCTGTTCCAACTGCCAGCGCTAAGTTAGCAATGGTGAACGAGTCTTAGGACCAGGGGGCGCACATGGGTTTGCGATTTGTGACGGTCATCTTCGCCAGCTTTTTCGCCGTGACGGCGCTGCTTGGTGCTGCCCGCGCCGATGGCTTTTTAAGGGGTTATGAAGATTTGCCGCTGATGGCGGCCTTAGTCGATGTTCCTGACGCCAATGTGACATTTGATAGTGTTGCAGGACGGATTATTATTGCGGTCGCCGAAGGTCCTGTCAGCGCCGGCGACGTCCTGCGTTATTATCGCCAATTACTGCCACAACTCGGCTGGCAGGTTGCGGCCACCAAGACAGCAGGGGGGGGGCCCGGTTTTGTGCGTGAAGACGAGTATTTGGTGATTGATTTTCCGGCCCGTGAGGGGCCATTGACGGTGGTGCGTTTCACCTTAACGCCGCGACCATGAGGTCAAGCATGACAGCAAGCAAGGGTGTTGCAAGTTGGCTTTGCTGCCCATCACCGGCCGTTATGTATCTAAAATGGAGGTAAGTTAATGGACTATGAAAATATTATTGTGGAGACCCATGGTAAAGTTGGGTTGATCCGTCTGAACCGGCCAAAAGCGTTGAATGCGTTGTCATCGCCATTGATGCGCGATTTAGGGGCGGCGCTGGCAAGCTTTGAAGCCGACCCGGCGATTGGCTGCATGGTTTTAACCGGCAGCGAAAAGGCATTTGCGGCCGGTGCTGACATTAAGGAGATGCAGCCAAAGACCTATAGTGATGTTTATTTAGAGAACTTCATCACCGCCGAATGGGAACAGGTCGCAAAGACGCGCAAGCCCATCATTGCTGCCGTTGCGGGATTTGCATTGGGGGGTGGCTGCGAGGTTGCAATGATGTGTGATTTCATCATCGCCGCAGACAATGCCAAATTTGGCCAACCGGAAATTAAGCTCGGGGTTATACCAGGTGCGGGTGGCACCCAACGCTTGACCCGCTTTGTTGGTAAATCAAAAGCCATGGAGATGTGCCTGACAGGGCGGATGATGGGGGCAGAGGAAGCGGAACGCGCGGGCCTGGTAAGCCGGGTTGTGCCGCTGGCTGACCTAGAAGCCGAGGCGCTGAAGACAGCGGCGACAATCGCTGACATGTCATTGCCGTCTGTGATGCTGACCAAAGATGCTGTGAATGCAGCCTATGAGACCAGTTTAAATGAAGGTGTGCGGGTTGAACGGCGGCTGTTTCACTCAAGCTTTGCGTTCGAGGATAAGATGGAAGGCATGTCGGCCTTCGTCGAAAAACGCAGCCCAAAGTTCAAAAATCGATAAAATACCTCAGTGTTGGTGTAACGGCTGTTGACGGATCGTTACACCAACGATATAAACCCGCTCTTTGAAACCGCAGAAAACTTGAGATCGTCATGGCCAATCATCAGTCTGCCAAGAAACGTATTCGTCGCAATGAGCAGCGGCGCGTCATTAATCACGCGCGCAAGTCACGGATCCGGACATTTATGAAGAAGGTTGAATTGGCCATCGCCAGTGGCGACCAAGACGGTGCGCGTATCGCTTTGACGGTTGCGCAGCCTGAAATGCAACGTGGCGTGACTCGTGGGATCTACCACCGCAATACAATTTCACGGAAAATATCTCGCTTAAATGCTGCGATTAAGGCGATGGCATAAGCCGCGCTACCTGTCGGCACCGCTGAAAGGAATAGCCGCTGACAGTGTGTTAGCGGTTTTTTATTGTCTACGGATTGGCATGCAGGCGTATGGCAGAGATTTTCTGCCCGATGAAGTAAAAACCCCATTTCCACAAATAAACGTGTAACTGCGGCAAGTTTCCTTTTTATGTCGCAAACGCAAAAAATGGCGGCGCGTCCTGCCAAAATCTACCCTTTGTGTCCGCACCACCGACGCGGGTAAGATATTGTAATTTTCAACCGATACGTATAATCAAAAAATAAAAAAATTTTTTTCCCTTAGGTTACAATTACCCCATCGATATAACTGCCTGAAAAGACTGACTTTCCCAAAGTGTCGCAGGGAAAAAGCTACTTTATGAAAGTTTTATTGCAACGCCTTGATTCTTTATGGCTTCCCAAACTGTCAATAAAAAGATTCGCAAAATCATGAAAAAAAGGTGCCTTGATGCTGTTGCGTGCAGAGGTCACACTAGGGTATCTATACATGATCACTGATCCGGATAGCGGCTGCGATAAAAGTAAAAATCAGATCTGTTAAAGAAAAAATAGATTGGGTTACTTTTTTGAGGCGTGAAATCAGGATTAAATGGACGACAAAACACGCTAAGATAAATAAAAAACTCTGATTACTGTTGGGTTTTCGTAAAGAAACTAAACTGGGCCAGAAGACTACTGCGCTTTTGACGATGGTTGAAATAGCGCATTTGGTTAGGGTGGCTTAACAAATAACAATAAGGCGCTGTGTTCGCGGGAAGCCTTGGCGAACCCAAGCGTTACATAAGGTAAATACAGCCATGTCTCAAACCGATCGGCACGATCCCTCAAGCGACCTGATTAATTCAGCCTGGATTAAAATTCGCGCGCGCTTACGTGATGAATTTGGGGATGCTGTCTATCGCGGATTTATCAAGCCGCTGACGTTTTGTCATGTCGGTGATGGTTGTGTCACCTTATCGGTCGCGTCACCTTTCCTGCGCGATCGTATTGCATCGTTATATCATGACCGACTGGCGGCGCTCTGGTTGGCTGAGGTGCGTGGCCTGACAGGTATTAAAATTGAGGTCCGCAGGGCCGCTGCAATGCCGGTAGCAGATCAGGCCGAGGCGCAGTCGCCGGAAGCCGCCTATCCCGAGGACACCGCCTTGCCCGCAGTTGTCCATATGGCCGAGCGTGCCGATAACAATAGTGATGCGCCTTTGGATTTTCGGTTAACTTTTGACAATTTTGTGGTTGGCAAACCGAATGAGCTGGCGTTTGCCGCGGCGCGGCGGGTTGCAGAGAGTGATCACGTGCCGTTCAACCCGCTGTTCCTGTATAGCGGCGTTGGCCTTGGCAAAACCCATTTGATGCATGCTATTGCGTGGCATATTCGCCAACGCCATCCGAGCCGCAATGTGCTGTATCT
>JBELLC010000192.1:0-3445 GCA_042088965.1 Nisaea sp. | reverse complement strand
ATCTATCATTTATCCGTGACCAACCACCACGCGCAATTGCAAATGCCTGCGGGGCTGGGGTTGCATCCCTATTTCCCAAGGCCACAAGGGGTGCGCTTAAAGGCCAAACTAGACGATATCTGGCCTGCTGATGAGTGTCGAATTCCAGAAGGCCCGGCCGCGCTGCCCGCTGATCTGGCGTTTGCTGCTGAGGCGGTGTTGCCCGCAGGCTTGGATGTTGGCTTTGGGGGATGGTCGGGCCCTGCTGAACTGCATTGGCCGGGCTGCCAGCCTGCTTTAGAAATACGGGCCGACGCGGTATTTTCGCATCTGATTATTTTTACGCCGCCCAAAAGCGATTTCTTTTGTGTCGAACCGGTCAGCCATGCGGTCGACGGTTTTAATGCGGCCGGTCGCGGGGTTCCGGGAAGTGGTCTTCACATGCTGGCCAGTGGGGAGTGTTTGCAGGGTGAGATTTGTTTTCGGGTCCGGCCGGAGATCTAAGCCGTATTCAAGTGCTTCAAAAACGCGGTAACATTATACCACACAATAAAGATATTGTTTTTATTGTGTAAAATCGTTGACTTCTGTTTCTTTAGAAAATACACCCTGTAAATGCGAACGGTCATTTCGGGCCGTTCTCTTTGTTTTAACGTCCTCTCGGGGTATCCCATGCGAACCTATTCGGCCAAGCCGAGCGAGATCGAAAAGAAATGGTGGATCATTGATGCCGAAGGTTTAGTCCTCGGCAGGCTCGCCACGATCGTCGCTAACCATTTGCGCGGCAAGCACAAACCAACTTTCACACCGCATATGGATTGTGGTGATAACATCATCATCGTCAATGCAGAAAAGGTAAAGTTGACCGGCAATAAGCGTAACGAAAAAACCTATTACTGGCATACTGGCCATCCTGGCGGGATTAAGTCGCGAACAGCGGATAAGATCCTCGATGGGGCGCACCCAGAGCGGGTGATTACCAAAGCGGTTGAGCGGATGATTACCCGTGGTCCTTTGGCCCGCCAGCAAATGTCCAACCTGCGCGTTTATGCGGGTACCGAGCACCCCCATGAGGCCCAACAGCCTGAAGTGCTTGATATCGCCGCGATGAACACTAAAAATAAGAGGTAGATGATGACCGCCGAAACCGAAAATACGGTCGAGGATCAAGGCGCTGATGCGCCCGCCGGTCTCGACGCTCTGGCTGAATTGCAAGCTGAAGAAGTGGTTGCGCCAGTTGAACCAAAAATTGATGCCTTTGGTCGTGCTTATGCCACAGGTCGACGGAAAAACGCCATTGCCCGCGTTTGGATCAAGCCTGGCAATGGTCGGGTGACCGTTAACGGCCGCGAGCAAGAAGTTTTCTTCGCGCGTCCGGTGCTGCGGATGATCTTGCGGCAACCTTTTGAAACAGCGGAACGGACCGACCAGTTTGACGTCATCTGTACTGTTTCAGGTGGTGGGCTTTCGGGTCAAGCTGGGGCTGTGCGCCTCGGGATTTCCAAAGCCTTGGTGAATTATGAGCCAGGCTTGCGCCCGGTGTTGAAAAAGGGTGGCTTCCTGACCCGTGATAGCCGGGTTGTAGAGCGGAAGAAATATGGTCGCGCCAAAGCCCGTCGGAGCTTCCAGTTCTCAAAGCGTTAACCGCTCAAGTCAAATATCAAGATTTCAGAGGAGCCTGTCATTTGACAGGCTCTTTTTTTGTCTGCAAGGGACTAGCAATAAGTCGGCCCGCTGTTCCAATGACCGAAAAGCCCTTGAGCGTTCGTCGGTAAATCCACTTTACATAGCCTCAATATATTGTTTTCCGCTATTTTTGGCCAAGGTGTTGGCTGCAAAAACCCATGAATAAAGTGGACGTAGATGGGGATGGGTTAATTTTTATGCAAAGGGGGTGGTTTTTAACCTTTTGTCCGCTTTTTATCGAACACATTCGTCACTTATCCTTGATTTACATGCGATTTTGGATGTCAGGGGGTGACAATGACTAAATACTGGGTGCTCACGGTTTTGATTTTAACCGTCACCAGCAGCGCTATCGCGGCGACAGAACTGCGGTTTGATCCACAATTGGCGAAAGGTCAGTGCCAGGAAACGTGGACCAAAGGTGGCTCCCTTGATCACGAAATGTTTGATTATTGCATGAAACAGCAAGCCCAAGGGTTTGAAAAGGCCAATGCGCTATATGATCGATATTCAAAGATAGAACCTATTGATTTTATTGATAATATTGTAAAATTTGCGTTGTCAAAATGGGCCAATACCTATGACTATCAATTTGACATGGTTGCCTATGAGATTGAGCAGCAGGCTGATGCTTATTTGGACCTACAATACGGCGTATCAAAAGGCAAAATCGGGGCGTCTCGGCTGTCCTGGTGTAAAAGCAAATGGCTCAGCGAGCGAGAGCCGATGTGGGATATGGTCGCCTATTGTACAGAAAATTAGCGCTTTCCTTGGAACCATGTCGGCTAATTTCTAAGTGGGGGCCGTCGACAACGATGCGCCATTGCCTCCCCTCGCTCAGACCGCTGTTTTATACCAATGTGACAGAATCATACCCATATGATTGGTTTAAGGGCCTGCATCTGCTGCTTAAACTTTGCTTTATGAAACCTGCCATGCTGGGAAACCACATAGGCTCAATCGGGTAAGGCCCTGATAAAACCAGAAGTATCAGATTTATATCGTGGTGTTACCGCCGCGAGCTGGTCAAAGAAATACGAAGCCCAAGACAAGTTGGTGCCTCCAAGACGCAGGTTCATCACTGCCAAGGGGATGATAAATGATGCATCAAATGGAATTTCCAAATTTGCTTGCCGGGGCCAGGTTGCCGGTGATGCTGTATGCGCTTGGCGTTTTGGTCTATGGGATTTACGCCCTGATTAAAATACCAAACTATGATGCGAGATTCTATTACGCGGGGTTTTGGATGCGGGTGATTGCTGCTGTTACGGATAGCATCATTCTCGCTATTTTGGCGCTCATCCTGGGGTTTTTCGTCGGCGATTTCCAGGAAATTGGGATCGCAGGGGCTGACCCGCTTTCCGATACCGATATGATTGCGCCGGCCATTGACGTATTTGTCAGCAACGTTATCGGCTTGATTTACTATGTGGTCATGGAAAGCTCAAAATATCAGGCGACTTTGGGCAAAATGTTGTTTGGATTGCAGGTGGTCGACATCCATGGCAACCGGCTGAGTTTGGCCCGGGCGGCGGGCCGTAACTTTGGCAAAATAATTTCTTTTGTTCTGCTGTATTTTGGCTTTTTCATGGCTGGCTGGACCCGCCAGAAACAGGGCTTACATGACAAAATGGCTGGCTGTTTGGTGGTCCGCCGCAGCCCATTAATGCTGCAACAAACACCCCGCGTCACGCGACCCTAAAGCGGATGTTTAAGAGGGTAATCCGGAACATTCGGGCAAAGCAGCCTGAAGAAGGAGCACGTCATGAGAATAATTTGG